>JBILAR010000025.1:0-35176 GCA_044354115.1 Pseudomonas sp. | reverse complement strand
GCTGATGGACATCCACTTTGGAACCAGCTTCTTCAGCGCCGCCGGCGGTGGTGATCCGGTGCTGTTCCAG
Source organism: Pseudomonas sp. (assembly GCA_044354115.1). Classification (GTDB taxonomy): domain Bacteria; phylum Pseudomonadota; class Gammaproteobacteria; order Pseudomonadales; family Pseudomonadaceae; genus Aquipseudomonas. The sequence continues at coordinate 35,106 of JBILAR010000025.1, read as the reverse complement.
CATGTGTTTTGGTTCTTCGGTCACCCCGAGGTGTACATCATGATCCTGCCGGCCTTCGGTGCGGTCAGCGCGATCATTCCGGCCTTCGCCCGCAAGCCGTTGTTCGGCTACACCTCGATGGTGTACGCCACCTCGAGCATCGCCTTTCTGTCGTTTATCGTCTGGGCCCACCACATGTTTGTGGTCGGTATTCCGCTGGTCGGCGAGCTGTTCTTTATGTACGCGACCATGCTGATTGCGGTGCCGACCGGAGTGAAGGTGTTCAACTGGGCGGCGACCATGTGGCAAGGCTCGATGACCTTCGAGACGCCCATGCTGTTCGCCGTGGCCTTTGTGATTCTGTTTACCATCGGTGGTTTCTCCGGGCTGATGCTGGCGATGGCGCCGGCCGATTATCAGTACCAGGACACCTACTTTGTGGTCGCGCATTTTCATTACGTGCTGGTGCCGGGGGCGATCTTCGGGATCTTCGCCTCGGTCTACTACTGGCTGCCGAAATGGACCGGGCACATGTATGACGAAACCCTCGGCAAGCTGCATTTTTGGTTGTCGTTTGTGGCCATGAACATGACCTTCTTCCCGATGCATTTCGTCGGCTTGGCTGGCATGCCACGGCGCATTCCCGACTACAACTTGCAGTTCGCCGATTTCAATATGATTTCCTCTATCGGTGGCTTTGCCTTTGGCGTGACTCAATTATTCTTCCTGTTTATCGTCATCAAGTGCATTCGTGGCGGCAAACCGGCTGGCGATAAGCCTTGGGATGGTGCCGAAGGCTTGGAGTGGACGCTGCCATCGCCGGCGCCCTATCACACCTTTCAAACCCCGCCAGAGGTGCCGTAATGACTACCATTGGGCGGCGTAGGGCGGACGTAGGGCGGATTCAGGAGCGCAGCGAACAAACCGCCGTTTTCAGCACAGCCAAGGATTTGGCGCTGGCGCAGCAAACAGCCCGCCACTTGGCCAGTGCTCATGAGTGATTCCCGGCCCAACCGCCGCCTGGTCCAACACCTATTAGTGGTGGTGGTGGCGATGTTTGGCTTTGGTTTTGCGCTGGTGCCTATTTATGAGGTGATGTGCCAGGCGCTGGGCATCAATGGCAAGCCCTCAGGCAGTGTTTACGAGGGTGTGCAAGCGCCGGACCAAAGCCGCACGGTGCGGGTGCAGTTTTTGGCCACCAACGCGGCGGACATGGTTTGGGAGTTTCGTGCCAAAAATGATGAGCTGCTGGTGCATCCCGGGGCGGTAAACGAGATGTTGTTTGTGGCCAGTAACCCCAGCCAAAAGCCGATGACAGCGCAAGCAGTACCGAGCATCGCGCCCTCAGTGGCGGCGGCGTATTTCCATAAAACCGAATGTTTTTGTTTTACCCAGCAAGTATTACAGCCGGGGCAGCGGATCGAGATGCCAGTGCGTTTTATCGTCGACCGCGACTTACCTGAGGATGTGCATCACCTCACGCTGGCATACACGCTGTTCGACATCACGGCGACTAAATCACCCGCCTCGATCGCGGGTCGATAGGAGAACAAACATGGCAGATTATGAGCAGTATTACGTTCCCGCCCAAAGCAAATGGCCGATCATTGCCACCATCGGTATGACCGCAACAGTCTACGGGTTGGCCACTTGGTTTAATGATATGAGCGCGCAGCGGGCTGAGTCGAATGGACCGCTGATCTTCTCGATTGGCGGGCTATTTCTCGCCTATATGCTGTTTGGCTGGTTTGGCATAGTGATCAAAGAAAGCCGCGCCGGCATGTACAGCTCGCAGATGGACCGCTCATTTCGCTGGGGCATGAGTTGGTTTATTTTCTCCGAGGTGATGTTCTTTGCCGCGTTTTTTGGCGCGTTGTTTTACGTGCGCACCTTTGCCGGGCCGTGGCTGGGGGGTGAGGGTTCTAAAGGTATTGCCAATAGTCTGTGGCCGAGTTTTGAATTCGTTTGGCCGTTACTGAACAACCCCGACCCCAAGCTGTTCCCGGCAGCCAAAGAGGTGATTAATCCGTGGCACTTGCCGCTGATCAACACCCTGCTGCTGGTCAGCTCCAGCGTCACCATCACCTTTGCCCACCATGCGCTTAAACATGGCAAACGTGGGTTGCTGAAGGTGTGGTTGGGTTTGACCATCCTCTTGGGCATGGCCTTTTTGGGCTTTCAGGCCGTCGAATATGTCGAGGCCTATCACGAACTTGGGCTGACCTTGGGGTCGGGCATCTACGGCTCGACCTTCTTTATGCTGACGGGCTTTCACGGTGCCCACGTGACGCTCGGCACCATCATGCTGCTGGTCATGTTTATTCGCATTTTGCGCGGGCACTTCGATGCCGAGCATCAGTTCGGCTTCGAGGCTGCCAGTTGGTATTGGCACTTTGTCGATGTGGTGTGGATCGGCCTCTTTGTGTTCGTGTACGTGCTTTAACGGCGGCTGCCGGCTGCTAAGCCAGCCGGCACTGGGCTTTACCAAGGTGCTTGAGAAACCAGTTGGCCGCTGTAAAAGCCCCAACTAATCAACGCCAAGGTTAGGCCGGCCAGAATCACTCGCAGGGTAAGCGCGTTAACCAGCCGCGAACCATGGCCTTGATCCTTAACCAAAAAAACTAGGCCGCTAAATAAGCTGGCCACGGTGGCCAGTAACAAGATGACGATCGCCGCTTTAAGCATGCAGTAGCTCCGGGGGGAGAGAGAATGCCTAGCAGTATAGTCACGCCTGAGCCGATAGCCGGATGGCCGCAGTGAGAGCCTTTCGGCCCGGCTGGCTGCCAACCTTAGTGGTGCTGGCGCTGTTGCCGCTATTAATAGGTCTGGGCTTTTGGCAGCTGGCGCGCGCCGAGCAAAAGCGCACGCTAATCAACGCCCAAGAGTTGCGTCGGCAAGCACCGGCGCAGGTGCTTGGCGAGCTTGAGTTGAGCGTCGATCCGGCATTTCGGCGAGTGTTGCTGCAAGGTCATTTCGATGCCGAACACAGCATCCTGCTGGATAACCGCACCCGCGCCGGGCGCGCTGGGGTCGAGTTGCTGCAGCCTTTTTATGAGCAAAACAGCGGCCTTTGGTTGCTGGTCAACCGGGGCTGGTTACCTTGGCCAGACCGACGTACACCGCCGCCGTTCAGCACCCCCAGCGGTGTGCAGCAGTTACAGGCGTGGGTGTATGTGCCGTTGGGAGCAAGTTTTCAGCTACACGCCGACGCACCCAGCAATGCCTGGCCGCAATTACTCACCCAGGTGGATGCGACCAAGTTATGGCAGCAATTGGGCCGTGGCGGATGGCCCCATGAGCTACGGTTAGAGCCGGGGCCGGCCGCCTATCAAGCGGACTGGCCGGTCGTGGTGATGAGCCCGGTCAAGCATCAAGGTTACGCGGTGCAGTGGTTCGCGATGGCAGCGGCGCTGTGCGGCTTATTTGTATATTTCGGCTTTAATTCAACCGCTAACACCTCATTAAGGAAGCGCGACGATGCCTGCAGTGACCCCCAAGTCTGAGCTCAATCCGCGTCGCGGGCGGATCCAGTTGTTACTTATTTTAGCCGCCACCATCGGGCCTATTTTGCTCGCCTCGGCCATGTACAAGTGGCAATTTTGGGTGCCCGAGTCACGCAGTTACCACGGCGAGTTGCTTGGCAGCGGGCAAAGTCGTAGCGAGCTGGGCGTGCTAGCGCCGGTGGATGCGATGCAGGTTGAAAGCCGCTGGCAATTGCTAGTCACCGCGCCAGAGGAGTGTGCTGCCGATTGTCAGCAACTGGTGTACCTAGTCCGCCAGATTCAAATTGGTTTAGGCCGTGAGTCGGCGCGGGCGACCCATTCGCTGGCCAGTGGCGCGCCGCTGAGTGAGGCCTACCAGAGCCAGTTGCAGAGCGAATATCCTCAGCTCGGGCGCTTTAGCTTGGACCGCCAGCGCTACGCGCAACTGCAAAAGGGCGACCCCAGCGTACAGCTGTGGATTATCGATCCGCACGGCAATTTGGTGCTGCGTTATGACGCCAAGGCCGATGGTAAAAATGTGCTGAACGATCTGCGTCTGCTGCTAAAACTGTCGAATATTGGTTAAGCGCAGGAGCAGCCTGATGGCCAAACCCGGATTTCGTCTCGCCCTAGTGGCCACCGCCTTAGCCGTGCTGGTGGTGCTGCTCGGCGCCTATACCCGCTTAACCCATGCAGGCCTGGGTTGCCCAGACTGGCCCGGCTGCTACGGTTTTATCAGCGTGCCGCAAACCGAGACGCAACTGGCGCATGCCGAGCTGAACTATCCGCAGGCCCCGGTCGAGGCGCAAAAAGGCTGGAACGAGATGATTCATCGCTACTTCGCCGGCAGCTTGGGCCTGTTGATTGCGGCCCTGGCGCTGCAGGCATGGCGACACCGGGCGCGCGCGGAGCAACCGTTGAAGCTACCGCTGCTGTTGGTTGCGGTGGTGGTTGCGCAGGCGGCTTTTGGCATGTGGACGGTGACCCTGAAACTTTGGCCGCAAGTGGTGACTGGGCATTTACTCGGCGGTTTTGCCACCTTGAGTTTGTTATTGCTGCTGACGCTGCGCTTATCTGGGCGTTGGCCGGTGCTGCCGAATCTTGCGCCGGGGCTGCGCCGTTTAGCCGCGCTCGGCCTGCTGCTGGTCATTGGCCAGATCGCCCTCGGTGGCTGGGTCAGCAGTAACTACGCGGCGGTGGCCTGTATCGACTTCCCCACTTGCCACGGCCAACTGTGGCCAAGCATGGATTTCGCCAACGGCTTTCATTTGAGCCAACACATAGGCCCAAACTACCTCGGCGGACAGCTCGACAGCGACGCCCGCACCGCCATCCACATGACTCATCGCCTTGGGGCGCTGCTGGTGACACTGACATTGCTGCTGTTGGCTTGGCGCTTGCGCGCCGAGGGGCTGGGCAGCCTGGCCGCTTGGCTGCTGCTGGCGCTGGCGCTGCAAGTCAGCTTAGGTATTAGCAATGTGTTGCTGCATCTGCCGCTGGCCGTGGCCGTCGCGCATAACGCCGGTGGCGCGCTGTTGCTGCTGCTGTTGGTGCTGATTAATTACCGGCTGCGGGCGCAGGCGCGCGTCGGCCAAACTGACTTTACTGCGTTAGCGGGACAAGAGGCGGCCTCAGCCGCTGGCAATTCGCTGCACACGGCGGCTGACGGTTAAGGCTTAGCGCCGTACTCGAATAACAATAAGGAGACAGCTTATGGCCACTGTTTTAACCGAACGTCACAGCCAAGCGCTCTGGCGCGATTACCTAGAGCTGACCAAGCCGAAGGTGGTGGTGCTGATGCTGATCACCTCCTTGGTCGGCATGTTTCTCGCCACCCGCGCTGGGGTGCCATGGACAATTTTAGTCTTCGGCAATCTCGGTATTGCCCTCTGCGCCGGTGGCGCGGCAGCGGTCAATCACGTGGTGGACAGGCGTATCGATGCGGTTATGGCGCGTACCCACAAGCGTCCGCTGGCCGAGGGACGTGTATCACCGGCGGCTGCGTTAAGTTTTGCCATGCTGCTCTCGGTCGGTGGGCTGGCTATTTTGCTGGCCTTCACCAATCAGCTGACGGCCTGGCTAACCTTGGCCTCCTTGCTCGGTTACGCGGTGCTCTACACCGGCTTTCTAAAGCGCGCCACGCCGCAAAATATTGTCATTGGCGGCCTCGCCGGTGCCGCGCCACCGCTACTGGGCTGGGTCGCAGTCACTGGGCATATCAGTGCCGAACCCTTGCTGCTGGTGCTGATTATCTTTGCCTGGACGCCGCCGCATTTTTGGGCGCTGGCGATTCATCGTAAAGCCGAATACGCCAAGGTCGACATCCCTATGCTGCCGGTGACCCACGGCGAGCATTACACCAAGATACATATCTTGCTCTACACCGCCGTGATGTTCGCCGTTACCCTGCTGCCCTACGCCATTCAGATGAGCGGCTGGTTGTATTTGGTTTGCGCGGTGGGCTTGGGCCTACGGTTTTTCCATTGGGCCATAGTGCTGTACCGTGACAGCCAGCCGCACGCGGCGATTAACACCTTCAAGTACAGTATCTGGTACTTGTTCCTGCTGTTTATCGCCTTACTGGTCGATCACTATCTAATGCTCAGCCTATGAAGCCGCCGGCAGTGCTGATCGGCGCGGCGTTAGACAGGCTTTAACCTTCGCTCGCCGACTTTTAGGATTGTTGTAATGACCCGCATGCAAACAACGGTATTTATTCTGGTCGCCATGGTGGCGCTGGTGCTGGGCCTGACAGTCAACAAAGTGCTGACTAACTCGGGCCGCGCCGACCCTGCGGTATTGCTGGATGCCGGCATAGTGCTGCTGCCGCAAAGCCGTGGCTTGCCGGCGCTGACCCTGACCAATCAAGACGGCCAGCCGGTAGCGGTCGATCAACTCAAGGGTAAGTGGAGCCTGCTGTTTTTTGGCTATACCTTCTGCCCGGACATCTGCCCGACCACCCTCGCCCAGTTGCGTGAGTTGCAGACGTTATTGCCGGAGGCGGCGCGCAACAACCTGCAGGTGATCTTTGTTAGCGTTGACCCGCACCGCGATACCCCAAAGCAAATTAAGCTCTATCTGGATTACTTCAATGCCGGCTTTCAAGGTTTAACCGGTGATGGGCCGACCCTGCAAAAGTTCGCCAACTCGGTGAGCATTCCGTTTATCCCAGCCGACACCAGCAAAGAAAACTATACCGTCGATCACAGCGGCAACTTGGTCATCCTCGGTCCCGATGGTCGCCAGCACGGTTTTATTCGCGCACCGCTGAATAACCAGAAACTCAAAGAGCATTTGCCCGGTTTACTCACCGGCAAGCCGTAAAACCACCGACAAAAAAATGCCCGCTCAACTGAGCGGGCATTTTTGTTTGGGCTCAATAAGCCGCGTGCAATCCATTACCGAGGATCAAAACGCCGGCACTACCGCGCCCTTGTACTTGTCGTTGATAAAAGCCTTCACCTCGGTGCTGTTCAGCGCCTTAGCCAGTTTCTGTAGGCTGACGTCGTCTTTACGGGCGCTGCTGACCACCAGAATGTTGACATAAGGTGAGTCGCTGCCTTCGATCACCAGCGCATCCTTGGTCGGATTGAGGCCGGCTTCCAGCGCATAGTTGGTGTTAATCAGGGCCAGATCAACCTGATTGAGCACGCGTGGCAGAGTGGCCGCTTCCAACTCGCGGACCTTGATGGCTTTCGGGTTGTTGGCGATGTCTTTGACCGTGGCGGTAATCCCTGCGCCGTCTTTCAAGGTGATGACGCCAGCCTTGGCCAGTAGCAACAGGGCGCGGCCGCCGTTGGTGGCGTCGTTAGGGATCACCACGTTAGCGCCTTGGGGCAAGTCGGCGAGGCTTTTGACTTTGCTTGAGTAGGCGCCGAAGGGCTCGATATGCACGCCGGCGATACTGACCAGTTGGCTGCCACGGCTCTTGTTGAACTCATCTAGATACGGCTGATGCTGGAAAAAGTTGGCGTCTAAACGCCCCTCGGCTACCTGCACATTGGGCTGCACGTAGTCGGTGAAGACCTTAATCTTCAGCTCGACGCCCTCTTTGGCTAAGGCCGGCTTAACGAATTCGAGAATTTCCGCGTGCGGCACGGCGCTGGCCGCGACACTAAGGGTTTCGCCGGCTTGTGCGCTAATAGCAGCGGTAAACGCGGTGATGGCAGCAAGGGTGATAACGAGTTTTTTCATGTTAAGTTCCTTGTGGGAGCAGGGATTAGCGGCGGATAACCGCAGAGTGAAACGTAGGGTGGGCAACCGCGAAGCGTTGCCCACAAAATGGATTAGCGCATCGGCGGGTTACGCCGCTGCGCGGCTAACCCGCCCTACAAAAGCTGCATGCAACATACAGCGGGGGCATATCCTTTTATTTCTTGGCGCTTTTTATTTGCGAGAAAAGTGCACCACCAGCTTATCGCCAGTGTTTTGCAAAATTTGCACCAGCACCAACAGCAGCAGCACTGTGACCGCCATGACATCTGGCTGATAACGCTGGTAACCATAGCGCACAGCTAAATCACCGAGGCCGCCGCCGCCAATTAACCCGGACATCGCGGTGTACGACACCAGGGTAATGGCCGTTACCGTGATGGCCGCGATGATGCCCGGCAGCGCTTCTGGCAGCAACGCACGGGTGACGATTTGCCAGGTGCTGGCGCCCATCGACTGGGTGGCCTCGATGATGCCGCGATCGACTTCGCGCAAAGCGGTTTCCACCAGTCGGGCGAAAAACGGCGTAGCGCCGACTACCAGCGGCGGAATAGCCCCAGCCACGCCCAGCGAGGTGCCGGTCAGCAGCACCGTCAGCGGGATCATCAAAATCAGCAAAATCACGAACGGCACCGAGCGCAGCACGTTGGCCAGCAGCGACAACAGGCCATACAGCGCCGGCTGGGCAAACAGCTGACGCGGCCCGGTGAGAAACAACAGCACCCCCAGCGGCAGGCCGAGCAACAGGGTGAACAACAAGGAGCCGCCAAGCATGCTCAGGGTGTCGAGGCTGGCGTAGCCGATTTCCGTCCAATCGACGTTAGGGAGCAGGCGGGTTAATAACGCATCCATTAGCGCAGCACCTCTAAATGCACATCGGCGGCGGCGAAGCAGGCCAGCGCGGCGTCAATATCGCCACCGGTCAGCGCCAATGTCAGTTGCCCATAGGGCGTGTCTTTGATCCGGTCGATGCGCCCGGCGAGGATGCTGTAATCGACTCCGGTTTGCCGCGCCACACTGCCCAACAACGGCGCGTAAGTGGCCTCGCCCTGAAAGGTCAGGCGCAAAATGCGCCCGGCCACATGGGCGAAATCATCACGCTGGCCCTCGGCGTCAACCTGTTCAGCCTCCAGCACGAAACTGCGGGTGGTCGGATGCTGCGGGTGTAAAAACACCTGGGCCACCGGCCCCTGCTCGACTATTACCCCGCCATCCATCACCGCCACGCGGTCACAGACCCGGCGAATCACGTCCATTTCATGGGTGATCAGCACTATGGTCAGGTTCAACTCACGGTTGATCTCGGCCAACAGTTGCAACACTTGCGCGGTGGTTTGCGGGTCGAGGGCGCTGGTGGCCTCATCGCAGAGCAAAATCTTCGGTTCGCTGGCCAGCGCGCGGGCGATGCCGACCCGCTGCTTCTGCCCGCCGGAGAGTTGCGCCGGGTATTTGTTGGCGTGCTCGGTGAGGCCCACACGCGCCAGTAAGGCGCTGACCCGCGCGGCGATTTGCGCGGGGTTAAGCTGGCCGGCGAGCTTTAGCGGCAAGGCAATATTGGCCGCGACCGTCTTGGCCGCGAGCAAATTGAAGTGCTGAAAAATCATCCCGACTTGTTGGCGAAATTGCCGCAAGCCTTGCGGGTTGAGCGCCGTGACTTCCACGCCGTCGATGCTAATGCGCCCGCCAGAGGGCTCTTCGAGGCGATTAATCAGGCGCAGCAGGGTGCTCTTGCCAGCACCGGAGTGGCCGATCAGGCCAAACACTTCGCCACGGGCGATGTGCAAATCAGTGGGTTGTAGCGCGCTAATGTCGCGGCCATTGACCGGATAGGTCTTGTGCACGCGTTGAAATTCGATCACGGAATAAACCTTGTGGGTTTTTCGAGGCGGCCGTCGGACTGTGCGCGGAGGCGGCCAAGGCGACACTCTGCGCGGGGCCACGCGGCACACCGGGGCAAAGCACGGCAGTTTACCTTGCTCTGGCAGCGCCGCGAAAACTTTGCCGATCTAAGCTTATAGCCTGAGGTCGCGCATGGCCTGCGTTTGGTCGGCGGCGTGAGTGCAGGCTTATTTGCTCCGCGGGGTCAGCACCAGTTGCGGGGCTTGTTGCGGGTTAAGCACTTGCTGCAGTTCGAGCTTAAAGTTGGGATTGAGTTTTTTTACCCGCACCGAGAGTAACGAGCCGACCCATGGGAAGTCCTTGCCTTGGCGCACTTCAATGCTTACCGCACAGTTGAAGTTGACCACGTCGCTGGCCACGCTATCGAGCAGTTTGCGTAAGGCGGCGCTGTCTTTATCGTCCAGCATCGGCAGGGCGATGGTGCTGCTGGCCGCGTCCGGGTTAATCAGCAATGCTTGTGGCTTGGCGGGTGCTGCGGCGACAACAGGCGCGCTGACTACGGCGGCAGCAGCGGCTTTCTTCTGCTGGGCTTGGCGTTCGGCGGCGAGTTTCTGTTGCCGCGCCTGTTCGGCTTTGGCTGCGGCTTCTTTGGCCGCCGCTTGCTGGGCGGCGACCCGAATTTTCTCGGCGGCAGCCAGTTCGCTGGCGCGGGCCGTGGCGATGGCGCTGTCTAGGCCGCTGGTGAGTGCTGGCGCTTGCGGCAATAACCCACGGGCGCGACTAAGGGCGGCGCTGGCGGCGTTTAAATCGCTTTTTTGCAGGGCGCTCTGGCCTTGCTGCAGGTAGGTTTCGGCTATCTGCCGTTGGTATTGCTCCAGCCGCGTGTCGCCCGCCGCACGTTGTTTAAGGTTGTTTAGCTGGCCTTCGGCTTGTTGCAGTTGGCCCTTGTTGAGGCTCTGCTCGATATTGCGAAAGGCCGTCACCGAGTCATCGACCGGCACTTCGTCATCGTCGGCCAAGGCAACGTTACTGGCAGCGCTGGTCAAAAGAGCAACCAAAAACAGTGTGAGATAGCGGGATGCGAACGACTTCATTGCGTTGGGTCTCATTTTGCACAAAAAACGCGCAAGTCTACACCGCACACCCCGGCGCAACCAAACCCGCGACTGGCGGGTCGTCGGGCGGAATTTAACGGTTGCGCTTGGGGATGGCCAAACTGAGTAAAAACAGCAGCGCGGCGGCCACCACAATCGATGGCCCGGCGGGGGTGTCTTGATACCACGACAAACTTAAGCCTGCGCACACTGCCAGCACGCCTAGCGCGCTGGCGGCCACGGCCATCTGTTCGGGGCTGCGTGCATGCCGCTGGGCGGCGGCGGCGGGAATAATCAGCAGGGAGGTAATCAACAGCACGCCGACAATTTTCATCGCCAAGGCAATCACCAGCGCGATCAACAATACCAAGCACAGCCGCAGCGCAGCGACGGGCAGGCCTTCAACTTGCGCCAGCTGCTCATGCACGGTGATCGCCAGCAGCGGTCGCCACAGCGCCAGCAGGGTCAGCAAGACCAAGGTGCAGCCACCAATGATCCAGAGCAAATCGCTTGGGCCGACGGCCAGCAGGTCGCCAAATAAATAGCCCATCAGGTCGATGCGCACTTCACGGTTAAAACTCAGCAGCACCAACCCCAGCGACAAGGTGCTAGGCGCCAGCACGCCGAGCAGGGTGTCGGCCGCCAGCGGTTGGCGTTGTTGCAGGGTTACCAGTAGCAGGGCCAACAACAGGCAGCCGACGATCACCGCAATGCTCGGGCTAACGTCCAGCAGCACGCCGATGGCCACCCCGAGTAACGCCGCGTGGGACAGGGTGTCGCCGAAATAGGCCATCCGCCGCCACACCACAAAAGAGCCCAGCGGCCCGGCCACCAGCGCCAGCGCTAATCCGGCGAGTAAAGCATTGAGGAGGAAATCAGCCATGTTTGCAGTCGGCTCCGTGTACATGCGGCTTGCCCAGTACCACGCTGCCATGCAGGTCGTGACCATGGTCGTGGCGGTGGTGATAGACGGCCAGGCTCTTGGCATCTTCGCCAAACATTTCGACAAACGCCGGGTCATTGCTGACCTGCTCGGGGTGGCCGGAACAGCACACATGGCGGTTCAGGCAAATCACTTGATCGGTGGTGCTCATCACCAGATGCAGGTCGTGGGAGACCATCAATACGCCGCAACCGTAGCGGTCGCGCAGGCGGGTAATCAGGCTGTACAGCTCGGCTTGGCCGGCAACATCCACGCCCTGCACCGGCTCATCGAGCACCAGCAGTTGTGGTTCGCGTAGCAGTGCGCGAGCCAGCAACACTCGCTGCAACTCGCCACCGGAAATACTCTGCACGGGGCTGTCGAGCACCTGCGCCGCACCGACCTCCTCCAGCGCCGCCAGTGCCCGGCCACGGTCGATGCCGGGCAGTAAGCGCAAAAAGCGCAGCACCGACAGCGGCAGGCTGGCATCCACCTGGAGTTTTTGCGGCATATAACCGATACGCAGCTTGGGCAAGCGCCAGACGCTACCGCTGTCGGGCTTGAGCAGGCCGAGCACGGCGCGCACCAGAGTGGTTTTACCCGCGCCATTGGGGCCGATCAGGGTGACGATTTCACCGGGCTTAACGCTCAGCTGTACATCTTGCAGCACGCTTTGGCCGGCAAAGCTGACACCAATGTTCTCCAGGCGTATCAGTGCATCGCTCATGCCGGCACCTGACAGCTGGCACACAGGCCGACGACTTCCACGGTTTGCCCTTCGACACTAAAGCCGACGCTGGCGGCGCTGCTGATAATGGCCGCGCCGATGCTGCTTTGCTCCAGCTCAATCGAGGTGTGGCAAGCGCGGCAAATAAGGAACTGGCCTTGATGCGGTTGCTCGGGATGGCTGCAGCCGACAAAGGCATTCAGCGAGGCGAGGCGGTGCACTAAGCCGTTTTCCTGGAGAAAATCCAGCGCCCGATAAACGGTCGGTGGAGCGGCGCGGCGACCATCGGTCTCGCTTAATACGGCGAGAATGTCGTAGGCACCGAGCGGCTTGTGGCTTTCCCAGACCAGCTCCAAGACCCGCAAGCGCAAGGCTGTCAGGCGCACATCGCGGGTGGCGCAGAGACTTTGCGCTTGCGCCAAGGCAGCGTTGACGCAGTGCGAATGATCATGCGGCAAACAGGCCAGCGGGGCCTTGACGAGCAGTGGCTTGAGCATGGGGCGGCAGACGTCTGGAGGAAGAGACGTTATTATATAACTCTTTCACTGATGTTTCTCTCGTAACGCAGGTGTTCTTTCGTGTCACGTCTCTTGATTGGCTTCTTCCTAAGTTGGCTTGCGCTTAGCGCCAGCGCCGAGGTGCGGGTACTCACCAGCATCAAACCGCTGCAGTTGATCGCCGCCGCCGTTCAGGATGGTATCGCCAGCCCCCAAGTGCTGCTGCCACCCGGTGCCTCGGCGCACAACTACGCGCTGCGGCCCTCAGACGTGCGCCGGGTGCAAGAACTGGAACTGCTGTACTGGATAGGCCCAGACATGGAGACCTTCCTGCCGCGCGTGCTGGCCAGTCGTAAGCAGCCCAGCGTTGCGGTGCAAGATTTGCCCGGCCTGCAATTGCGTTATTTTGGCCAGAGCCCCGCTGCTGACGAGCACGAGCACGAGCATGAACCGCAACCGCATGCTGCTGGCGCAATTGCCGAGCATGACCACGCGCATCGCCCCGGCACCTTGGATGCGCACCTATGGTTACTGCCAGCCAATGCGCAGGTCATAGCCGCGCGCATGGCGGCCGACTTATCCGCCGCCGACCCCGCCAATGCTGCGCGCTATCAGGCCAACATTCAGGCCTTCAGTGCGCGATTGCAGGTGCTCGAACAACAGTTACACGCGCGCTTAGCGCCGGTAGCGGGCAAGCCGTATTTCGTCTTCCACGAGGCATTCGACTATTTCGAAGCCGCCTACGGCCTCAAGCACGCCGGGGTTTTTAGTCTCGCCAGCGAAGTGCAGCCGGGCGCTCAGCATGTGGCGCAAATGCGCGAGCGCTTACAAGCGGCAGGGCCAACCTGCGTGTTTAGCGAGCCGCCGTTAGCGCCGCGCTTAGCGCAAACCCTCAGCGCTGGGCTGCCGGTTAAGCTGGCCGAGCTGGATGCCTTGGGTGGCAAATTGCCAGTCAGCGCCAGCACCTACGAGCAGCTATTAACTCAACTGGCGGATGACCTAGCTGGTTGCCTAGAGTCGTTGTAATGCTTCGCGCTCAGGCGCACGGAACTCAGCAAGGAGCTAAAAGTGCGCACTAAAGGTTTGCTGCAAGGCTTGGCGTTACTGTTGCTGATCGGCGTTGGCAGCGGCGTCGGTTATGCCGTTGGCCGCTGGCAGGGAGGTGATTTTGACCTGCTTTGCGCCAGCGATTTTCGTCCCTATCGCAGCCGCATCGCCTTGCACGATGGCAGTGGTATCCAATTGCCTGCCGGTAGCCAGGTGCAAGTGCGATTTTGCGAGTACAACGCGCAAGCGCGGCTGGAAGTATTAATCGAGAAAAGCGAATTTGACCAGCTTGAGCCGGCCCCTAACCCGCGTAACGAGCGCTGGTTGTACAACTTGCAGCCTTAGGCTGGACTCGAAGGAGCGACAGTCCGCCACTCTTTGGATTTGAACTGCGGCAATCTGCCGGCTGGCAGGCTGTTCGCTACGTTCCTGAGCTTCTACCTACCACCCAACAATTGCGCCAAGCGCCCACGATCGCTGGTAAAGCCGGCATCGGCCTCTTTGCGCGCCGCCTCAAAGCGAGCGATATCGTTTAAGCGGCTGACTTGCTCGGCCTGAAGATTGCTAATTTGCACCAGCAAGCTTTCTGGCACCTCACGGCCGGCCCGTTCTTGTTCAGCTGCCTGACTTTGAAAATTAGCCTGCTGGGTACGCAACGACTGCAAGTTGCCTCGCGCCGCAGCAATAGCGCCATCTAACTCGTTCAATTTACGCTCACGAGCGCGATCGACATCTTCCAAGCTGGAATACAGGCGCAGCAGTTGCGTGTCTGAGGTGGCCTGAAGCTTGGCTTTATTGAGCCGCTCGCGCTCTTCAGCAGAAGGGGCTGGCGGGATGGTGCGCAGCAAACGGCCTTGCTCATCCAGCACGTCATAACCTTTACCAATGTATTGCGGCGGCACACCTTGGCGATCGAGCACCACTACGCCCTTGTCGCTCAGGTAGCGATACAGCTCGCTAGCGCCCGCCAAGGCCGGCAGCAACATAATTAGCAGCAATGAACCGCGCAGCGCGCTCAATTTGCCCATAAACACAACCCTGTCGTAGTTTTAGCTAGATTCCATACTGCGCGCGGTAAGCCTCTACCGCCGGCAAGTGCTGCTTAAGTTCAGCATCATCGGCCAGATATTCCAGTACTTGAGTCAAGGACACAATACTGACCACCGGCATGGCGAAATCGCGCTCGACTTCTTGAATCGCCGAGAGTTCACCTTGACCGCGCTCTTCACGGTTCAGCGCAATCAGCACACCAGCAGCTTGGGCGTTTTGGCTTTGAATAATCTGCATGACTTCACGAATCGCCGTACCGGCAGTGATCACGTCGTCAACAATCAGCACCCGGCCTTGCAGCGGCGCGCCGACCAAGCTGCCGCCCTCGCCATGGGCCTTGGCCTCTTTGCGATTAAAACACCAAGGCATGTCCAACTGATGTTGCTCAGCGAGCGCCACAGCAGTCGCTGCCGCCAAAGGAATGCCTTTGTAAGCCGGGCCAAATAGCACGTCGAAAGCAATACCGCTTTCAACCACCGCGGCGGCATAAAAGCGCCCGAGCTGGGCCAAGGCCAAGCCGCTGTTAAACAAACCGGCGTTAAAGAAGTACGGACTTACCCGCCCCGACTTGAGGGTGAAAGCACCGAAGCGCAACACGCCACGTTCAATGGCAAAACGAATAAAGTCGCGTTGATACGCCTGCATGAAAAAATCCCGAACGACACACATTTATCGACAAGCTTAGCGCCCGCACAGAGGATTTACCCTCATGCCACCGCGAATTTAACGCGCGAGCAGTGAGCAGCGGCAAAAATTGCGCAGGCTTTTAGCTAATACAGAGGAGCTCGGGTATCATACACCCACGTGTTTTTTGGGGCCATTTATGCGGATCATCAGTGTCAACGTCAATGGTATGCAGGCGGCCGTCGAGCGCGGTCTGCTGACGTGGTTACACGCGCAAAATGCCGATGTCATCTGCCTGCAGGACACCCGCGCCTCAGCCTTCGAGTTAGACGACCCAGCTTTCCAAATGGACGGCTACTTTCTCTACGCCTGCGATGCCGAAGTACCTAGCCAAGGTGGCGTGGCTCTATATTCGCGCTTGCAGCCGAAAGCTATTATCACCGGTCTCGGCTTTGAAACGGCCGATCGCTACGGCCGTTACCTGCAAGCCGACTTCGATAAAGTCAGTATCGCCTGCCTGCTGCTGCCCTCCGGACAACAAGGCGATGAGAGCCTGAATCAAAAATTCAAGTTTATGGACGATTTCGCCCATTATCTCGACAAGCAGCGGCGCAAACGCCGTGAATACATCTATTGCGGCTCGCTGTACGTGGCACACCAGAAGCTCGACGTGAAAAACTGGCGCGATTGCCAGCAGGCTCCGGGATTTTTACCGGCCGAGCGCGCTTGGATGGATCAAATTATCGGCAATATGGGTTACGTCGATGCGCTGCGCGAAGTCAGCCGCGAAGCCGACCAATTTAGCTGGTGGCCCGACACCGAGCAGGCGCAACTGCTCAACCTAGGTTATCGCTACGACTACCACTTGCTCACACCCGGCCTGCGCCGCAGTGTGCGCAGCGCGCGCCTGCCACGCCAACCACGGTTCTCCGAGCACGCCCCACTGGTAGTCGATTACGACTGGACTCTTAGCGTTTAAAGGCTCGGCCAGCATGAGTAGCCTGCCTAAAGTTCACCGTGCGACACCGCGCCTACCCGCGCGCAGAACCCAATTACCGCGAATTTTGCAGCGCATTTATGCCGCCGCAGCGCTACTGCTGTGCATGATGGTCATAGGCACGCTGGGTTTTTATATTACCGCATCGGATGATAAAGCTAGCTTCTCCGACGCCCTGCACATGACCCTCATCACCATTACCACCGTGGGTTATGGTGAGATCATTCCATTAACCAGTCTTGGTGAGCGTATTTTTGCTGGCAGCATCGCCCTCACCGGCTTTGGCACTGTGACGTTTCTATTCACCAGCTTGGCAACCTTCTTTCTCGAAAGTGATTTTGACTACAGCCTGCGGAGGCGACGCATGGAAAAAGCCATCAAGAAACTCTCCGGGCATTACATTATCTGCGGCTTCGGCCGAGTCGGCCGTAACGTCGCGCATGAACTACAGAGTACCAGCCGCGATTTCGTGGCCATCGACAGCGATGAAAAACTGCTCGAAGAACAGCACGAACACTTCCCGCACTTATTGCACCTGTATGGCGATGCCACCGACGACGACCTATTGCTGGCCGCGGATATAGCTGACGCCGCCGGCGTGTTCGCAGTGACCGGCGACGACAGCCGCAACCTGATGATTATTCTCACCGCGCGGCAACTCAACCCAAGCGTTCGGGTGGTCGCCCGCTGCCATGAAATACGCAATGTGGCGAAGATGAAAAAGGCCGGCGCCGACGTGGTCATCTCGCCGGACTTTGCCGGCGGCATGCGCATCGCTTCGTCGATGATTCGCCCGCACGTAGTGACTTTTCTCGACGAAATGCTGCGCTCCGAACACAAGGTTCGCCTCGAAGAAGTCGCCATCACCGCACAGCAACGCAGCCTGAGCATCGGCGAGATTAAGCAGCAGTGCCCGAACTGCGTGATTTTATCGGTTCGCACTCAACTCGACTTTATCTTCAATCCGGCCGACAACTTGATCCTGCAAGCAGGCCAAACCCTGATCGCCATGGTGCCACCACACGGGCGCAACGAACTGCTGGCGGCACTCGGTTAGCGCTATTCGCTAGACAATAAAAAGCCGACAACATGTGTCGGCTTTTTATTAAGCACGAATGCCTTATTTGATTAAGCGCCAGCTAAAGGGATAGCGATACGCCTTCCCCTCATTGGCCTTGATCCCGGCGATGATGGTCAGGACCAGCGCCGTAATACTCACCAACAGCATCAGCGGAAAACCGATCAGCACCCACGCCAGCAGACCACAGATCATCATGGCTACGCTGTAGGTGATCTGAAAGTTCAAGGCCTCCTTGCCTTGCGCATCGACGAAGGGGTCAAGATCTTTCTTCAGCTGCCACACAATCAGCGGACCGATCACATTGCCAATCATCGGCACCAACAACCAAAAGAACGCCGCGTAATGGCAGAGCATCGCCCACTGCCGCGCCTGAGCATTGGGTAACTCGGGCGTCGGTAGAACTGGAATATCACTCATGCGGCCTCTCCTTAGTGATTTAGCGCGGCGGCGCGACTTAATCCGCTAGCGCGGCTTGTTGCAACTCAAATAGCTCGAGCATGCCTTTCTGCGCCAAGGCCAACATGGCGTTTAACTCGTCGGGCTGGAAAGGTGCGCCTTCGGCCGTGCCCTGTACTTCGATAAAACCACCGGCAGCGGTCATCACCACGTTCAAGTCAGTCTCGGCTGCCGAGTCTTCAGGGTAGTCCAGATCGAGCACTGGCTCGCCCTTGTACATACCCACCGACACTGCCGCGACCATCTGCTTAAGCGGATCGCCACCCTTCAGACCGCCGCGCTTCTTCATCAGTTTCAGCGCATCAACCAAGGCCACCATGGCACCGGTGATCGACGCGGTGCGAGTGCCGCCGTCTGCTTGGATCACATCGCAGTCAACATACAGGGTGTTTTCACCGAGCTTGGACATATCCAGTGCGGCGCGCAGCGAGCGACCGATTAAACGCTGGATTTCCAAGGTGCGGCCGCCCTGCTTGCCACGGCTGGCTTCACGCTGGTTACGGTCGCCGGTGGCGCGCGGCAGCATGCCGTACTCGGCGGTCAACCAGCCTTGGCCTTGGCCCTTGAGGAAGCGTGGCACGCCGGACTCGACGCTGACCGTACAGATCACTTTGGTGTCGCCAAACTCCACCAACACCGAACCCTCGGCGTGCTTGGTGTAGTTACGGGTGATACGGATCGGGCGCAGTTGGTCTGCGGCGCGGCCACTTGGACGTTTCATTAAGCAATACCTGTTCGGGACGGAAATCTGCCGACCATTATAGGGGCCAGCGCCGCCGCCGAACATCGGCGATTGGGCGCGCCCGACGACTGCGCTACAATCTCGCCTATTCCAATTGATAGTTTGCTCGCGAGGTACACCCATGGTGCACAGCATGACCGCCTTTGCCCGCACTGAACTGGCAGGCAGCCACGGCACCCTGAGTTGGGAGCTACGCTCGGTTAACCATCGTTACCTAGAGCCTCAACTGCGCCTGCCCGAAGCCTTTCGCGACCTCGAAAGCGCGGTGCGCGATGCCTTGCGCCAAGGCCTGTCACGCGGCAAGGTCGAATGCACCCTGCGCTTTAACGATGACAGCGCCGGCCAAGCCTTGAATGTCGATCAACAACGCGCCGCGCAACTGGTGGCCGCTGCCGAAACCATCGCCAGCCTGATCAAACAGCCGGCCGCACTGAATCCGCTAGAAATCCTTGCCTGGCCGGGTGTGCTGGTGGCCGCCGCCAGCGATCCGCAGGCCATGAATGCCGCCGCCCTAACCCTATTCAATCAAGCCCTCAGCGAGCTAAAACTGGGCCGCGGCCGCGAAGGCACAGAACTGGCCAAACTGCTTAACGAGCGTCTAGATGCGATTGGCGACGAGGTGGCCTACCTGCGCGAACAAGTGCCGCAGATGCTCGCCAGCCAACGACAAAAAATCCTCGAGCGCTGCCGCGAAATGCAGGTCGACCTCGACCCACAGCGCCTCGAACAAGAGATGGTGTTGCTGGCGCAAAAAAGCGATGTAGCGGAAGAGCTCGACCGCCTCAGCACCCACGTCAGCGAAGTGCGCCGGGTGCTTAAAGCCGGTGGCGCAGCCGGCCGGCGCTTGGATTTTTTAATGCAAGAGCTTAACCGCGAAGCCAACACCCTCGGCTCTAAAGCCTTCGACACCCGCAGCACGCAAGCCGCTGTCAGCCTGAAAGTGCTGATCGAGCAAATGCGCGAACAAGTCCAGAACATCGAATAAACGAGCCGACGATGACTACCACTACCTCCAGCGGCACCCTGTATATCGTTTCGGCGCCGTCTGGCGCTGGCAAAACCAGCCTGATCAAAGCGCTGCTTGAGGCGCAAACGCAGATTCGCGTATCGGTCTCGCACACCACCCGCGCCATGCGTCCGGGCGAAATCGACGGGGTGAACTACCACTTCACCGAGCGCCAAGCCTTTATTGAGATGCTCGAGCAAGACGCCTTTCTTGAGCACGCCGAAGTCTTTGGCAATCTCTACGGCACCTCGCAGCGCTGGCTGGAAGACACCCTCAAAGAAGGCTTCGACCTGATTCTGGAAATCGACTGGCAAGGCGCACAGCAAGTGCGCCGGCTGATGCCGCAAGCCAAATCGATTTTTATTCTGCCGCCAACACCCGAAGCCCTGCGCCAACGCCTGACCAATCGCGGCCAAGACAGCGAGGCGATTATCGACGAGCGCATGCGCGAAGCCGTCAGCGAAATGAGCCACTACGTCGAATACGACTACTTGGTAATTAACGACGATTTCAACAACGCGCTAGACGACTTAAAAGCCGTTTTTCGCGCCAATCAATTGCTTCAGGCACCGCAACAACAACTCTTCAGCGAGTTACTCTGCAGGCTACTGGCCTGATCAAATCGCTGCGGGCTGCGTTCGAATCCGCCACAGACGCAGCCCGAAGCCAGTAAAAACGCATAAAATCACCACAACCGGCGCCACTGGGTAAATCAACGCTTCCCTTAAGGCGGGTGATTTTTTAGACTACTCAGTCCGCTCGCCCATTCGGGCACAGCTTTATTTTGCTTTTGCTACGAGGATGACCATGGCCCGCGTTACCGTTGAAGACTGCCTAGACAACGTCGAGAACCGCTTTGAGCTGGTCATGCTCGCCACCAAGCGTTCCCGTCAACTCGCCACCGGCGGCAAAGAGCCTAAGCTGGCTTGGGAAAACGACAAGCCAACCGTAGTGGCCCTGCGCGAAATCGCGGCCGGCTTGGTTGATTACGATGTGATTGCCCAAGACGACCTGATCGAAGACGAACCTTTGTTCGCCACCTTCGAAGACGAGGCCAACGAGGGCTAATAGTTCTATGTCGGGTCGAAGTCCTAAGCCTCAGGTATCGCCAGTTCAGTTAGGGGTTCGCCCTTGCCGAGCATAGACAACCTCGCCGAACGACTTTCGACCTACCTCGGCCCTGACCAGGTCAATCTGGTCCGCCGCGCGTATTTTTATGCCGAACAAGCCCACGACGGCCAGTTGCGTCGCAGCGGCGAAGCTTATGTGACCCACCCTCTGGCGGTCGCTAGCATCCTTACCGACATGCACATGGACCATCACAGCCTGATGGCCGCGATGCTGCATGACGTAATCGAAGACACCGGCATCGCCAAAGAAGCGCTTAGCGCGCAATTTGGTGAAACCGTCGCCGAACTGGTCGACGGGGTCAGCAAACTGACCCAGATGAATTTCGAAACCAAGGCCGAAGCGCAAGCGGAAAACTTCCAAAAAATGGCCATGGCCATGGCCCGCGATATTCGCGTGATCCTGGTTAAGCTCGCCGACCGCCTGCACAACATGCGCACCCTCGACTGCATGCCGCATGAAAAAAGCCGGCGAATCGCCAAAGAAACCCTGGAAATTTACGCGCCCATTGCCAATCGCTTGGGCATGCACAATATCCACATCGAGTTTGAAGACTTAGGTTTCCGGGCGATGTACCCGATGCGCTCCGAGCGCATTCGCAACGCAGTGCGCAAAGCGCGCGGCAACCGCAAAGAAATCGTCAACAAGATCGAAGAGTCGCTCAGCCACTGCCTCGCCCGTGAAGACATGCAGGGCGAAGTGCATGGCCGCGAGAAGCACCTGTACAGCATTTACCAGAAGATGCGCGGCAAACGTCGTGCCTTCAACGAGATCATGGATGTCTACGCCTTCCGCATCGTGGTCGACAAAGTTGACACCTGTTACCGCGTGCTCGGCGCCGTGCATAACCTGTACAAGCCGCTGCCGGGGCGCTTCAAAGACTACATCGCGATCCCCAAGGCCAACGGCTACCAGTCGCTGCACACCACCTTGTTTGGCATGCACGGGGTACCCATCGAAATCCAGATTCGCACCCGCGAAATGGAAGAGATGGCCAACAACGGCATCGCCGCCCACTGGCTGTACAAATCCACCGACGACGAGCAGCCCAAAGGCACCCACGCCCGCGCCCGTCAGTGGATCAAGGGCGTACTGGAGATGCAGCAACGCGCCGGTAACTCGCTGGAGTTTATCGAGAACGTCAAGATCGACCTGTTCCCCGACGAGGTCTACGTGTTCACCCCCAAGGGGCGGATCATGGAGCTGCCGAAGGGCTCGACTGCGGTCGATTTCGCCTACGCGGTACACACCGACGTCGGCAACAGCTGCATCGCCTGCCGGATCAACCGACGTTTGGCACCGCTGTCTGAGCCGCTGCAAAGTGGCTCGACGGTGGAAATTGTCTCAGCCCCCGGCGCCCGACCCAACCCGGCGTGGCTGAGTTTTGTGGTCAGCGGCAAAGCCCGCACGCACATCCGCCACGCGCTGAAATTACAACGCCGCTCGGAGTCGGTCAGCCTCGGCGAGCGCTTGCTCAATAAGGTGCTGGCCGGCTTCGACAGTCACCTCGACAAATTGCCGGCCGAGCGCCTGCAAGCCGTACTGCTCGAATACCAACACGAGGTGCTCGACGACCTGCTGGAAAACATCGGCTTGGGCAATCGCATGGCCTTCGTGGTGGCGCGCCGGCTGCTGACCGACAGCGCCGAGCAACTGCCGAGCCAGCAAGGGCCGTTGGCGATTCGCGGCACCGAAGGGCTGGTGCTGAATTACGCCAAGTGCTGTACGCCGATTCCCGGCGACCCGATTATCGGCCACCTGTCGGCCGGCAAAGGCATGGTGGTGCATCTGGACACCTGCAAAAATATCAGCGACGTGCGGCATAACCCGGAAAAATGCATTCAGCTGTCGTGGGCCAAGGACGTTAGCGGCGAGTTTAACGTCGAGCTACGGGTCGAGTTGGAGCACCAGCGCGGCCTGATCGCCCTGCTCGCCAGCAGCGTCAACGCAGCCGACGGCAACATCGAAAAAATCAGCATGGATGAACGTGACGGCCGCGTCAGCGTGGTTCAGCTAGTCGTCAGCGTGCATGACCGCGTGCATCTGGCCCGGGTGATCAAAAAACTGCGTGCCCTCAAAGGCGTCAGCCGCATCACACGAGTGCGCGGGTAAACGCTCTTTTCATCCACCAACGATTTTCCATTAGATGGTGGATGGGTGAAGCGTCATCCACCCTACCCCAGCCGTAACAATCCAATTTTTCAGGAGCTTCCCATGAGCAAGACCATTATCAACAGCGACAAAGCCCCAGCCGCCATCGGCACTTACTCGCAAGCCATTAAGGCCGGCAACACCGTGTATATGTCTGGGCAAATTCCGCTCGACCCAAAAACCATGGAGCTGGTTGAAGGCTTCGAAGCGCAAACCGTGCAGGTGTTCGAGAACCTCAAAGCGGTGGCCGAAGCGGCGGGCGGTTCGTTCAAAGACATCGTTAAACTGAACATCTTCCTGACTGACCTGAGCCACTTCGCCAAGGTTAACGAAGTTATGGGTCGTTACTTCGAGCAGCCGTATCCAGCCCGCGCCGCCATCGGTGTAGCCGCTTTGCCACGTGGCGCAGCGGTGGAAATGGACGCCATCCTAGTCATCGAATAAGAACCTGCCCAAGGTCTACTGCGCTTGGTGAGACCACGTTGAAAACAGGCTCGGAATACTCATTTACAATCCGTAAACTCCGCTTCCTCGCCTGTTTTCGCCTTGTCTGACCTGCGCTCGCGACGACCTTAAACAGGTTTACGTTCGCTGCGGGGGCATTGACCCACCCAGCCCCATATCCTCTCTAGGTACTCACCATGCGCCACCTCCTCTGCCTGTTACTGTGCGCCACGCTGCTTAGCGGCTGCGCCAGTAAAGCGGCCAAAGACCCCAGCGGTATTTGGATTAACCAAGCGGCCATCGACGCGGCAGTTAAAGGCGGGCACTTGCGTGAAGCCTTGCTGGCCTACGGCCCGAATTTAGAATGGAGCCTGAACAGCGCCCGCCAGCAAGCCACCTTCAGCAATGGCTTCGAACTTGGCGACGGCAGCCTCAGCCCGCAGGCCGAGGGGCAATGGCAAGTCAGCTTCTATGGCGACAACCACGAAACCCTGCAACCGCAAGGCGCTGCGCTGCTGCAACTGGCCAGTCCAACGTGGCCAGAGCAACGTTTTGTGCGCTCCAAGGTAACGGTTGCCAGCGGCGCGCCGATCGGCAGCAGCTTTGAATACAGCCTGTACGAAGCCTACTTGGCCGGCACTTGGAAGATCCGCAGCGGCCCCGGTGAGGGCGGTTTAGTGGTGTTTTATGCCGATGGCAAACTCGAAGGCCTGCCCGGCGCCGAACGCTTCGCCCTGTGTCTGGCCGGCGACTGCGCGGCCATGAGCGGCGAATACGACAGCCTGTGGCTGCAACTGGGCAAAGAAGGCAACGAGTGGATATTCGTCCGTGACGGCGACCAGTTGCAAATCTTCGCCGCACTGAACCGCGCTAAGCCCGATGAGATGCCCGACCTGTATCCGGGTGAACTGCGCTGGCTGCTCGAGCGCGACTAAGCGCTGCTCAGGCAAAACCGACTTTTTATGCCGAATAATTGAGAAATTTCAATGCGCGCTGAACGCGACGAAGACCAAATCCGCCCGCCACGAGCCAAACCACAACGCCGGCTGGCCTACGAGATTGCCCTCGGCATCATCCTCGGCGGCGCAGGCCTGTGGCTGCTGCAAGTGCTCACAGGGCTAATCGCGGCAAAATTTATGCTGCAGCAGCTACAGTTTCATCTGCCCGGCTAACTAAATAGCCGAGCTTCAGCTCAGTTTTGAAGACGAGCGCCGCAAGATTTTGATCGAGTACTTCAGCGCCGGTTTGCGCGTGACGCTGATGGCTTTGCGCGTGACGGTGTCGAGGGTGATGTTCCAGAAGCCAGTGCTCGGTACTGTGAGTTTGGCCGGGAAGGTATCAAACGCGCCGCCGTGATAGGTGTGTCGGCCGCCGTTTTTGAAGCTGCGAAAGTTCGCATCGCTCATCATGCGGATGTTGCAGGTTTGCGAGGACTCGATGATAACGATGTCGTCTTCATTCAGGTGTTCGCGTTGGTGTATGTATTTCATGCCCTGCTCCACGCCGCTTATTTCAGCTCAATCAAAGCGACAGTATGACGGACAAAGCGCCAATCGGCGCACGAATTGCGCGCGGTCGGCGTTAAGCCTGGGCCAATACAGACCGTATGAAAGCTACTGCGTGCGGTTATCCGCCGTGAGTAGCGCCGCATAACCCTCACGGTAACTCGGATACTGCGGCGTCCAACCCAGCGCACGAGCGCGGGCATTGCTGCAACGTTTGCTTCCGGAGCGACGTACCGTGGACTCTTCGGCCCAGGTGGTGACGTTCAGGTAATCGCGCAACCAAGCCACTACCTCATGTAAGCCAATAGGCGCATCGTCGACACCGAGATAGCAGTCGTCCAACGCCACGCCACGCTGATCCGCCCGCAGTAAAAACGCCAGCAGGCCAGCGGCGTCATCGGCATGGATGCGATTGCCGTACAGCGGCGGCGTACTGATCACCCGGTAACCTTGGCGCACTTGATTGAGCAAAAACTCGCGGCCCGGCCCGTAGATGCCACTCAAACGCAGCACGCTGGCTGGCAAGCCGCTGGTCAATAGCAGTTGCTCGGCTTCCAGCATGATCCGCCCGGAGAACCCCTCGGGTTCGGTGGCGCTGGTTTCATCCACCCATTCACCGTCACGCTGGCCATACACGCTGGTGCTGGAGACAAACAGCACCCGCTTAGGCCGCTGCCCAGCTTGCGCCAACCAGCCGAGCACATGCCGTAAGCCCTCAATATAGGCGGCGCGATAACCGGCCTCGCCACTGGCGCTGGCGGCCACGCAATAGACCAAATAATCCAACTCGCCGCTCGGCCAAGCGGGCGGGCAAACGGCCTGCTGCAGGTCGCAGGCCACCGGCAAAACCCCGACGGGTAGCTGGCTAATATCGCGGCGCAGGCCGTACACGGTGCAATCGGCCGCCAGCATCAGGCGGGCCAAACGGCTGCCGATATCGCCACAGCCAACCAGCAACAACGTGGGCGAAGGGTGCATAGCGCGACTCCACAGCTAAAGCGCGCAGCCTAACGCGCAAGGCAGGCAACGCCAAGCAGCAACGCGGGTGCGAAGTAGTTTTCGCCCGCTAGGGTGCGCAAAGACTGGCCTAGAGTGCTTAACTGCGACAAAACGTCTATGCCTGCAACTTTTTCCGCGTGTTAGAGTCGCGCCATGAAACTCACCCGCCACTATCGCAGCTTGCTCGCCTGGACCCTGTACGCTTGCGTACTGTTCAACGCGCTCGCCTGCAGTATTGGTCATGCGCAAATGGTCGGCCTGCAACTGAGCGGCATCAGCGGCATGACCTGCGCGGTGGGTGATAGCAGCAGCCTCGCCGACAACAGCGACGGTGGGCAAAGCAGCCTAGGCAGCACCTTTAGCTGCCCGCTGTGCGCCAGCGTAACCCTCAGTTTGGCCCTGCTGTTTTGCCTGAGCTGGCTGCTGCGGCCAAGCCGCACACGGTTTCTGCCGCGTACCAGCGAGCGTCACCCGCCACCCCGCTTCACCTGGCCCAGCGCCAACCCCCGCGCCTCCCCGCAAGTGGCTTGATCTGGCCAGCGTTTAACCAAGACACTTTCTTTACCGGCTAGCCACTGCTTGCGCCTGTTCGGTGCGTTCAATCCGTGTGCGGCGCACTGAGCGCCCTGAGCTGCCGGTCACGTTTTATGGGGTTCGTTATGCGTGATTTTAAATTTTTACCGCTAATAATCATCGGTGCCGGCCTGGCACCCAGCGTTTTTGCTGAGTCTGTGCAACTGAGTCCGACCACGGTGCAAGCCGAGCAAGCCAGCGATCCCACTGCGCCGAGCCAAGCCGAGGTGCGCGCCGACTTTGCCAAGATCCCCGGCGGTGCCAGCGTGATCGACAGTGCCACTTATAAAACCGGACGCAGCAGCACTCCGCAAGACACTCTAGGGCTGGCCACCGGGGTATTTGTCCAGCCGCGTTTTGGCGCCGAAGAATCGCGCTTGTCGATTCGCGGCTCGGGGCTCAATCGCACCTTTCACGGTCGCGGTTTATTGCTGATGCAAGACGGCATGCCGATCAACCTAGCCGATGGCAGTTTCGACTTTCAAACCTTAGAGCCGCTGGCCACCGACCACATCGAGGTACTGCGAGGCGCCAACGCCTGGCGCTATGGCAACGCCACCCTCGGCGGGGCGATTAACTTCGTCGCACCGACCGGCAAAACTGCGCCGCCACTCAACCTGCGCGCCGAAGGTGGCAGCTTTGGCTATCAGCGGATCGCCGGCGCAGCGGCCCAAGACTTCGGCAACGCCGACGGTTACTTGAGCGCCTCGGAGTTCAGCCAAGAGGGCTTTCGCGATCACGCCAAGCAAGACAGCCAGCGCTATTTCAGCAATATCGGCGGGCGCATCAACGACCAGCTCAGCACGCGCCTGTACCTCAGCCATGTCGAGTCCAACTCCGAGTTGCCCGGCAGCCTGACCAAGTCGCAAATGCGCAAGGACGCCCAGCAAGCCTCGGCCAGCGCCCTGAGTGGCGATCAGAAACGCGACCTGACGATTAACCGCATCGGCAATATCACCAGCCTCGAACTCAACGAGCAACACAGCCTGCAGTTGGCCACCTACTACAACGAGAAATCGCTGTTCCACCCGATTTTTCAGGTGCTCGATATCGACAGTACCGACTACGGCATGCGCCTCACCCATCGCTGGGACAACGGCGCAGGCTGGGCTTGGCAAGCCGGCGTGGATGCCAGCAAGGGCCGTAACTTTCAGGACAACTACGTCAACGTCGGCGGGCAAAAAGGCCGTCTGGTGGATGAACTGCAGCAAACCGCCAACAACCTCAATGTCTTCACCGAGCTGACCGCACCACTGGCCGAAGACTGGTCGCTGATCGGCGGCCTAACCTGGCTCAACCAGAGCCGCGAAGTAGACGACAAGCTGCAGTGCAACGCCTTCGTGACCTCTATGTGCGTCAAGCAAAACGACTCGTTCGACGAAACCTATCGCGGCCATATCGGTCGCCTCGGGGTGCTGAATGACTACAGCGACGAGCTGCAACTGTTCGCCAATTTCAGCCAAAGTTACGAGCCACCGACCTTCGGTGAAATGACCGGCGGCATTATCAAAGCGCCGAATAAGGCCCAGACCGCCGACACCCTGGAAGCCGGCCTGCGCTGGCAGCGCGAGCATGTGGAAGTCGATCTGGCCATTTACCACAGCCGCATACAAGACGAGTTACTCAGCCTCAACGACGCCAAGGGCAACCCGCTGGGCACCGTAAACGCCGACGCCACCATCCACCAAGGCATCGAACTGGGCAGCACCCTCACGCTCGGCCAGTTCACCCTGCGCGGCCAATACCTGCTCAACGATTTTCGCTTCGACAACGACGCGCTGTACGGCGACAACCAACTGCCGGGCATGCCCAGCCAATTTGTTAAAGGCGAACTGCTCTGGCAGCAAGATGGCTTCTACGCCGGCCCGACCACAGAGTGGGCGCCGAACGACTACAACGTCGACATGGCCGACACCTTGGACGCCGACAGCTATGCGATCTGGGGCTTCAAAGTCGGTTACCAGATGCCCAGCGGCCTAGATATGTTTATCGAAGGCCGTAACCTCTCGGACAAAACCTACGCCGCCACCACCGGCATAGTCACCAACGCCGCCGCCGACATCGCCAAAGGTAAAGACCCTGCCGTGTTTATGCCCGGTGACGGTCGTGCGGTGTTTACCGGCATCGAGTGGCGCCTGTGACGGCCGCGCTGCGCACCGCCCCGCCGATCACTTGGCGTCAGCGCCTGTTGCGACTCCTGCCCTGGCACCGGCGCTTGGCGCTGCTGGCCTGCTTTGGGGTCTTTAGCTGGGCGCTGAGCGGCATGTTGCACCCGCTGATGAGCGCCTTGCAGCCCAAGCCGGCGGCCTTTATGCCGCCGCAGACGGCCTTGGCGTTGGCGCAGTTGCAAGCCCCCGGCCCGCTGCTGCAACAGGCCGGCATCCAGCAGGTGCAGGCCTTGCGCCTGCTGATGCTGGATGGCCAGCCGTACTACCAAGTGCGACTGGCCGGGCACGCCATGCCGCGTTATTGGCACGCACAAAGCGGCCTAGAAGCGCCGCTTAGCGGCCGACATGCAGAAGTGTTGGCGCGGCATTACCTCGGCACCAGCGAACCATTGCATGTGGCCGACACGCTCACGGCGTTCAGCAATGAATACGTCTTTATCAACCGCCTGCTGCCGGCGGTACGGGTGGAGACGGCGCGGCCGGATGGCTTGCGGGTTTACCTAGACCTGTATCAAGACCGCCTCGGCACCCTGGTGGATAACCGCAAGGCCGCCTTTAGCAGCCTGTTTTTATGGCTGCACAGTTTTCATTGGCTGGACGTGGGCGGGCCATTACGGCCGGCCTTGATGCTGCTGTTATTGGCCGCCAGCGTGGCGGCAGTCAGCCTCGGCGTCACCAGCTTCCTTGCCCGCCGCCAAGCGCACACGCGCTTGCGCCGCTGGCACGGGCGCGCCGGCATCGGCATGGCGCTGGCGACCCTCGCCTTTGTCGGCAGCGGCGCTTGGCATTTACTGCATAAGCTGACAGCCAGCCCGCCACCTGCGCCCTTCGTCGCCACTTTTAACAGCAGCGCGTTAACCCAAGCGCCGCAACTGAGCTGGCAGCAAGACGGCGAACAACTGGTGAAAATCAGCCTGTTGCAACTCGACGAGCAGCCGGTGTGGCGCCTGCAAGGCCTGCGCGCCGGCAACCAGCAGAGCCTGCGTTATCTGGCCATGGACGGCAGCGCGCTGGATGAGCTAGCCCCGCAACGCTACGCCGAGCAACGTTTCGCCCAGTACGCCACGCCGCTGGGGCTGAGCACGCCGGCCACGATCAGCGTGCAGCGCAGCTTCGATCACGACTACGGCTTCGTGTTTAAACGCCTGCCGGTGCTCAAGGCCAGCTATGCCGACGACCAGCACAGCGCGCTGTTTATCGACCCGCTGGACGGTGCCTTGGCCGGCCGGGTAAACGACGGCGACCGCGCCGAAGGTTGGAGTTTTGCCTACCTGCACAAATGGGAATGGCTCGGTGGCATCAGCAAAACCGTCAAGGATGTTGCCCTTAGCCTGATCGCCCTGGCCCATCTGCTGCTGGTATTCGGCGGCCTATACCTGTGGCGCAAACGCCGTGCGCGCTAGCCTGACGTGGTTATTAGTGCCCGCCCGACAAGGTGGCGGGCGTAATAAAGCCGTGCGCGGCCTTTCGCGAATGCTAACGATTTGCAATAATATCGAGAATTACTCTCAGCTAGCGCCCGCATTCAGCTCGGCCAGCGCCCTTTATCGAGGTCAGACGCCCATGACTATTCTGTCCATCCGCCGCCAACCCCAGTCGCTGCAAACGCTGCTGCGCAACCTGCTCACCGCCACGGCCCTGCTCGGCGCTATCGCCCTGAGCCTGCCGGATTTCGCCCACGCGCAAGAGCCCGGCGCCGCGCCGATCAGTACATTGCCAGTGGCCAGCGGCGCTGCGACGACTCCCATCAGCAGCGCGCTAACCAATGCTGAGCTGGCGCTAGCCACGCCCGAGCAACTGGCGGCCGAGGTGGCGCTAGCAGCTGAGGCCTTGCTGGCCGCCGATATGACCCCCTGGGGGATGTTTCAAAAGGCCGACGCGATAGTGCGCGGCGTGATGATAGGTCTGGCGCTGGCCTCGGTTCTGACCTGGACCCTCTGGCTAAGTAAAAGCCTCGAATTGTTCGGCGCCAAACGCCGTCTGCAACACGAGCTAAGCCACCTCAAGCAAGCCCGCTCACTGCCCGAGGCGCAGCGTAACGCCGCAGGCGGCCTGAGTTTGCAACTGATCGAAGACGCCCAAGACGAACTGCAACTGTCGGCCCACGCACGTGGCAACGACGGCATCAAAGAGCGGGTGAGCTTTCGCCTCGACCGCCTAGTGGCCGCCAGCGGCCGGCAGATGAACAAAGGCACCGGCGTGCTGGCCACCATCGGCTCCACTGCGCCCTTCGTCGGCCTGTTCGGCACCGTCTGGGGCATCATGAACAGCTTTATCGGCATCGCTAAATCGCAAACCACCAACATCGCCGTGGTCGCGCCGGGCATCGCCGAGGCCTTGCTGGCCACCGCATTGGGTTTGGTCGCAGCGATTCCGGCGGTGGTGATTTATAACGTCTTCGCCCGTTCGATTGCCGGCTACAAGGCGCAAGTGGCAGACGCTTCGGCGCAAGTGCTGCTGCTGGTCAGCCGCGACCTCGACCTGCCCGGCGGCGAGCGGCAAGCGGCGCCGCTGCCGGTGAAACTGCAACCGCATATGGTCAAGGCAGGTTAAAACGCACCCATGGCCCTGCACCTAAGCGAAGGCGGCGACGACCTTCAAGAAAACCACGAGATCAACGTCACGCCCTTTATCGACGTGATGCTGGTGCTACTCATCATTTTTATGGTGGCCGCGCCCTTGGCCACGGTCGATATCAAGGTCGACTTGCCAGCGGCCAGCGCCACCCCACAGGTACGCCCGGACAAACCGCTGTACCTGACGGTAAAAGACGACCACAGCTTGTTTATCGGCGAGCAAGCCACCACCCGCGAGCAACTCGGCCAAGCCTTAGACCAACAAACCCAAGCCAACAAAGACACCACCATCTTCTTTCGCGCCGACAAAAGCGTGGCCTACGAAGAGCTGATGGAGGTGATGAATGCCTTGCGCGGCGCCGGGTATTTAAAAATTGGCCTAGTTGGCCTTGAGGCGCCCCGCTAACCATGCACCTTAATGCAAGCCCGCTACCCCGCCTGATCCTCAGTTTGCTGTTGGTGCTGGGCGCGCATATCGCGCTGGGCCTCTGGGCGCTGAACTGGCACGTTGAAGCCGCGCCGATTGAATTACCGCCAGCCGCCATGTTGATCGAACTGGCACCCCTGCCAACGGTCGCGCCACCGCCAGCACCGGCCGTTATCCAGCAACCAACCCCCGAGCCTGAGGTAGTGCTGGCCCCCAAGCCCAAACTGGCGCTAGAAAAACCCAAGCCCAAGCCAAAACCCGTCGCCAAACAGCTTAAACCCACGCCAACTCCGCCCGTGCCGGCAGCCAAACCGGTCGAACAACCCGCGCCGACAGCCGCAACGGCCCCGGCCGCCGCCCCAGCAGCGGCGCAACCGAGCACCAGCAGCGCCACTGCAGCGGCCAAAATTTCGTGGCAAAGCCAGCTGCTCAGCCACCTGGCACGCTATAAACGCTACCCCGACGAAGCCCGCCGGCGTGGCATCCAAGGCACCTGCCAAGTGCGCTTCAGCCTCGACGGCCAGGGCAAAGTACTCAGCGTCGAACTGGCCAAAAGCTCCGGCAACGCCGCCCTAGACCGCGCCACCCAAGCCATGATCAAGCGCGCCAGCCCAGTGCCAGCACCACCGGCAGAGTTGCTAAGCAATGGCCAACTGGAAATCGTTGCGCCGTTTATTTATGCGTTGGAGCGGCGATAGGTCTTAGTCGCTTGGTTTCACCGCTGTAGGGCGCAAAACATCAGTCTGCGGCGGTGCGTTTTGGCCAGGGTGGAGTAGGATTAAATCCTTTCTTTCGACGGAGGTTCATCATGCGCAGCACTCAGCAGCTCAGTATTACCCTGCCCAAGCAGATGGCCGACGTGGTGAAAGCTAAGGTGGCGGCGGGTGAATACGCCACCGAAAGTGAAGTGATTCGTGATGGCCTGCGCGCCCTACTTGCCCGTGACCGTGCTCTGGAGAGCTGGCTCTGCGGGCAAGTTGTAGTGGTCAAGTTTTTCCGGACACCAAGATAGGTGTTTTATCGGCCGATTCCCGTTCGAAGACGGAGGGTGGCCGGTAGCCCAGTGTTGAATGCAGTCGGATGCTGTTGTAGAACCTCACGATGTAGTCAGCAATGTCCCGCGTCGCCTCTGCGGCGTTGGCGTAATCGCGCCGCCAGACTCGCTCCATCTTCAGGTTCAAGAAGAAGCGCTCCATCACCGCATTGTCCCAGCAGTTGCCCTTGCGACTCATGCTGCATACCAAACCGTGGCGACTGATCAGCGCTTGGTAGTCCGCGCTGGCGTACTGGCTACCGCGATCAGAGTGGACGATTAGCCCCGGCGCTGGCTGGCGTTGCGCAATGGCAAGCTGTAAGGCCGTACACACCAGCGAAGCCGGCATATTCGGGGCCATGGCCCAACCCACCACCTTGCGCGAGTAGAGATCGAGCACCGCCGCGAGGTACAGCCACCCCGCACGTGTGCGGATGTAAGTGATGTCGGCCACCCAGGCCTGATTGACCGCAGGCGGATTGAATTGTCGATTGAGCAGGTTATCGGCCACAGGCAGCGCGTGTTTGCTGTCAGTGGTGTGCACGAACTTACGCTTCCAGCTAGGTCGCAAGCCATGCAAGCGCATCAGACGACGAACCCGGTAACGGCCGGTCGGCAGCCCCTGCGTGCGTAAAACGGCTTGCAGGCGCCGGCTACCATAGCTTGCGCCACTGGCATGAAAGGCCGCCTGCAAATGCACGCTGGTAACGCAGACCGACGGCACCTTTGCCTGGCGCTGCCGTGCCTCGTAATAACCCGAGCGACTGACGCCCAGCACCTGACAGGCATGCAGAACGGGAATGGCCTTCTGTTGCAGCTGCTGAACCAGTGAGTGGCTCACTTCAGCTCGCGGGCAAAGAAGGCCGACGCTTTTTTAGGATGTCGTTATCCATGCGTAATTGGCGATTCTCGACCTCAAGCTGCCGGATACGCTGCTGCTCAGCAGTTAACGGCTTGCCTATGCCGGCGTGCCCCAACTGCTCGGCTTCGTACTGCTGCACCCAGCGCCGCACCGCCGTCGGCCCAAGCCCCATATCCAGGCAAACCGGCGACACGCTGAGGCCTTGGTCTTTAATCATTTTCACAACTTGCAGCTTGAAACTGACATCGAAAGCTTTGCGTTTACTGCTCATGGGAAACTCCTCAATGGATGGATTTTCCACCTATCGAGGTGTCCGGGGAAAGTAGACCACTACAAGTGGCCCCGACTTACGATGCCTTGCAGGCCGCCCCTTCTCGAGCCCTTAGTGCTGAACAGGTGCGTACACGGTTGGCGGCAGAACACCTGAACGCAACTACCAAAGCCTAATGGCGTACAGCGTCGAGTTTGCGCCAGAAGCTCAGGAACAGTTGGCGGTGCTCTATCGGTACATTGCAACAGCGGCATCGCCTGAGGTTGCGCAGCGTTATACCGACGCCATCGTGAGCTATTGCGAACAACTTCAAACATTCCCGCTGCGCGGCACCCCGCGTGACGATATACGCGCGGGGCTGCGTATCACTCACTACCGCAAGTGCGCGGTCATCGCCTTCGCCGTTGCTGCCAAGCGGGTTTCCATCCTTGGTATTTTCTACGGCGGCCAAGACGTCGAGACGGCGTTGCAGTTTGAGTTGGACGACTGAGGCTATCGATTTTCTCGTCAGTTATGCACCCGAACGCCGCTTATGTATTGGCTTGTCGCTGGGGTTGACTTGTGCGCTCGCCCTTCGGGCCAGCCTTCGGCTGTTACTCCGCTTCGCTGCGTTGCGCCCTTACGGCGAGTCACTTCTGGCAGTCGCCCCAGAAGTAACCAAGAGGGCTTGCCCCTGCCATCCGGGTCTCGCTGCGCTCGACTTCCCTCACGTAATCATTGCTCCATGGGCCCGCTGCGACGGGCCATCCATGACCCAACACAGCTCTCGCGGCATCCTGCCGCTCAACCCACTCCACAACGATTACGTTCGGCCTTCTGAAAAGGGGCGATTGTCCGGGCGCGAATTAATTTATCTGCCGCAGCAAAGCGTTGGCTTTTGATTTGAAAAGATCCACGCCAAGCAAAAATCTACCAAACGACTCTGTCCAACGATCCCGTCAGAAGGCCGAGTGTAGATGTTACGTAGAGGGGCGTTTGGCAGGATGCCAAACGAGGCATGTTGGGCCAAGGATGGCCCATCGTGCCGACCCTCGGAGCAGCGCCGGAGCGAGGGGAGTTGAGCGCAGCGAAACCCGGATGCCGGGTGCGCTTTCTCTTTGCTTACTTTCTCTTTGGCGCGAGCAAAGAGAATCGGCATAGGAGGCGGCCATCTGGCCGCGCCCCTGCCACACCACCCGGCATGCGGGTCCGCACCGGGCGGTTCGAGAAGTTGA
>JBILAR010000022.1:0-35399 GCA_044354115.1 Pseudomonas sp. | reverse complement strand
GTTTCGTCGTCGGCCACCGCTTCTGCGCGCTCGACTTTGGCGATCAGCCAGGCTGTACCGCCGGCGGCATCGCGCAAACGTCGGGCTTCGTGCATGTCGTCGGCGTTACGCGGGAAGGACACGGCGAGGTAGTCCAACTCCATCTCGGTGGCCAAGATGATGTCGGCACGGTCCTTGTCGGTCAGCGCCGGTGCAGTCAGGCCACCGCCGCGACGGTTAATGCCTTTGTGGTCCGACAGAGGTCCGCCGATCAATACGCGGCAGACCAATTCGTCGGCCAAGACCTGCTCAACGCGCATTTCTACCCGGCCGTCATCGAGCAACAACTCGTCGCCCACTTTGCAGTCGGTGATCAGGTCGGGGTAGTCGATGCACACCACTTCTTGCGTGCCGGCCTCGCGTGGGTGGCTGATGGAGAAGCGGAAGCGGTCGCCTTCTTTTAGTTCAATGCGTTTATCGGTGAACTTGGCGATGCGGATTTTTGGCCCTTGCAGGTCGCCGAGCAGTGCGACGAAGCGCCCGTGCTTGGCGGCAATCTCGCGCACCATCAAGGCGCGGGCTTTATGTTCGGCCGGGCTGCCGTGGGAGAAGTTGAGTCGGGCGACATCCATGCCGGCTAAAATCAGTTGCTCCAACACCTCTGGAGAATTGCTGGCAGGGCCCAGCGTGGCGACAATTTTGGTACGGCGCATGGTCATGCATAGGCTCCTTGGTTCAGTAATGCGCCGAGGCTACTACGCGTAGACTTTGTAGTCATTTTTGTCCGGCACTACTTTTTCTTTGGCTCTGCCCCAGTGACCTGTTGCGATCCTGTGTAGCCCAGATCGCCAGGCAGAAGCCGATCCTTTCGGCTCACTGCACTTCCCACATCCATGTGGGTCACAAGCGGGCTCCTACAAAGGGCTGCGACCTAGCGGCTACTTAGCTGGCCTGCGGTTGTGGCTTGAGCACCAAGACATCGCACTCGACGGCTTCCAGTACGCGCTCGGCGGTGTTGCCGAGCAGCGCATTGGCCAAGTGCCCACGGCTGATGGCACCCATCAGCAATAAGCTAATGCCTTGCTCGCGGACAAAGCGCGGGATTTCTTGTTCGGCAAAACCCTCAAGCTGGGTGGCTGCACTTAGAGGTATGGCCGCCGCAGTTAATAGTTGGGTCAACGCTTGCTGATGTTGCTGCGCGCAGACCTGATTGTAATGGTCGTAGTCATTGACCAACTGGCTGTCAAATAGCAACGAGGGCGGCAACGGTGGATAGCAGTGCAGATAGTGCGCGGGCATCTCGCACAGAGCGCTTAATTGCTGGCTGGTGGCGATTAGTTGTTGGTCTAGCGCGGCCGGTTTGTCGGCCCCGTGTAACGGGTCGAGGGCTGCGCACAGGCTCGGTGTCGTCCAATTACTGTGCTGCACCAACCACAAAGGCACCGGGCAGTGGCGTAATAACTGCCAGCAGCTATTGGCAAATAGCAGGCGCTTAACCGGGCTGTGGTGATGGGCCGACTTAAATACGATGTCGGGCTGTAGCTCGTTGATGCGCTGCAAAATTACCTGCTCGGTGAGTTTGCCCCAGCGCACTTGTACGCTGACCTCCAGACCCTGTTCGCGCAGCGGTTGCGCAGTGCTCTCAAGCTCGGCTTGTAATTGCAGCAGCAGGTTGTTGCGCCCGTCGGCTAAGGTTGCTTGGTCAAATATGAAGCTGTGTTCCAGTGCTGAGTTGTATTCGCACAACAACAGTTCAATTTTTGCCCCGCTGGCGCGAGCCAGCCATTGCGCACGCTGCAGTGCCGGTTGTTGGGGCTGGGATGGGTCTATGACTACCAATAACTGGCGCAGGTTCATGGCCGCTCACCTCGGTTGGGCTAATAGGACTATTGCAACCCAAGCGCCGTAAAGGGTGCTTGATTTGGATCAGCCTAGCGCAAGGTCGAGTGGCCTGAACGTTAAGGCGCGCGGTTATTCAATGCGCTATTTAGGTGTTTGGCGGCTTGATTGCTCAAATCGCTCTCGGGGTATTGCTTGAGCAACTGGCGCAGGTAGCCGATGGCGGCGTCATGGTCAGCCTGCGGGTTGTCACTGGCCATGTTCATTAGCGCCAGTTGATACAGCGCCTTGGCTTTAATGTCGTCCGGTACACCGCTGTCGCCGAGGGCCATTTGATAGAGTTGCGAGGCCTCCGCGACGCGGTCTTTGAGTACCGCGCGACGGGACAGCATGGTCATGTCACGATCCAAGCTGGGTTTTTCCAGATTCAGTTCGCTGCTCGGTTGCCAGTGCACCAGTAACTCACGCGCGGTTTTTTGGATCGGCTCTTGGCGGCGCTGATGAATGATTTGAATGCGCGCTTGCGCCCGCTGCGCGGCGAGGGTGGCGGGGAATTCATTGGTGACTTGGTAGAAGTAGTTAAGGGCTTTTTGATCGTCGCGCTCGTCGTTGTAGCGGCTCATATACAGTAGGCCGATCTGGTACAGGGAAATAGCGCGAATTTGCTCACTGAAATTTTTGTCGTGATAGCCCTTCAGATACAACTCTTCGGCTTGGCTGCTTTTGGCGTCGCGAATGGCCAGAGCACTGTAAGTCAGTAGGTCGCTTTCTTCTTCTACCGCGGCACTCATGCGGTTGGTCTTCATGGCCTTGTACTCAACCACGTCTTGGCCGCCGAGCTGGGCAATAAACAGTGGGGTGGTCGGCGAGCAGCCGCTGACGAGGGTGAGGCTAAGCAGGGCAAAATAAATAAAACGCATGCAAGCTCCAGCGAGAAATGTTGGTTTCAAGAGTTTAGCAGTGCCTAGTTGCCGTCAGCCCGAGTGAGCAGCATTACCCATCGGAGGATATGTTGGTGCAAAGCGTATTGGCCAATACCGCGCCAAATCAGGCTGTGTGAAATGGCTGCAGTTTTTTTGCCCGTGGTCGATACCCTCCAGAGTTAAGGAGAAAACCTATGCGTAGCCTGTTATTCGTCACTATTGGTCTGCTGCTGAGTGGTTGTACGCGCTGGATGGCGGACTATCACCTAGACAACGCGTATCGCTACTACTCAGAAGGCAACTGCAATCAGGTCGGCTTGGAGTTGTCCCAAGCCGAGCGGAAAATCCGTGCGCGACCGTATTTGCAGCCGGAAATCTCCCTGCTGCGCGGGCAGTGCTTGGAACGCGAGCATTTGTATGTCGATGCCGAACAAACCTACCAGTTTATTGTTTCGCGTTATCCGGGCAGCGAGTACGCTTATCGGGCCAAAGCGCGCTTGAATACGCTGGAGCAATTGGGACATTTACGCAGTGTTGTTAAAGTTTCGGCGCAGGCGCTTTAGCGGGCCTTAGTCGAAATTGGGCAGCCACCGCTGGTCGAGTTGGTCCGCGTGCTGTGCGTTCAGGGATATGCTTAATCACTACATGGAGTAAACACATGCGGCCTTTTTTACTGTGCATCCTGCTACTGCCTTGCATCGCTCATGCGGAGATTTATCGCTGGACGGATGCTAATGGCCAGGTGCATTTCGGCGAGGCACCGCGTGCGGGTGCAGTGCAGGTGGAGGTTAAAGCGCCGGCGCTGCAGCAAGATGCCGCCGCCGCCGAGCGGCAACAGCGCAGTGAGCGATTTTTTCAAGCGCGTCGTGAAGAGCAGCAACAGAACAGTGAGAAAGCCCAACAGCAGCAAGCTAAAACCGCGCAAGAGTGTCAGCAATTGCGCGAGCAATATGCACAGTTAGCGCATGGCGGAACTTTTTATAAAGTCGATGCGCAGGGCGAGCGACAGTACTACGACGAAGCGCAGCTCGACAGCGCCCGCAGCCGCTTAAAAGATCGCTTGGCACAGCGCTGCAACTGAGGCTTGTGTGGGCTGGGTAAAGGCAATATTGGTTTGCAACTGGCGGCTGCCGACTTGTGCGGCCATACTCAGATTTTACTACTAGCGATTTGCCAGCATGCGCACTCAACGCCGCATCGATCGTCACCAGCTGCCGTACTACCTGAAAGTTTTTAATCGGATCACCGACAAGCCGATGGGCAGTATTGGCAATGTCTCGCTTGACGGTTTACTGCTCATCAGTCAGCTGCCGATTTTGCTCAACGCGCGCTTTGATATGCGCTTGAAAATCCCCGGCCGCGACGGCCATCTGCACTTTATTGATTTTCACGCCACCTGCCAGTGGTGCCGCGAAGACGTCACCCCCGGCAGTTTCGACTCGGGCTTTGCCTTGGTGGCACCACCGGCTGACTACGTTGAGTTGGTCGATGCCTTGCGCTACTACTTCAGCTTTCGCACCAGCGGTGCCTCGGCGTAGGGTGGGCGCTTGACGCTAGGATTTACTCGCCGCAGGCAGTCCACCATCAACTCCTCGGCGCCAAACGGCGGACTGTTCGCTGCGCTCCTGAGTCCTCCCTACGACACTTTTATCAGGCCGTTGAAAAATGTAGCGAGCGACGGCTAGGCAAGGCGAAGTCGGCCGAAAAAGCGCAGTTTACTGCTGTAAATGAGCATTTTGAGGCCGGCTTCAACGCTGCATAGCCTAGCGCAGTAGTTTTTCAACGGCCTGTTACAGCACTCCGGCTTTCTTCCAGGCCAAATACTGGCTGACTAACTCCGGCCCCAGTTCGCTGGGCAACGCATCCAGCACCGGCACGCCATTAGCGGCGAGGCGCTCATGCAGGCTGGCGCGGGCATTTAGGTAGTCGACGCTGCCGCAGTAAGCCAATGCCGACTCATAGTCGGCTACTTGGGTGTGGCGCAACGTATCTAGCACTTCTTCACGCAGGCTCACCAGCAGTACCCGGTGCTGGCGGCTGAGGCGTTGGACCGCGCCGAGCAATTCGTCATCATCCTCATCGCGCAGGTTACTCACCAGCACCACCAAGGCGCGGCGGCGTTGACGGGCGAGCAGGTTGTTGATGGCGGCGCTGTAGTCGGCCGGACGCTGAGTGCTTTGCAGGTCGTACACGCCATTGAGCAGGGTGCGCAGGTGCGCTTGGCCTTTTACCGGGGCAATAAAGCGCTGCTGCTCGCTGGCAAAGGTGGCCAAACCGACCGCATCGCCTTGGCGCAGGGCGACGTAACTGAGCAGCAGGCAGGCGTTCAGGGCGTGGTCAAAGTGCGCAAGGTCGCCATCTTGGCTGCGCATGCGCCGGCCGCAATCGAGCAAAAACACAATCTGCTGATCGCGTTCATCTTGGTACTCGCGGGCAATCGGTGTGCGTTTGCGCGCGGTGGCCTTCCAGTCGATCTGCCGCAAGCTGTCGCCGTCACGAAAATCGCGCAACTGATGAAACTCCATACCTAGCCCACGGCGCTGATGTTGGCGCACCCCCAGTTGGCTGAGCCAGTCGTCCACGGCCAACAGTTGCGCACCATGGATGCGGGCAAAGTCGGGGTACACCCGGGTTTGTCCGGGCAGTTCGATCAGTCTACGGGCTTGCCATAAGCGTAACGGGCTGGGCAGCGCGACCTCGCAGCGAGCAAAGCTAAAGTGCCCACGGGCCAGCGGCCGTACTCGGTAGCTGCATTGGCTTTGGTTGTGCGGCTGCAACTCGATGCGCTGGGGTAAGTGCTCGAAGGCCATCGCCCCCGGCAGGTGGTCGAACACTTCGATGTGTAGCGGCTGTTGGTAGTCGTGGTGAATCTGTAGCTGCACCTCGCTCCAGCGCCCCAGCGGCAAGTTGCCGGCTAAGGTGCGTTGCAGTCGGGGCGAGGGCAGTCGCCACAGCCACCACGCATCAACGCCTGCGACCAGCAGCAGTGCCAGCAGCGCGCCGGACCAGAGCAAGGAAACGCTGACCGGTAGCTTGATCGCTAATGCCGATAGGGCGCCGAGCACAATGGCGCAGGCTAGCAACAGAGCCAGTAGGGCGAGCAGGGTGCGAGAAGGCTTCATAGGCGCGGCGCGGCAACCTGATCGAGCAATTGCTGGAGCAACTGATCGACCGACAGGCCTTCGATATCCAGCTCAGGCGCCAGCCGCACACGGTGGCGCAACACCGCCAAGGCGCAGTCTTTAATGTCATCGGGCAAGACAAAATCGCCGCCGCGCAGCAACGCCCGCGCCCGGCCGCAGCGCACCAGCGCGATCGAGGCCCGTGGCCCGGCACCGATGCTCAAACCCGGCCAGGTGCGGGTGGCACGGGCGACGCGCACGGCGTAGTCGAGCACTTGCTCATCCATGGGCAGGTCGCTGGCAATTTTTTGCAGTGCCAGCACATCCTTGGCCTGCAATAGGGTGCGCAGCGGGGTGACTTCGAGCATGTCGGCCTTGGCTGAGCGGGTCACTTGGCGGACTAAGTTCAGCTCGTCTTCGGCCTGCGGGTAATCCATCCGCAGCTTCAACATAAAGCGGTCAAGTTCGGCTTCTGGCAGCGGGTAGGTGCCTTCTTGCTCGATCGGGTTTTGCGTGGCCAGCACCAAGAACGGCAACGGCACGGGAAGGGCGCGACCTTCCAAGGTGACTTGGCGTTCTTGCATCACTTCCAGCAGCGCCGCTTGGGTTTTTGCCGGCGCGCGGTTGATCTCATCGGCCAGCAGCAGATTGGTAAACACCGGGCCTTTGCGCAGTTTGAACTGCTCGGTTTGCAGGTCGTACACGGCATGTCCGGTGACGTCGCTGGGCATCAGGTCGGGGGTGAACTGAATGCGCGAGAACTCGCCGCCAAAGCAACTGGCCAAGGCCCGTACCAGCAAGGTCTTGCCCAGCCCCGGTACGCCTTCGACCAGCACGTGGCCGCCGGCGATTAAGGCGGTGAGCAAGTCATCGACCACCGCGTTTTGGCCGATCAGGGCGCGCTGTAACTCGTGGCGCAAGGCTTGCGCCAGTTGACTGGCGCGCTGCCGTTGGCTGCTGGGGCTGACGGTGGCTGGCGCGGCTATAGGTTCTACTGGCGCTGCCGGTGTTATAGGTGCTGCCGCTGCTGCGCTGATCGGCGCGGCCGGGCTTGGCGGCTGGGCCGGTTCGGTTGCGTCGGTAGGTTCGGTGTGGATGTGCACGTTGCTCTCATCGCTCGTCATAGGAGATTCCTGAGGGTTTGCAGGTGGGCAACCTGGCGGGTGAATTCGCTGGCGGATAGCCGTTGTTCGGCTGGCGGGCGCATTGCTTGGCCGATGGCGCGCGGGGTTAAACGGGTTAAGCGGCCGAGCGTCTGCCATTGTTCGGCGACGGCTAAGCGCTCAAAGCCAGGATGGCGGCGGCGGGCGCGGCGTTGAATGTCGCGCTGCAAGGCCTGCAATAAACTGCGTTGGCCGGCATGCCGCAGGTGAAAGTCGGCGCTGCTGCGCAGGTGTTCGACGAGTTGCCGGCGGCCATGGCTGACCGGCTGTTGCAGTGGCCCTTGACGCAGCCCTGCGGCCCACAAGCTGGCGGCGATCAATAGGCTAAGGGCCAGCAACGCCTGCGGAAAGTGCTTGAGCAGCAGGCTGAATAAATCATCACGCTCGGCGCGATAGAGCAGGGTGACCTCGCTGTCTTGGGTCAAATACCAGAGCAGCCAAGCGTTGTCGTAATCGCCGATGTTGGCGTTTTGCCAAATCCAGTTATCGGTCAATACCGTCAGCAGGCCATCGCCTTGGTCGAGCTGCAGCATATGGGTGCTGTCGCTGCTATTGGCCCAGGCATGGGCTAGATCCTTGCCGTCGTTGAGGTGGAAGTCGGTATCGAAATCGATATAGGCCGGTGCGTCTTCGTTTTCTAGATAGAGCTGGGTGAGTTCGGGGTATTTGGGTTTTTCTGGCGCGTCGGGCTTGTTTTTAGCCGCATCGCTCGGCGCAGACTCGCTGTCGCTGTCGCTGTCGCTGTCGCTGTCGCTGTCGCTGTCGCTTTCAGGTGAGTCTGCTGCGTCGGCGTTGACGGGCGTTTGCTCAGTGGTGCTTTTGTCTTGCGGTTCTTCTTTGTCTAAGTCTTCAGTCATATGTTGCTCGATGCCGAGCGGGTCCAGCAGCAAGTCACCGCTGGTGTTTTGCTCTTTGTCCCATAAGCGCTCGGCGATCACGATCAAATGGCCACCTTTGGCGGTCCATTGTTGCAGCCGTGCGGTTTGCTTGGGCGTCAGGTTTTCCCGCGAGCCGAGCATGATCAAGGTCTGGCCCTTGCTCGGTAGGTTGGCCAATACCTCGAGGCTGTCGGCGCGCTGCACCTTGCGGCCTTGCTGGCTGAGGAAGTGCTCGGCGGCCAAGTACGGGTTGTTTTTTACCTCGGGTGCCGGGCCGTGTTTGAGGGTTTTTTGATAGGGCGTGGCAATGCTGAGCAAATAGCTGCCGAGCAAACCGAGCAGCAACACAACGCCTGCGCCGAGATAGAAACCCTTGCGCCGCGTCATGGCTGCACCTGTGGATTAACCGGCAGCGGGTTAAACAGGCGACGCCAGCCTTCACAGAGCCCGCGCTTAAGCGTGGCCGGTGGCAGTTGGTGGCCATAGGCGAGGTTCTGCCAGTGACGGGTGAGTATCTGGGCGAAACGACTGAGTTCGGCCAGCTGTAATTGCTCGGTTAGTTGCAGTACCTCGCCCTCGGTGTGCGAGCCCTTCAATGCCAAGCGATAGTCATGCAGCAGGCGGCTGAGCAGGGCGCGATAGAGGAGGCCTAGGGCTTCACGGGGCTGCTCGGCCCACAGCTGTT
Organism: Pseudomonas sp.; assembly: GCA_044354115.1. Classification (GTDB taxonomy): domain Bacteria; phylum Pseudomonadota; class Gammaproteobacteria; order Pseudomonadales; family Pseudomonadaceae; genus Aquipseudomonas. The sequence continues at coordinate 26,810 of JBILAR010000022.1, read as the reverse complement.
CGGCGGCGCTGGCGATGTCGTCGGGCAGACTCTCGGGGGCAACTTCCAGCCCGAACAGTTGCGTCGGTAGCTGTTTTACGCGTTTCTTTGGCAGTTTGATCCGCCCGCCAAAGGTGCGTAACCATTCGCGGTAGCGCCACGCCAGCAGTGCCAGCAGGCTAAACAGCGCCGCCCATAAGAGCACTTCGAGGATCAGGGCGATGTGTTTGGCGTTGTTCAGTAGGCCCAGTTGTTCAAGCAGTTGCTTAAGTTTGTCCGCTAGGCTTTTGCTGTCGGCAGCGCTGGCCTTTTTGGCTTGTTTGTCTTCGCCAAACTTCCAGCGGGTCACGCTTTGACGATTTTCAAAGGGCGGCTGGTCGAGCAATTGAGCGATGCTGCTGTGTGCGACTTTGCTGTTCAGGGGTTGCTTGAGCAAACGTTCGGCCTCGGGGCCAGCCGGGTCAAATTGTGGAATCGGGCAACTACCGCTGGCGCCTGCGGCAAATGCTGGCGTTGCCGGTTGCAAGAGAAATAACCCACAGGCCAACAGCACTGCATAACTGAGTCCACTTAGACGCTGGCGCAGACGTCGAAACGCCAGTTCAAGGTCCCAGGCTTCGAGGGCGCTGCGTCGGTTCAGGTACAGGCTAAAACCGCAGGCCACGTAAATCGGCTCCCAGACAATCAGCAGCAATGCATAAAAGCCGTTGTATAGATGTGCCAGCAGCAGGCTGTTGGCACTTTCAGGCGCCATCAGTTGGCTCCAGTCCCAGTCACTTTTAAGTTGTTGTGGCAGGAGCAGATACAGCAGGCTGATGAGGCCCAAATACAAGGCGGTTTCGACGTTCGAGCCAACAATGGTCAGCCAAGTGGCGGGGCCGGTATCGCGCTGGCCGAGGACGATCAAGCGCTGGCTGCGGGCTTGGCCGCTGAGCCCTTCGAGCTGCAACACCGGCAGGTCAAAGCTGCGGGTCAGGCTTAGCCGTCGCCACGTCAGGCTGGCCAGCAGTTGCGGCTTCAGTAGGCCGGGCAGCGCCTTGAAGGCTTGCCGTAAGGACGGCGTGGCGCCGAATAAAGCGTGCGACAAGATGTGCAGCGGCAAACGCTCGTACAGCGGTTTTAGCCACCAAAACAGCAGTATTGCAATGCTCGGGTATTGCCAAAAAATGGCGCTGAGTAATACGAACACCGGCAAGGTCAGCAGCGCCCAGCTGCGGCTCAAGAGGCTGCGGTGCCGACGCGCCAAGAGCACGCCAAGGTCGAGCGCCTCCCAAGCGCTGCGCGGGCGGATGATGACGCTGGCATCGGTCAGGCGCATCGCGGCCTCGCGGGTACTCGGCGGTATTGAGTGGCGTTAACGGAGCTCATCAACACCTCGTCCGGCCAAGCTGAAATAAGCGCCGACTAAAAGCCACAGAGCGCCACCGACGGCAAATTTTACGTTGCTGCTGGTGAACGTCATCGACGACCAATAGGCCTCAATAAAGGCGGCTATCAGCAACAGCAGGATGGCTCCGGCGACCAGCTGCACGCTTTGCCCCGCGGCTAGGCGCAAGGCTTCGCTGCGTGGCCAGCGGCCGGGTGCGATCAACGCCCAGCCGAGTTTTAATCCGGCGGCGCCCGCGAGGGTGATGGCGGTTAGCTCAAAGGCACCGTGGCCGATGACGAACGACCAAAAGTTTAGTCCCGAGCCAATTTGGCTTAAGTGCCCGGCCACAGCGCCGATCATCAAGCCGTTGAAGAACAAGAAGAACAAACTGCCAAGGCCAAACAACAGGCCGCTGGCGAAGGTCTGAAAGGCAATGCCGATATTGTTCATGATGTAGTAGCCGAACATCACCCAGTCATCGCCCGAGTTGCGCTCGCCAAAACGCCCCAGACGCTGGGCGTCGGGGGCGTACATCGACTCCATCGAGTGCACCTGATCGACGGGCAACACGCTGTAGACCAGCTCAGGGAACAGATAAACCAGCAAACCCATGCCGAGCAGACTGCCGTAAAACAGCAGGCTGGCGCACAGCAGGCTGCGCCATTCGCGGCGCACCACTTGCGGAAAACCGGTGAGCAAAAAACCTATTGCGTTAGCACCGAGGTGGCTGCGATGGCGATACAGCTGTTGATGACCGCGCATCACCAGTTGTTGCAGTTGCTCAACCAAATGGCTGCTGTAGCCGCGCTCTTGGGCCAGCGCCAGTTGTTGGCACAGGTGTCGATAGCGGGCGGCAAAATCTTGGCTGTGCTCGGGCTTGGCTTTACCGCGCTCAAGGCCTTGTAGCTGCTCGGTAAAGTTTTGCCAGCTGGTTTGGTAGCGGCTTTCAAATAGGCTTTGTTTCATGTTGGCCCCAGTAAGCCACGGGCAATCCCGTTGAGTTGTGCTTGGGCCTGCTCAGGCGGCACCTGTAACGGCTCGGCCAGCAACTGCGCGACTTCACTGCTGCGCGCACTCGATAGCCCACTCTGGCGCTCGGCAAAGGCCAGGATGGCGCGTTGTTCGGCCAGGTTCATGCTGAAGGGCGCGCGCAACGGCTCAGCCTCAGGCAATGCGGGGCGGGTGCTAGGGGTTTCTGTATAAACCACGAGGGTGCCGGCGGCTAAGTCGCCCAAGCGCTTAAAGGCTGGGTGATTAAGGCTGCTGAGAATGCCCAAACCATAGGCAAAGGGTAAAAAATCGACAAAGCGCAGCAGATTACGGGTCAGTGAGGCTGCCCAGCCGACCGGGGTGCCATCGTCATGCACCACGCGCAAACCGAGCAATTGTTTGCCCGGCGAGCGGCCTTGGTTGAGCACCTCAAACAGCACCATGTACCACCACGTCAGCATAAAGATAACCATGGCGGCCAAGCCCTTGCCTAACTTGCCGAGCAGTTCGAGCAGCAACAACGCCGCGAGCAGTAGCAGGCCGCGAATCGCGAGATCGATCGCAAACGCCAGCGCGCGCGGCACTAGGCTGGCCGGTCGCAGGGTGAGGTCGATGCCCTCGGGCGTCTCCACTTTATAACGAGTGTCCAGCAGCTCGGTGGTTACACCGGCGGACTGGGGTGTGGCGGCGGAGTGGGTAGGCGGCATTGGCAGCTGGGGTCACAGGGTTGGCAAAACAAAGCGCGATGCTAGCGAGCAGCAGGCGCACAAGCAACCGGGCGGCAACTTTGCCCGGTTGCGACAACGCGCGTTATGCGGCAGCGGGTAATACACCGAAGATGGTGCGGTAGAGAATGCCGGTGCTGATCATCCACATGGGGACGGTCCAAACTAAGCCAATACCTAATGGAATAATGCTCAGGCCAACTATTAAGCCGAGTAGCAGTCCCCAGCCGAAAACTTTAAACCAATGCTGGCTGATGGCTTTACGCGAGGTTTCCAGCGCTTGCCAAGGGGATAGCCCGCGTTCGATGACCAATGGCAAGGCCAGCATGTAGGCTATCGCCAGATATAGGCCTGGCAGTAGCAGTAGCAGCATTCCCGCGTAAACCAAGAGCATCATTAAAATGCCGGTAATGATCACCGGCATAGGGTTGTTAAAGGGGATGAAGAGTTGGTTGAAGTTAATCTCTTGCCCTGCCGCACGTCGAATACCGATCAGCATCAAACCCGCCAGTAACGGATAGGTAAGTACCGAGCCGAGAATACTGATGGCAAATTGACTGACGAATAGGCCGACTAAATTGTCCGCCTCGGCCTCTAGCCCTAAGAGGCCAAAAATGAAACCCAGTACGGTGTTAATCAGCATGATGGCGGCGTAATAAAGCAGGAAACCGCCGATGATAATGCCTTTGCTGCCGGCGACCAGCCGCCAAGCCTCACTGATTAATTCGCCAACACGAAAGTCGTAACCACGGCTTAACGCCTCTTCAATGCTGGGTACTTGCGGGTTCGGTGTGCTGTCTTGCAGGTTGCTGACGGGGGCGGCGTAGGGGTTTTCGCTGGGACTAGTGCTCATTGGAACGATCCTTGTGTGCGGTTTGAGATCCGAACAAACATGCTAACGGCTCGCCCCGCTTATGGGCAAGGCGCAATGGCGTGACGCGTGAACTGGGCTGGTCAAGTTTTGTCGGCCATGGCTACACTGCCGTCACTTAATGAGGACCTTCGCGTGACGGCCAGTATTTTTTGGTATGACTTTGAAACCACCGGGATTAACCCGCGTTGCGATCGGCCACTGCAAGTTGCCGGGATTCGTACCGATGAGGCATTAAACGAAATCGCTGAGCCGCTGAATATTTATGCGCAACTCAGTGATGACATCTTGCCGCATCCCATGGCGTGCCTGATTACCGGCATTACCCCGCAGCGTTTGGCTGAACAAGGTTTGCCAGAAGCCGAGTTTATGACCCGCTTACATGCTGAATTAGCCGTACCCGGTACTTGCGGCTCGGGTTACAACAGTTTGCGCTTTGATGATGAAGTGACCCGCTACAGCCTGTACCGCAATTTCTTCGAACCCTATGGCCGTGAATGGCAGGGCGGTAATAGCCGCTGGGACTTAATTGATTTAGTCCGCAGCGCCTATGCGTTGCGCCCTGAAGGGATTAATTGGCCGATTGATGAGGGCCGGGTCAGCCTTAAATTAGAGTCTTTAACCGCCGCCAATGGCATCGCCCATACCCAGGCACACGATGCCCTTAGTGATGTGCGCGCGACCATTGCCTTGGCCCGTTTAGTCCGTGATAAACAGCCGAAGTTATACGATTTCCTGTATCGCCAGCGCAGCAAGGCGCGGGTATTGGAGCAGATTAACTTGCTGCAACCGCTGCTGCATGTTTCCGGACGCTATTCGGCGGCGCGCCACTATATATCAGTGGTTTTACCCTTGGCTTGGCATCCGAAAAACCGCAATGCGCTGATTGTCTGTGACCTGCAACTTGATCCGCAGGTGTTGCTGCACTTGGATGCGCAAACCCTGCGTGAGCGCCTGTACACCCGCCGTGAACAATTGTCGGCGGATCAATTGCCAGTACCGCTGAAGTTACTGCACGTTAATCGTTGTCCGGTATTGGCGCCGTTGTCGGTGTTGCGCGAGAGCGATAAACAGCGGTTGCAACTGGATTTGGCCCTGTGCCAACAGCGCGCCACTGTGTTGCGCGATAGCCAAACTCAGTGGCAAAGCAAATTATCGACTATTTATGCCGAGGAAGACTTTGCCCCGCAGCAAGATCCAGAGCTGCAACTTTATGCAGGTTTTCTCGGTGACCGTGATCGGCGTTTGTGTGAGCAGGTGCGCAAGGCCGAGCCCGAAGACTTAGCTCGACCTATATGGCCGTTTGATGATGAACGTTTGCCCGAGTTGTTGTTCCGTTATCGCGCCCGCAATTTCCCACAAACCTTAACGGCCGCTGAGGCGATGCGCTGGCAGTTGTTCTGTAAGCAACGCTTAACGGATGCGCTCTATGGTGCGCCGAACACTTTAGATGCATTTGCCCAGGCATTAGAACAAGCCTTAGTAGCGGCTGGCCCTGAGCAGCAGGCGTTGCTAGGGCACTGGCAACACTACGTGCAGCAACTGGCTAAGCGCCTTGATTTGTAATTAAGCTTTCTGCCTGGCAATAAAAAACGCCAGCATGCTGGCGTTTTTTATATGCGGGTGACGCTTAGTCGAGCAGGGTAACCCAGCTTTCAACTACGTCGGAGCCCCACTTGGCTTTCCATTCTTTCAGAACCTTGTGATTGCCACCTTTGGTTTCAATCACGTCGCCAGTGTTTGGGTTTTTGTATTGCTTCATTTTGCGCGCGCGCTTGGTGCCAGTTTTGCCAACGCGGGCAACTTTGCCAGCCTTAGCTTGTGGATCAAGAATGCCGATGATGCTTGGCAGCGACTTTTGGTATTCAGCCATCAGAGCGCGCAGTTTGGTTTCAAACTCAAGTTCTTTCTTCAGACCGTCGTTTTCCGACAGGCTTTTCAGGTGCGCTTGCAGTTCTTTGATTTGTGCTTCGGTTGAACGAAATTCGTTAACTAAGGACATGGGATTTCCTGTGCTGTATTCGATGCGACGGGTTAGTAGTGTTGGCATGGTAGTCAGGCCAATAGAATCTGTAAACACGTGAAGTGGATTTATTATTCAAATACGTCTGGTTAATTAAGCGAAGGGTACAAATTTAGTAAGTAGTTGTCGCGAAGTTGGCTAATTTAACTCGGCATTTGCTTATCACCCTTAACTGTTACTGCTTGTTGCACTTGTGCGGCTAGGGCAATTACCCGAGCCAGGCTCTGCTGTTGAATGCGGCAAGAGCTGTCGAAAAGGCCGCTGAGTAATACTGCAGTTTTTCTTGGCAGTGGCTAGAATGGCGCTCTTTGCAGTACTTTTGGAGTTGTCTATGCGCACTTTTCGGCTGGTTATAGCCTGCCCGGACCGCGTTGGTATCGTGGCCAAGGTGAGTAATTTTTTAGCCACTTATAACGGCTGGATTACCGAGGCGAGTCACCATTCGGACAATCAGAATGGTTGGTTTTTTATGCGTCATGAAATTCGCGCAGACTCACTGCCCTTCGATTTGGCTGGTTTTCGCCAAGCTTTTGCGCCGATAGCCCGTGAATTTGCGATGGAATGGCAGGTTACTGACTCGGCACAAAAGAAACGCGTGGTATTGATGGCCAGTCGCGAGTCGCATTGCTTAGCCGATTTACTCCATCGCTGGCACAGCCATGAGCTGGACTGCGATATTCCTTGTGTGATCTCCAATCATGATGATTTGCGCAGCATGGTTGAGTGGCACGGGATTGCCTTTCACCATGTGCCGGTTGACCCACAAAATAAACAACTGGCCTTTGCTGAAGTGTCGCGCTTGATTGAAGCCAGCCAAGCGGACGCCATAGTGCTGGCGCGCTATATGCAAATTCTGCCGCAGCAACTCTGTCAGGCCTTTGCTAAGCGGGTGATTAACATCCATCACAGCTTTTTGCCGTCCTTTGTCGGGGCCAAGCCGTATCACCAAGCCTCGTTGCGTGGGGTTAAGTTGATCGGCGCGACGTGCCACTACGTCACCGAGGAGTTGGATGCCGGGCCAATCATTGAACAAGATGTGGCGCGGGTCACCCATCGCGATAGCATCGAAGAGATGGTGCGTTTAGGTAAAGATGTCGAGAAGAGGGTGCTCGCCCGTGGTCTACGCTTACACCTAGAAGACCGGGTGCTGGTGCATGACAACAAAACCGTGTTGTTTGACTGAGCCCGTGATTGCGCTGCAGTAGCGCATTAACGCTAGGGGACTCACCCATGCTCAAGTCGATAACCGTGGCCGATTGCATGGCCTGCCACCCACTGATATTTCGCCCCGATACCGACTTGTTGCTGGCCATTGAGCAGCTACTCAGCCATCGCTTGGCCGCCGCGCCAGTGGTTAATGAACATGCTCAGGTAGTGGGGGTGTTGTCTGCGGGCGATTGCTTACGGGCTATTTTAGCCGCCACCTACCACGATGCTGTTGGCGGCAGCGTGGCCAACTATATGAGCCACGATGTTGAGACTGTCAGTGCGCACGCCGATCTCAGTCAGGTGGCCGAGCGTTTTCTGCACGGTGCTCGGCACAGCTTGCCGGTGGTCGAGGATGGCCGTTTGCTCGGTGTAATCAGCCGGAATGATGTGCTTAAGGGGCTGCAAGCCTTTGCCCAACATGCGGCCAAGGCTCCGACTCACGTTTAGGTGGCAGCGCTCAGCCTTATGGGTATGGGCAATATTGGAGGGTAAGCCATGCACGATCCGCTTGCGCGAGGCAGCTCGCGTGCGCCGGCAACCTTGGGCGAGGGTTGTATCAGTCGTTATGACCCGCAGGACTTAAGCGCCGACAACGGTGCTGAGTTTGCCGATGCCGCCGCACTTTGGCGGCAGTTACAGGCCGCGCCGCTGTTGCCGGCCGACGCCGAAGCTGCAGATGCGGCGCTGCTGCCTGAGTCTGAGCTTTTGTCGCCGCGCTAAGCCCAGCCAGCAGCTAGGCGCTGGGCCTTGGCGGCGGGTTTAGATGCGAAAGCTGTTAACCAATTGCTGCAGGCGCGTGGCTTGTTGCTGCAGGTCGTCACAGGCGCGTAGTGTTTCGTGCAGGTTTTCCACACCATGCTGATTGAGTTGATTGATTTCGTGGATGTCGACGTTGAGCGACTCAACCACTGAGGTTTGCTCCTCGGTGGCGGTGGCCACGGATTGGTTCATGCCGTCGATCTCACCAATGCGCTGGGTCACGCTGCCGAGCCGTTCACCGGCGAGATTGGCAATTTCGACACTCTCTTCGCTGTAACGCTGGCTCTCGGTCATGGTGGTCATCGAGTCACGCGAACCGACTTGCAACTCTTCAATCATTTGCTGAATTTCTTGCGCCGACTCTTGGGTGCGATGAGCGAGGTTGCGCACTTCATCAGCTACCACGGCAAAGCCGCGCCCGGCTTCACCGGCGCGCGCGGCCTCAATGGCGGCGTTGAGGGCGAGCAAGTTGGTTTGCTGCGAGATGCTTTTGATCACCTCAAGAATCTGCCCGATATTCACGGTTTTGCTATTGAGGGTTTCGATATTGCTGCAGGACGCGCGAATTTTGCCGGACAGTTCGCTCATCGCCCGAATGGTTTTGTCCACCACCTCACGGCCATCTTCGGCCAAGTGCCGAGCGTCAGAGGCTTGATTGGAGGCTTGCGCGGCGTTGCGGGCGATTTCTTGGGCTGCAGCCCCCAGTTGATTGATGGCGGCGGCCACGCTGTGGGTGCGATTGGCCTGTTCGTCAGAGTTGGCCATGGATGAGGTCGAGGCATTAACCACCAGTTTGGCCACCTGATTAAGCTGATTGGTAGTTGATGACACTTCGCGAATCGAGGTGTGGATGCGCTCAACAAACTGATTAAAGGAGCGCGCCAGGCGGCCAAACTCATCCTGCGACTGAATATCCAAACGCTTGGTTAAATCGCCTTCACCCATAGCGATGTCGTGCATGGCTTTACCCATGGTGGCCAGTGGTTGCATCAAGACCCGAATTAACAGGCTGAGCAGCAAAATAATGCAGGTGACGGCAATGATGGTGGCGATGATTGCCGAGGCGCGAAACTTGCTCAGCATGGCGAAGGCTTTGCCTTTGTCGATGCTCAGGCCGACATGCCACTGCACCGATGGTAAGCCGTTGACTGGGCTAAAGGTGATCAGCCGGGTCTCGCCGTTTAGCTCAACTTCGCTGAGTTTGTTGCTGATGCTCGGGGTGTTGTTGGGGAACAGTTCGCGCAGGCTTTTCATTACCAAATTTTGGTCAGGGTGGACCAATATTTTGCCGTCTGCGCTGACCAAGAACGCATAGCCAATGCCGTTGAAATTCAGCGAATTGATGATTTTCACCAGAGTTTTCAGGCTTAAATCGCCGCCAACCACGCCGCTGGATTTTGCCGGTGTGGCGATGGTGATGATCAGCTCTTTAGTGGCGGCGTCTATGTACGGCTCGGTGAGTGTGGTGCCGCCGGCGTTGACTGCATCTTTGTACCAAGGTCGACTGCGTGGGTCGTAGTCGGCGGGCATGGCATCATTTGGGCGCATGACAAAGCTGCCATCACTGCTGCCTAAATAGGTGAATACAAAGGTTTTGGCGAGGGTGGGTTGCTCGAGCAAACTGGCCACTGCCGTCGGTGCGGGATTGCTGGTGATGGACTGGGCGACGTTTTCGACCAGCAAGATGCGCCCAGATAACCAGTTTTGAATGTTATTGGCGGTGGCCTCGCCCATCTCGCTGAGGTAGCTCTTGAGGTCATCCTTAATGGCGTTACGCTGTAAATAATCGCTGTATAAGGCGAACAATGAGAACGCGGCAATCACCACCAGGGAGGCCGCGAGGAGGATTTTCTGGCGAAACTGCAGGTTCATGGGCATGGCGTGGGTGTCCCTTGCGAGTGGGCTGCAGCTTTGCGCGAGCTGCATGGGTATGCTGTGGTTCTCGGCATGTATGTAGTAAAGCTTTAATTAGAGGAATGACCAGATGCCTGTAACAAACCCTTTGGTTTTTGGCGCTGACTCGCTCGGTCAGCCGGTGGCGCAAGCATTGCGCATGAGCAATAGGCACGGACTGGTGGCGGGTGCGACCGGCACCGGTAAAACCGTGACCTTGCAGCGCCTCGCCGAGGCCTTCAGTGATGCTGGGGTGGCGGTGTTTGCCGCCGATGTAAAAGGCGACCTCTGCGGTTTGGCCGCCAGTGGCAATCCGCAGGGCAAAATTGCCGAGCGAATTGCCAGCATGCCGTGGCTTGCGCACCAGCCGCAGGCGTATCCGGTCACCCTGTGGGACATCAATGGGCAAAGTGGTCACCCGCTGCGCACCACCTTGAGCGAGTTGGGGCCGTTGTTGTTGGGCAATCTCCTTGAACTGACTGACAGCCAGCAGGCGGCGCTCTACGCCACCTTTAAAGTGGCTGACCGCGAAGGGCTGTTGCTGTTGGATTTGAAAGACCTTAAGGCCTTGCTCAATCACCTCAGCACCCATCCCGAGCTACTGGGCGAGGACCGCCCGCTGTTTACCAGCGCTTCCGGGCAGGCGTTGCTGCGCCGTTTGGCGACGCTGGAGCAGCAAGGTGTGGAGGCGTTGTTTGGTGAGCCGGCGCTGCAGTTAGAGGATATTTTGCGCCCTGAGGCGGACGGCCGTGGGCGTATTCATTTACTCGACGCCAGCCGTTTAGTGCATGAGGCGCCCAAGGTCTATGCGACCTTCTTGTTGTGGTTGTTGGCGGAGTTGTTTGAGCAGTTGCCAGAGCGTGGCGATGCCGATAAACCCTTGCTGGCGCTGTTTTTTGATGAGGCGCATTTGCTCTTTACCGACACCCCCAAGGTGCTGCAAGAGCGTTTGCAGCAGGTGGTGCGCTTGATTCGCTCCAAGGGCGTTGGGGTGTATTTTGTCACCCAGTCGCCGGCGGATTTACCCGATGAGGTGCTGGCTCAGTTAGGGTTGCGCATCCAGCATGGTCTGCGTGCCTTTACTGCCAAAGAGCAAAAGTCCTTGCGCGCTGTGGCGGATGGTTTTCGCCCCAATCCGGCCTTCGATACCTTGAGTGTGTTGACCGAGTTGGGCATTGGCGAGGCGTTGGTCAGCACCCTTGAGGAGAAGGGCACGCCGGCGATGGTACAGCGAGTGGCGATCGCCCCGCCGCAATCGCGGATCGGCGCGTTAACCGCCGCTGAGCGGGCGCAGGTGTTGGCGCAGTCGCCGCAACGCGGTCGCTATGAGCGGCCAATTGATCGTGAGTCGGCCTATGAAATGCTGCTCCAGCGCAACGCTGATACGCCGCTGGCGCCGGCGTCCAAGCCGTCTGCCAGTGCGGCCGAGCCCACGAGTGCGGGCGGTGGATTGGCCGATATGGCTGGCGACTTTCTCGGTAGCGTGGCCGGCCAAGCGATGAAGACGGCGGTGCGCCAAGCGGCCAACCAAATTGGCCGTGAGCTGGTGCGTGGTTTGCTGGGTTCGTTGCTGGGTGGCAAGCGCCGATAAGGTCTAGAGGGTTAGCGCCAGCCGATTATCCAACGTTGCTCATCGAGCAATACCTGCCAGTCCAGGCGCTCACTGCGTTTTGTCAGTAGCGCCTGTAACTCAAGCTGTTGCACGCAGCCCTCATCATCGCAAAACAGTTCAGTGACCAGAAAGTGTTTTTCGCGATTCTGTGGCGCGCTGGCTGTCCATTTTGATAGCAATAATTTATTTGGATTTAGCCGGCGCATTACAGGTGCGCCAGTATTTTGCGCGCAGCCTCTTGGCCGCTCAGCCAAGCACCTTCTACCCGTCCCGACAAACACCAGTCGCCACAGGCGTACAGGCCTAAATCGGTATCGGCCAGCGCACCCCATTGATGGGCCATGACCGGGCGGGCATACAGCCAACGGTGGGCCAGGCTAAACGCCGGTGCCGGCACGGCGCAGCCGATCAGTTCGGCAAAGGCGCCATGCAATTGCTCAATCACCGCCTCTTTGCTGAGGTCAATATGCTGCTTACTCCACTGGCTGCTGGCGTGCAGCACCCAGGTGTCCAGCTGGGTTTCGCGACCGGGTTTGCTGCGGTTACGGGCGAGCCAGTCGAGTGGGCTGTCTTGCACGAAGCAACCCTCGACCTCGGTTTCTAACGGTTGGCTAAAGCCTAGCGCGATCGCCCAGGTTGACTCCATCACCACCCCGGCAGCGGTGCTCGCCAGCTTGGGTGCGGCGCTCAGCAAGGCGCTGGCTTGTGGCGCTGGAGTGGCGACTATGACGTGGCTAAAGGGGCCGTGGCTGTTGCCGTCGCTATCGAGCAAGCTCCAGTGTTGCTCGCCGCGAAACACCTCGGTAATCCGACAAGAGAACTGCACCGGCATGCCCGCGAGCATGGCGCGGCTGATGGAACTCATGCGCGGTGTGCCCACCCAGCGCTCTTGTTCGTCCGCAGACACGCTCAGCTGACCGTCCTTGGCCTGATACAGGCTGGGCATCCAGCGCTCGACCCAACCGCGCGCCTTCCATTGCTGCACGGCGGCGACAAAATCACGATCACGGGCGGTGAAATACTGTGCGCCCAAGTCCAATGCGCCGGCTTCGCTGCGTTTACTGGCCATGCGCCCACCGCTGCCGCGACTCTTGTCGAACAACTGCACCGCATGACCTGCGGCTTGCAGACTGTGGGCGGCAGTGATGCCGGCGATACCGGTGCCGATGATGGCGATTGATATGTTCATGCTGACCTCGTGCCTGTGACGCTAGGCTATCCTTTATGCGTAAGCTGTACAATAATCTAATTGCTGTATAGGTTTGTGTTTTGCTTCTGTCCAGTCCTTGCGCGCGTATCAGGGCGCAGCAGACACAGCAAAAGCGCTCGTAGCAGGCTGTGTGAAAACGTAGCGAGCGAAGGTTATACAAGGCAAAAACAGGCGAAAAAGCGCAGTTTACGAGCTGTAAATGAGCATTTTTAGCCTGTTTTTAACGCCGGATAACCGAGCGCAGTAGTTTTCACGCAGTCTGGTAGGGCCGCTGCGTGTGTCATTGATCAGATTAGCAGCCTGTCGCACTTAGGTAGCCGTGTTGGGCTACCTGAGCGCCTGAAAAGTGCCGAGACCGCTCGGTGCCCATCCATGTGAGGACGATCTCATGCACATATTGCTCACCGGCGGCACCGGGCTGATTGGTCGCCGTCTTTGCCGTTACTGGTTGGCGCAAGGCCATCAACTGGTGGTCTGCAGTCGCCAACCACAGCGCGTGGCCGCCTTGTGCGGTGCCTCGGTGCGCGCCATCGGCACGCTGGCCGAGTATGGCGAGGGTCCGTTGGACGCGGTGGTTAATTTGGCTGGCGCACCGATCGCCGATCGCCCTTGGACAAGCAAACGTAAAGCCCTGTTGTTGGCCAGTCGGGTGGCGCTTACTGCGCAACTGGTGACTTGGCTGGCCAGTCGTGAGCAACGGCCGCAGGTATTGATATCGGGCTCGGCGGTGGGTTGGTACGGCGATGGTGGCGAGCATATGTTGACGGAGGAGTCGCCGGCCATTGGCGACGATTTTGCCGCCCAATTATGCGCCGCCTGGGAGTTTGAGGCGCAGCAAGCACAGGCCTTAGGCGTTCGCGTGGTGATAGTGCGCACCGGCTTGGTGTTGGCCGGCGAGGGTGGTTTTTTAGCGCGTTTATTAATCCCGTTCAAGTTGGCTCTAGGCGGGCCAATAGGCAATGGCCGACAATGGATGCCGTGGATCCATGTGCACGATCAAGTTGGGTTAATTGACTTCTTACTCCACCAGAGCAGCCTTAGTGGGGTGTTTAATGCCTGCGCGCCGCAACCTGTGCGTAACGCCGACTTTGCCCGGGCGCTGGGGCGCGTCTTGCATCGTCCGGCGCTGTTGCCGGCTCCCGCTTGGCTGTTGCGCTTAGGTTTGGGCGAGTTGGCCGGTTTGTTGTTGGGCGGCCAGCGCGCGTTGCCTAACCGCCTATTGGCCGGCGGATTTGTGTTTACTTTTAATGATTTGCCATCGGCCTTGAATGATCTTCTTGGCTCAGAGGATGTTGCATGACAGAGCACGCATTATTGCTGGTTAATTTGGGTTCCCCGGCCTCGACGCAAGTGGCGGATGTGCGCAGTTACCTGAATGAGTTCTTAATGGATCCGTATGTGATCGATTTGCCGTGGCCAGTGCGGCGCTTGTTGGTTTCGTTGATTCTCTGGAAGCGTCCCGCCGCCTCCGCCCATGCCTACGCCTCTATTTGGTGGCCTGAAGGTTCGCCGCTGGTGGAGATCAGCCGGCGTCTGCAAACCTTAATGAAGGGGCAGTGGCAGCACGGGCCGGTGGAGTTGGCCATGCGTTACGGCGAGCCGTCTATCGACACGGTGTTGCAGCGTTTGGCGGCGCAGGGCATTCGGCGGGTGACCTTGGCTCCTCTGTACCCGCAGTTTGCTGACAGCACTGTGACCACCGTGATTGCAGAAACCAAGCGGGTGGTGGCTGAGCGCAAGTTGGATATGCAGTTTTCACTGTTGCAGCCGTTTTATCAGCAGCCGGAATATATCGAGGCTTTGGCCGAGAGCGCCCGTGCGCACTTGGCCCAAGGTTTTGATCACTTGCTACTGAGCTTTCACGGTTTACCTGAGCGTCATTTGCACAAGCTTGACCCGAGCGGGGAGTGTTTAAAAGGCCCGGATTGCTGCCGCACGGCCTCGCCTGCGGTGTTGGCCAACTGTTATCGCGCCCAGTGCGTGCGCAGCGCCGAACTGCTGGCGGCCAAGTTGGGGCTGCAACCTGAGCAGTGGTCGATGTCGTTCCAGTCGCGTCTAGGCCGGGCCAAGTGGATCGAACCCTACACCGAGGCCCGCCTCACCGAGTTAGCCGCGCAGGGCGTGCAGAAACTCTTGGTGATGTGCCCAGCGTTTGTCGCCGACTGCATCGAAACCTTGGAAGAAATCGGCATTCGCGGCCGCGAGCAGTTTCAGGCCGCCGGTGGCGGTGAGTTGCTGCTGGTGCCCTGCTTAAACGAGCAACCGAGCTGGGGTGTGGCGCTCAATAAGTTGTGCGAGCGCGCGCCCTTGAGTCTATAAGCTGGCGCACGCGGATGTGCTTCTGGTTAGCCAGCATCCGCGTTAGGGCTTAGTCGTGTGGTTGGGTTTTATGGCGACCCGTCGCATGACCCGGCAGCAGTAGATTAAGGCCGATGGCGACGATGGCGCAGAGGGCGATGCCCTTGAGGCCAAAGTCATCCGGCCCCGTACCGCTGCCGATCAATACGCCGCCAATGCCGAACACCAAGGTCACCGAGACAATGACCAAGTTACGCGCTTCGCTGAGGTCGACCTGATGGCGAATCAGGGTGTTCATGCCCACCGCCGCGATAGTGCCGAATAACAAACAGAGGATGCCGCCCATTACCGGCACGGGAATGCTCTGTAGCAGTGCGCCGAATTTGCCGACAAACGCCAAGCTGATGGCAAACAGCGCTGCCCAGGTCATGATTTTTGGGTTGTAGTTTTTCGTCAGCATTACCGCGCCGGTGACTTCGGCATAGGTGGTGTTCGGCGGGCCGCCGAGCAAACCTGCGGCGGTGGTGGCCAAGCCGTCGCCAAACAAGGTGCGGTGTAAGCCCGGGCTTTTCAGATAGTCGCGACCGGTCACGCTGCCCACTGCGATCACCCCGCCGATGTGCTCAATAGCTGGCGCCAGTGCGGCCGGGACGATAAACAGAATCGCCTGCCAGTTGAACTCCGGCGCGGTGAAGTTCGGCAGCGCCAGCCAAGGTGCTGCGGCGATGGCCGCGGTGTCGACCACACCAAAGATCAACGCCAAGGCAAAGCCCACGAGCACGCCAGAGATGATCGGCACTAAGCGGAATATGCCCTTGGCAAACACAGCCACTATCAAGGTGGTGAGCAGCGCGGGCATGGAAATCAGCATGGCGGTGCGGTAGGCGATCAGCTCGGTGCCGTCGCCACTTTTACCCATGGCCATATTGGCGGCAATTGGCGCCATGGCCAGGCCGATGGAGATGATCACCGGGCCGATCACCACTGGCGGCAGTAAGCGATCAATAAAGCCGGTACCTTTGATCTTCACGGCCAAACCGAGAAAGGTGTACACGAAGCCGGCAGCCATGATCCCACCCATGGTTGCCGCTAAACCGAACTGACCTTTGGCGAGAATAATCGGGCTGATAAAAGCAAAGCTGGAGGCGAGAAACACCGGCACTTGGCGTTTGGTCACCAACTGAAATAACAAGGTGCCAAGGCCTGCAGTGAACAACGCCACATTGGGGTCGAGGCCGGTAATCAGTGGCATCAATACCAGAGCGCCGAACGCCACGAAGAGCATCTGTGCGCCGGCTAGTACTTGGCGCCAGAGTGGATCGTTAAATTCACTGGGCATGTTCAGGCGTCTTTTTGTTTGGTACCGAAAATTTTATCGCCGGCATCACCTAGGCCGGGAATGATGTAGCCGTGCTCGTTCAGGCACTGATCGATTGAGGCGGTGAAGATCATTACCTCGGGGTGAGCCTTGTGCACGGTTTGAATACCTTCCGGGGCGGCCACCAGCACCATGGCGCGGATCTCTTTGCAGCCCGCGCGTTTTAGCAGGTCGATGGTGGCGACCATTGAGCCGCCGGTGGCCAGCATCGGGTCGATGATCAGCGCTAGGCGCTCGTCGATTTCCGGCACCAGCTTTTCCAAGTAAGTGTGTGCTTCGAGGGTTTGCTCGTTACGGGCGACACCGACGGCGCTGACCTTGGCACCGGGAATCAAGCTGAGTACGCCATCCAACATGCCGATACCGGCGCGCAGAATCGGCACTACGGTAATTTTCTTGCCGGCGATTTTTTCCACCTGCACCGCGCCGCACCAGCCTTGGATTTCGATACTTTCCAGGGGCAGGTCGGCGGTGGCTTCGTAGGTCAGCAGGGCGCCGACTTCTTGCGCCAGCTCGCGAAAGTTTTTGGTGCTGATATCGGCGCGGCGCATCAGCCCCAGTTTATGACGGATCAAGGGGTGGCGGATTTCACGAACAGGCATGGCTACGACTCCGGCGCGGCGTTAACGGTGCCGCTAGGTTAAACACTGCGGGCGCTAATTGCAGCCATTTGTCGGCGCCAGTGCAGATGTCTGTGGGCTTAATGGTTGCGCCGCCGGCGCAGTACCAAACTCAAGTCGTCCAGCGCCGGCACAATGGCCAAGGTCACCAAGACCAACGCCAGCGGTACCGTGGACAGGTAACCAATGTGCTTAAAGCCCAGGGCGCCAAGCACGCCGCCCAAGCTAAAGCACAGCGCCAGCAGGCTGAGTGTTTTGAGCTTGTTGCGATCGGCCAGCACCTTAGTTTGTTGCGGCGCTTTGAGGCGATTGCAGTAGAAGAGTTTGCCCAGCTCGATGCCGATGTCGGTGACTATGCCGGTGATGTGGGTGGTGCGGATTTCTGCCTTGGACAGCTTGGTGATCACCGCATTTTGCAGCCCCATGATGAAGCACAGCAGCATCACCGTGACGGGTACAAACAGGCCGTCGATGGTCGATAGGCGCGCGCCGAGCAAGCCAAAACAGAGCAGCAGCACGGCTTCGAGCAGCAGCGGCAGGGCGAACTCGCTGTGCATTACCCGGCGCCTGGAATAATTCACCATCACCGCGCAGCACGCTGCCCCGAGTAAAAAGCACAACAGCCCGCCGGCACCGCTAAGCACCAATTCATAAGCGCCAAGCACCAAGTTGTCGGCCATCGACGAGACGATACCGGTCATGTGCGAGGTGTATTGCTGCACGGCGAGAAAGCCGCCGGCATTGATGGCGCCCGCCACAAAGGCCAGGGTCAAGCCCAGTTGACGATTGGCTTGGGGGTTGCGGTGGCGTCCAGTCAGGCGGCGGGCGTAGGCGACGGGCATAAGATTTTACTCGGTACGCGGCGGTTCGCTGGAGTCTGGCTGGTCTGGGTAGGTATGTGCGGCATCGATGCGCTCTTTAAGTTTGGCAGCATAGTCATGGGCACTTTGTTTATGGCGAAACTGCACGCTTTGGTTGGCGAAGCGTACCGTCCATAACGCTTCACCCTGATTGCAGGAATGTTCAACTTTGACCGACATGGCGCGGGGCTCCTTTGCGGGTTAGCGGGTCTAGAAGTGAATTTCTGCAGCTTTGATGCCAAGTTGTCTGAGCTCTTCGATCAAGGCATCGAGGTGACTAAAGGACTCGATTTCTTCGCCGTCATCGACCAGGAAAAAGCTCCGGCCGGCGCCTTTTTTGAAGAACACAATCCAGTCTTTGGTGTTGGTTGGGTTGGAAATGACATGGGTGTCGAAAATCACCCCTTCGGCATGTTTGGCTTTTACATCTTCACGCTTCATTACAGTCCCCAGGCGGCTGCGAGTGGTTAAAACAGAGCTACAGGTGCGCGCTTTGCGGTCCGGTTAGCCGGTGTGCAGGCCTGCGTTTAGGTGCATCTGTGGATGCTTAGTGTTATCACAGTATTATAATAGCACGCACATGATTGGTTGCGCTTCGACCTTGCTCGCCTGGGCTGACGCACAGGCAGCGGATAGCCGCCTGACGGTGCGCGAAGGTGATGGTCTGACTCTGTGGCAGGCGGGAGAGGGTGCGGTTTTGCGCGGGGTAATGAGCAAGCACAAGGAGGCAGTCGAGATTCGGCGCCGGTAGACGAGCGCGCCGCGCGCTGGGGCGGTTTAGCCTGAAGAGGGTGCGCCGGGGCGAGGTGTTTAGCTTTTGCCGTTCAGGTTGATTTTACTTTTGGTCGCGTAACTCACGCCGTGGGCTTCGAGGTAGTCACGGATCAGTTGGCGCACCACCTGTGAGGAGGTCAGATCCTGACCGGCGCAAAGCTCTTCCAAGGCTTTTTTCTTGATCGGGTCGATAAGTATGGTGAGGCGTGCAGTTTTGTTTTCCATAGGTTGCTCAGTCACGATCGCGATAAATGATCATCAAATTGTAATTGCCCGGCCTTGGGCTGTCACCGCCCATGGATTATCGGCGGGCATGCCCGTCTATAGCCAGATGGTCATTACAGCTTATTGCTAACAGGATTATAATCAAACACTAATTAAATTAGTCTGCTAGGCGACATCAACGCCTGAGACATCGGGCTTGGTCCAAGGGTTGGTGCGGCAATGTCGGTGCTCTATTACTGCGATCTGTTTGGCGTTGCGGTGTTTGCGGTAAGCGGTGCCTTGATGGCAGGGCGCAAATCCATGGATTTGTTTGGGGTCTCGGTGCTCGGTTTGGTCACCGCCCTAGGTGGCGGCACACTGCGCGATGTGATTTTGGCCCGTCACCCGGTGGGCTGGGTGGCTGATCAAAGCGCCATCTGGGTGGCGCTTAGCGCAGCGCTCGGCACAGTGTTGTGGGTGCGTATGACCAAACCTATCCATGAGTTTGGCTTGTTACTGGCCGATGCCTTTGGCTTGGCGGTGTTTACCGTCAGTGGTACGGCGCTGGCCCTGGCTCAGCAGGTGCCGGTCGTTACGGCGCTGATCATGGGGGTGATGAGCGGTGTGGTGGGCGGGGTTATTCGCGATGTGTTGTGCAACGAAATCCCGCTGATTTTCCGCCAGGAAATTTACGCCTCGGCCTGTCTGCTCGGGGCGCTGGTTTACGTGGCCTTATTGCAGTTGCAGTGTGCCGCAGAGTTGGCCTCCATCATCGCCATGGGCGTGGTATTTAGCGTGCGCATGGCCGCCATGCGTTGGCAGTGGCGCTTGCCGAGGTTTCATCTGCTGGACTGAGCGGGCTTACGGGCAGCCCATTAGCAGCGAGTAAAGGTGACGTTTATCCTGTGGCGCTTGCTGCTTGGCCGATTGGTCAGTATCTTTTGCCCCCTTTTTTACTGGGCTTATCGCAGAGGAATCAGTATGTCCGTTGATCTGGCGCACATCCGTCAAATAATGGCTGAGGCCGATTGCCTGTACACCGAAGCTCAGCTGGAGGCGGCGATTGATCAGGTGGCGTTGGCAATTAATGCCGATCTGGCCGAGCGCAATCCGGTGGTGTTCTGCGTGATGAACGGCGGTTTGGTGTTTTCCGGCAAGCTGCTGCCCAAGCTGAATTTCCCGCTGGAGCAGTCGTACCTGCACGCCACCCGCTATCGCAATGCAACCAGCGGTGGTGAACTGTTCTGGAAGGCCAAGCCGGAAATCTCCTTTATCGACCGCGATGTGTTGATCATCGACGACATTCTCGACGAAGGTCACACCCTCGGCGCGATCATCGATTTCTGTCGGCATGCGGGTGCTAGCGCGGTGCACACCGCCGTGCTGATTGATAAAACTCACGACCGCAAAGCACGCCCCGAGCTAAAGGCTGACTACGTCGGTTTGCATTGCATTGATCGTTATATCTTCGGTTACGGCATGGATTACAAGGGTTACTGGCGCAATGCCGCCGGCATCTTTGCGGTTAAAGGCATGTGACTATGCCGACCGCGCGCTTTCTCGACCAAACCCTGTTTGCCCAGCTAACGGCCGAGGCGCTGGCCAGCCCGCGCCAGCGTCAGCATCACAATTTGCACGCCATGAGTGAGCCTTGCCACCGGATGGTGGTGGGCTTGCAACCGGGCAGTTATATCCCGCCGCATCGGCATTTGGCTGAGGATAAAGCCGAGACTTTGCTGGCCCTGCAGGGCTGTTTCGGCTTGCTGATTTTCACCGAGACGGGTGAGGTAACCGATAAGCGCTTGTTGCAGGCGGGTGGTGAGTGCGCGGGTGTTGACCTGCCGCCGGGGGTGTTTCATGCCTTGCTGGTGTTGGCCGAAGACAGCGTGCTGTTTGAGTGTAAGGCCGGGCCGTATCGGCCGATTACCGAGGCAGAGCTAGCGCCTTGGGCACCCGCTGAGGGTGCGCCCGAGGTGCCAGCTTATTTGGCGTGGATGCGGGCGCAATTCAATCTGTCGGCGGATTAACGCCCTGCTTTTTAGTTGTCAGCGGGCTCTGGGTTTAGCCAGCGCAAGGCTTTCTCGCGGGCTTGGTCGAGGTTGCCGACATAGGCCAGCCGGCCTTCTTCGCGTTGGATATTGGCCCGGCGCAGTTTGAGTCGTACTCGTGGTGAGGTACCGACCAGAATCAGGCCGATGTTCTGCTTGCGGTAGTCGCGCAGCACGTTGTCTAGGGCCGCTAGGGCGGTTAGGTCCAGCAACGGCACCGCACTGATGTCAATAATCACAAGCTTTACGCCGGGGCTGTAGCGGCGCAGCACGCTGAGGGCTTTTTCCGCTGCGCCAAAGAACAGTGGGCCGCGAATGGCATACACCAGCACGTGTTCAGGCAGGTCTTGCAGGGCTTGATGAAAGTGCCTGGGTAGGACTGCTGTGTCGGTTAAGTCGCTCATGCGCTTGATAAACAAGCCCGCTGCCAGCAGCAGGCCGACGCCGACGGCGAGCACCATGTCGAACAGCACGGTCAGCGTTAGGCAGGTCAGTAGCACCAGCACATCGCTGCGCGGGGCGATGCGCAGGGTGTGCAGCACATGCGCTGGCTCGCTCATATTCCATGCCACCATCAGCAATAACGCCGCCAGCGCGGCCATCGGCAGGTAACTAAATAGTGGGGCCAATAACAAAATGGCCACCAGCACCACGCCCGCATGAATGATCGCCGCCAATGGCGAAAAAGCCCCAGCGCGCACATTGGCGGCGCTGCGGGCGATGGCGGCGGTGGCCGTGATGCCACCAAATAGCGGGGCGATCAGGTTACCCAGGCCTTGGCCGATCAGCTCGGCATTTGGGTCGTGTTTGCTGCCGGTCATGCCGTCGGCCACCACCGCGCACAGCAGCGATTCAATCGCCCCAAGCATGGCGATGGCAAAGGCCGGTGCCAGCAGTTGGCGGACCAGTTCGAACGACAGTTGCAGCGGTTGACCATTGGCGGCTGGCAACTGCCAAGGCCAGGCAAAACTGGGCAAGAACGGTGGAATACCGGCATGGGTTATGCCGTCGAGGCTGTAACTGAAGCGCTCGCCGAGGGTTGCCAGTGGTATGCCCAGATACTCCAGCGTCAGGCCGGCCAAGGTGCCGACCGCCAGTGCAGCCAAGTGTCCGGGGACTTTCGGCACCCAGCGCGGCCAAATCAGCAGCACGGCCAAGCTAATAGCGCCGACCAAGGCATCGCCTAAATGCG
Organism: Pseudomonas sp.; assembly: GCA_044354115.1. Classification (GTDB taxonomy): domain Bacteria; phylum Pseudomonadota; class Gammaproteobacteria; order Pseudomonadales; family Pseudomonadaceae; genus Aquipseudomonas. The sequence continues at coordinate 4,796 of JBILAR010000022.1, read as the reverse complement.
CGCTGGGCAGGGCGGTGAGTAATGCCTCAATTTGCGCCACGTAATGCAACGGCTGGCTGCCGAGGGTCAGGCCGAGTAGGTCTTTGAGCTGTAAGGTGGCAATCACCACGCCGATGCCGGCAGTAAAACCCAGGGTTACCGGGTAGGGCACAAACTCGATCAGCCGGCCACTGCGCGCTAGCCCGAGGGCAATCAGGATCAGTCCGGCGAGCATGCTGCACAGCAACAGCCCGGCCAAACCGTATTGCTGGGTGATCGGCAGCAAGATCACCACAAAGGCGGCGGTGGGGCCGGACACGTTAAAACGCGAGCCGCCGGTGAGGGCGATAATCGGCGCGGCTACCAGCACGGTGTACAGGCCATATTGCGGTGCTACCCCGATCGCAATGGCCAAGGCCATGGCCAGCGGGATGGCGATGATGCCGACGGTGAGCCCGGCGGCTAGGTCACCGCGCAAGGCGTTGAGCGAATAGCCGGCTTGCAGGGTTTGACGCCAAGCGGCGAACAGCGGCGGTAGTTGCATGGGTAGGCTCGGCGCGTTGTCAGTGCCTGAGTATAAAGTGACGTGCCTAGCGGGAACGCGCTAATAGCGGTTTTTAACGCACCGCAAGCCAGCATTTACGCCGTTGCGCTGCGCACTTTTGGCGCTTTGCGGGGGTTGCAGCTTATCAGGCAAGGCTTGCGGGTGCGTGCGCGTTGAGCCCAGAGCGGGGCGAGGGGTAGACTGTCGGCCTGAAAAACGATGCAGTGGAGCGAGTAATGCGTAAAGACAAGAAGCAGGTCATCGGCGAAGAAATTACCGACGAGCCGATCAAGCTGTTCCTGGCCGTTGAGCCGGCTGATGCTACACCGCCGTCCTTGCACAAATTGATCAAGGCTTACCGTGGTTTACGGGTGGATGATTTCGAGCGTTTTGTCGGCTTTTTTGTGGCTGCCGGTTTTGACCTGAATGCCACCGATGCCGATGGCCGTGATTTTGTCGCACTGATCGCCGATCAGCGTCTGGCCGAAGCCTATATCGATGTGATCAAGGCCGCGCGTGCTTAAGTCGCGCCAACGGCTGCGCGCCGCCTGCTTGACCCTGCTGTGTGGCTGCGTGCTGGCGGGGTGCAGCAGTACCCGCCCGCCGGCGCAACAAGAAGACGTGTGCCTGATCTTTGCCGAAAAGCCCAAGTGGCATGACGCCGCCGCAGACGCCAGCAAGCGCTGGGGCACACCGCTGTTTGTGCCGATGGCGATGATGTATCAAGAGTCGAGCTTTCGCGCCGATGCGCGCCCTCCGATGCGTTATTTCCTTGGCGTCATTCCCTACGGCCGGCCCAGCACCGCCTATGGCTATGCGCAGGTGAAGGACGAAACCTGGGCGGATTATCAGCGCCAAACGGGCAATAACTGGGCGAGCCGCGATGATTTTGCCGATGCCATCGACTTTATGGGCTGGTACACCAGTAAAACCCAGAAGGTAAACGGTGTTTCTAAGTGGGATGCCTACAACCAATACCTCAATTACCACGAGGGCTGGGGCGGCTTTAGTCGCGGTAGTCATCTGCAAAAAGCTTGGCTGCTGCCCGTGGCACGCAAGGTCGATGACCGCTCTCGGCGTTATTCGATGCAGTACAAAGGCTGTAAAGACAACTTGGCCAGTAGCAGCTGGTTTTAATCTGGCGAGAGCGATTGAACTGCGTCCAAAGCAGACTGAGTGAAAACGTAGCGAGCGAAGGTTAGGCAAGGCAAAAACAGGCGAAAAAGCGCAGTTTACATGCTGTAAATGAGCATTTTGAGCCTGTTTTTAACGCCGCATAACCGAGCGCAGTAGTTTTCACACCGTCTGAAAGGTCGCGGTTTGCTCTGGTTCGACGGCGATGTCAGCACAAATATGATCAGCGGATGCTAGTTGCGCATTTATTGCGTTAAGCAATGCGTCATTAATGGTATCGTTCGCGCCGCAAAATTAACGCCCTTATAGGGGCCTGTTCTGTGCAGAAATGGCAGCGTCTGGAGATATCCGGATGAGTGTCAATGAGCTGTTGAGCTGAAACCAGTCGCGTGTTTGTCTCCGGTTGTGGGGCTGGTTAAGGTGTATGCAGGGAGCCATTAGTTATCTGGAAGTTACCTCTTCCTGGCTCTAAATACGTCTGGCGGACAGTAACTATCGGTTGGTGCGGGCTCAACAAAGCGAGCCGCTCCAGCGTGATGCAGCAGATTTCGATTGTGGAGATGCGGTAATGGCGCAAAACGATAACCAAGCAGTAGATGTGGTGTTGGTTGGGGCTGGCATCATGAGCGCGACGCTCGCGGTGCTGCTCAAAGAGCTTGATCCGGCGATTAAGCTGGAAGTTGTCGAGCTGATGGATGCCGGGGCGATCGAAAGCTCCAATCCATGGAACAACGCCGGTACCGGCCATGCAGGCTTGTGTGAGCTTAACTACACGCCGCAAGCCGCCGATGGTTCGGTTGAGATCAAAAAAGCCGTCAGCATCAATGCCATGTTCGAGGAGTCCAAGCAGTTTTGGGCCTACTTGATTGAAAAGGGCACTTTCGGCTCTGCGCAAAGTTTCATTAACCCAGTACCCCATCTCAGTTTCGTGCGTGGCCAAGAAGACATCGGTTTTCTTAAGTCGCGTTTTGCCCAGATGAGCCAGCACCATTGCTTCGCCGAAATGGAGTACTCCGAAGACCGCGCCACTCTCGCACAGTGGATGCCCTTGATGATGCCGGGCCGCGCTGACGATGAGCCGGTTGCGGCCACTCGCGCCGTTGGCGGCAGCGACGTGAACTTCGGTGCGCTGACCAATCAGCTGCTGCACTTTTTGTCTGAGCAAGATCACACCGACGTTAAGTACAGCAACAAGGTCGTGGGTTTAGACCGCAGCGGCGACGGCTGGAAGGTGGCGATAAAAGACCTGAACAGCGGCGTTACCCGTAACGTGCAATCGCGCTTTGTGTTCTTGGGCGCTGGCGGCGCGGCCTTGCCGCTGCTGCAGATGTCCGGTATCCCGGAAGGCAAAGGTTTCGGCGGCTTCCCGGTGAGCGGCCAGTGGCTGCGTTGCGATAACCCCGAAGTGGTTAGCCAACATCAGGCCAAGGTTTATAGCCAAGCCGATGTGGGCGCGCCGCCGATGTCGGTGCCGCACTTGGACACCCGTATGGTTGAGGGAAAAAAATCCCTGCTGTTCGGGCCTTACGCCGGCTTTACCACCAAGTTCTTGAAGCATGGCTCGTTCCTCGACCTGCCGCTGTCGATCCGTCCGAGCAATATCTTGCCGATGCTGGCCGTGGCCCGCGATAACTTTGACCTGACCAAGTATTTGGTGGGCGAAGTGATGCAGTCGCAAGACCAGCGCTTGGATGCCTTGCGTAAGTTTTATCCACACGCCAAAGCCGAAGATTGGCGCTTGGAGACGGCCGGTCAGCGCGTGCAGATCATCAAAAAAGACGCCAAAAACGGCGGCATTTTGCAGTTCGGCACCGAGTTGGTAGCCAGCGCAGATGGCAGTTTGGCGGCCTTGCTGGGCGCATCTCCAGGTGCATCGGTGACGGTGTCGATCATGCTTGATCTGATCCAGCGTTGCTTCCCTGAGCAAGTACGCTCCGAGCAGTGGCAGGCTCGTCTGCAAAGCATCTTCAAGGCCACGGCCAAGACCCTGGAAACCGATGCCGAGTGCTACCGTAAGGTGCAGGCGCAGTCGGACCAAGTGCTGGGCCTTGGCCCAGTCGCTGCGGCTTGAATCTAGCGCGTTGAATAAAACCGCCCTTCGGGGCGGTTTTTTTTGCTTCGGTATTGGTTAAAGATTAGCGGCGCGCGAAGCTCGTTGTAGGAGCCAGCTTGCTGGCGATCTGGCTCGCGTAAGAGCATCGCCAGCAAGCTGGCTCCTACAGGTTTAGGGCGGTTTGCCACTGGCAGACTGTTCGTTGCGAATGGCGGACTGTTCGCTGCGCTCCTGAGTCCGTCCTACGTCCGGCCACGGCCCACCGACAACTGTATTGCGTGCATTTACGTATTTACGGCAACGGTGTGCGGAACCCTACGCTTGGGCGCCTGTCGAAGATTGCCGCTGCTGTAAGCGGCGCGCGGCATGGTTATACTGCCGCTCATTTGCCGCCCACCCTTGGAGAGATGAACATGCTGCATCGTCTGTTGTTCGGTTTGCTGACTGTTACCAGCCTGGCCCTCGTGGGTTGCGTGCACAGTCCGCAACAACTTAGCCCAACCCCGACTCTGAATACCCCGCTGGTGGCTGTTGGTCATGGCCAGCCAGTGGTGGTGCGGGTGGTGGATGGACGTAAATCGCAGGTGCTCGGCACCCGTGGCGGCTTGTACCCGGAAACCAGCACCATCACCGTCGCCGGTCAGCAACTGATGCCTAAGTTGCAGGCGCAGGCCGAGGCCGCGGTGCGCTTGCTCGGTTTTACCCCGAGTGCCAACGCTTACAACGCTCCCCAGTTGACCTTGACCTTGACCGAATTGCAGTACCAGTCGCCTAAGGAGGGCTTGTACGTGACCGAGGCGACCATCAGCGCTAAGTTCCGTGTCGATGGCCAAAACGGCACGCGCCGTTACAGTGGCCAATACGGTGCCTCGCTGAATCAGCGTTTTGGCATGGCACCGAATGACCAGACCAACAACAAACTGGTCAGCGAAGTGCTCAGCGATGCCCTCAGCCGCGCCTTCAAAGACCCGAGCATCGGCCAATTGCTGGCGCAGTAAGCAGTGCTTGGGCTTTAGCCAAATAGCGGTTAAGCCGCTAAAACAAAAACGCCCCGACTGGTTCGTGGCGTTTTTTTTGGCTATGTAC
>JBILAR010000040.1:0-26673 GCA_044354115.1 Pseudomonas sp. | reverse complement strand
AGCAACTCACCGGCGCGGGACTCGGCGGTGTAGCCGTCCATTTCAGCGAACTCACCTTCGAGTTCGCCGACCTTCATGCCGTCTTCTTCACTCATTTCAGCCAGCGAGTAGATACGGTCGCGCTCGGCTTTGACCTTCCACAGCTCTTCGTGACCCATGATCACGGTGTCGATCACGGTGAATTCTTCATAGGCGAACTGGTCTTGGCGTAATTTACCCAAGCGCACGTTCGGCTCGAGCATCACTTGGCCGCCGGACGGCTCCAGATCGTCGCCGAGGATCTTCATAAACGTAGATTTGCCACAGCCGTTCGCGCCGATCAGGCCGTAACGATTGCCACCGCCGAACTTGACGGAAACGTTCTCGAACAGGGGCTTGGCCCCGAATTGCATGGTGATATTGGCGGTGGAAATCACGAATCAGATCCAGATATGCGGGCGCGCTAGCGCGAAAGGGGCCAGATTGTACAGGTTTCTAAGGTTTTACGGGTGATCGCAGACAGATGGAGCGCTGAACTTCGCGGCTAGTCGCGGTAAAACACCTGCACCAAGTGATAGCCAAAGGCCGACTTCACCGGGCCATGAATTTCGCGCACGGGCTTTTTGAAAATGATCTGATCGATCACCTTGACCATTTGCCCCGGCCGCACCTCGCCCAGATCTCCGCCGCGCTTGCCTGACGGACACTGCGAATACTTTTTTGCCAAGGTATCGAATGCCTCACCGGCGGCGATGCGTTTTTTTAACGCGGCGGCTTCTGCTTCGGTTTTAACCAAAATATGCCGCGCCATTGCTTTGGCCATGCTTGGCGTCTCCTGCAAAAAAGGCCGTCATTATGCCACTAAGCCATTGGTCGCGGGCACTTTGGCTTGCGCTGCAAGGCGCTGAATGTGGCCTAAAGTGATTAGCATTACCCGCACAGGACACCCGTTATGGACCTCACTGCACTGCTGAAAACCTTGGCCAGCCAAGATGGCTCCGACCTGTATTTGGCCACTGGCGCGCCGCCCTGCGCCAAGTTCAGTGGGGTGCTCAAGCCGTTGTCCAGTGAGGTCCTTAAAGCTGGGGAAGTGGCGGCGGTGGCCGAGTCGATTATGGATGCGGCGCAGCGTGCGGAGTTTGAGCGTGAGCTGGAAATGAACTTAGCGATCTCGCTCTCTGGCATTGGTCGCTTTCGCATCAATATCTTCAAGCAGCGCAACGAAGTGTCGATAGTGGCGCGCAATATCAAGATGGATATTCCTACCTTTGAAGACCTCAAACTGCCCGACGCGCTGCTTAAAACCATTATGGAAAAACGTGGTTTAGTGCTGTTTGTCGGCGGTACTGGCTCGGGTAAATCCACCTCATTGGCGGCCTTGATCGATTACCGCAATCGCAACAGCGGCGGCCATATCATCACCATTGAAGACCCGGTGGAGTACGTCCACCGGCACAAAAAATCCATCGTTAATCAGCGCGAGGTGGGCGTCGACACTCGCAGCTTCCAGGCCGCGCTGAAGAACACCCTGCGCCAAGCCCCCGACGTGATCTTGATTGGCGAGATTCGTGACCGCGAAACCATGGAGCATGCGCTGGCGTTTGCCGACACCGGTCATTTGGCCATCTCGACCCTGCACGCCAATAACGCCAATCAGGCGCTGGACCGGATCATTAACTTCTTCCCGGAAGAGCGCCGTCCGCAGCTGCTCAACGATTTAGGCAATAACCTCAAAGCCTTCGTGTCGCAACGTTTGGTGCGTACCTTAGATGGCAAGCGCCGCGCCGCCGTGGAGGTGATGCTCGGCTCACCGACCATTCGTGATTTGATCAAACGTAACGAGTTTCATGAGCTGAAAGAGATCATGGAGAAATCCAAAAATCTGGGGATGCAGACCTTCGATCAGGCCCTGATTGATCTGGTCAACGAGGGCGTTATCGATGAGGAGGAAGCGGTTAAAAACGCCGACTCGGCGAATAACGTGCGTTTAAAGCTGAAACTCTATCGCGAAACACCGGCCAGCAAGGCTGCCGCAACACCTGCAGCGCCTCCGGCAACGGCTCCGTCTGCCGTCGCTAAAACCACCGATGCGGCCGCGTGGGGGCTGGAGTTAAAGCTAGAAGATGTGGAGAAAGAGCAAGCGCCTGAAGACCCCGGTCGCCATGGGATTTAACCGGCGGCGCGGGAAGGCTCTGTTTGCGGGCGGAAAAACTGCAACAGCATTACCAAACTGACAAAACCTACGCAGCTGCCTAGGCACAATAACGCTTCGCCTAGGTGCGGCGGCACGATCAAATAGAAACCTTTGCCCTTGATCAGTGCGGCGAAGCTCGACACCCCCAAGGGCATTAAATACAACCGCAGGGTTTGCCAAGCATTGCTCTTCGACGGTCGCTGGCCGACGCTGAGCAACAAACCACTGCCAATCAACACGCTGATGCCTAGGGAGTTAAGCCATAGCGCCGGGGTAGGGTCGAAATACAGCCACAGAATGCACAGATACCAAATCAGGTAACACCAGAGCACCATGCTGGCTGGCTTGAGTGTGCGCAAATAGTTCAGCATCGAGCAACTCCAAGGCCCACCTACGGGCCAGTAACGATGGAGTAAGCACAAGCCTTGCCAATCAGCTGAGCAACTCGGGTAAATCAGCAAACAACGCCAACGCCTGTGGATTAGCCAGCGCATCGGTGTTTTTTACCGGCAAGCCATGCACCACATTGCGCACCGCCAGTTCGACGATTTTGCCGCTGATGGTGCGCGGAATATCGGCCACCGCGATGATTTTGGCCGGCACATGGCGAGGGGTGGTGTTGCTACGGATCACCTGACGAATTTCGGCTTGTAGCGCGTCGCTCAGTTCGATGCCTTCGCGCAGGGTCACAAACAGCACCACCCGCACGTCATCGTCCCACTGCTGGCCGATGGCGATGGATTCCAGCACGGCTTCGATCTTTTCCACTTGTCGATAAATCTCGGCGGTGCCGATGCGCACGCCGCCGGGGTTGAGTACCGCATCGGAGCGGCCGTGAATCACTAAACCGCCGTGCTCGGTCACTTCGGCGTAATCGCCTTGCGCCCAAATGCCGGGGAAGTGCTCGAAATAGGCGGCGTTAAATTTACTGCCGCCTTCGTCTTGGTAAAAGCCGATAGGCATCGCCGGGAAATGTTGGGCACAGACCAGTTCGCCTTTCTCGCCGGTGACTGGCGTGCCAGCCTCGTTCCACACCTGCACGTCCATGCCCAAACCCTTGCACTGCAACTCGCCGCGCCACACTGGCAGCACAGGGTTGCCGAGGGCGAAGCAGGAAACGATGTCGGTGCCACCGGAAATCGATGACAGGCATAGATCGCTTTTGATCTGGCGATACACGTAGTCAAAACTTTCGTGGGACAGCGGCGAACCGGTAGACAGAATCGCCTTCAGCCGTGTCAGTCGGTGGCTGCTGGCGGGCCGTTCGCCGGCTTTCTCCAGCGCTGCGAGGTACTTGGCGCTGGTACCGAAGATGGAGATGTTCTCGGCATCAATCAAGTCGATCAGCCGCGCAGGGCCAGGGTGGAACGGCGAGCCGTCGTATAGCACCAAGGTTGCGCCTAGGGCTAGGCCGGACACCAGCCAGTTCCACATCATCCAGCCGCAGGTGCTGTAGTAAAACAGGGTGTCAGTGGCCGTCAGGTCGGTGTGCAGGCCCAGTTCTTTGACGTGTTGCAGTAGGGTGCCGCCAACCCCATGCAAGATGCACTTGGGCACCCCGGTGGTGCCGCTGGAATAGAGGATATACAACGGTTGCTCGAAGGGCACCGGGACGAATTCGGGCTCGCCACCGGCTTGGTAAAAGTCGTCCCAGAGTGCGACTTCGGCCTGGGTCTGGTAATCAGCGGGCTGCGCCTGGGTCCGGGCGTAGGGCACCACCAGCAGTTGGGTGAGGGAGGGCAGACGCGCGAGGATTTCATTGAGCTTGGCGGTTAGGTCGATGGTCTTGCCGGCGTAGCGATAGCCCGCGCAGGCGATCAGCAGCGTGGGCTCGATTTGGCCGAAGCGATCTATTACCCCTTGGGTGCCAAAGTCCGGCGAGCAGCTCGACCAGGTAGCGCCGAGGCTGGCGCTGGCGAGCATGCCGACCACCGTTTGCCAGGTGTTGGGCATACAGGCCGCGACCCGATCGCCAACACCGATGCCGAGGGCCTTAAGTTGTCGCTGCAAACCGGCGACATGGGCGGCTAATTCGGCGTAACTGAGTTGCTCGCGCGAGCCGTCTTCGCCAATGGCGACTAATGCCGGATGGGTGTCGCGGCGGCGCAGCAAATGCTCGGCAAAATTCAACCTAGCCCCGGCAAACCAGTGGGCACTGGGCATGCGCGGGCCTTCCTGCAAGATGCACTGGGCCTTGGTGCTGAAGCGAATCTCGAAAAAGTCCGCAATGGCCTGCCAAAAGTCGGCGCGCTGCGTAAGGCTCCAAGCGTGCAGGGCCGGATAGTCAGCCAGTGCCAGTGCATGGCGTTGATTGACGAATAGCCGAAACGCGGTCATGCGGGTGGTGGCGATGCGCTCGGCGGACGGTTTCCAAAGCGGTTGCGGCATGTTGCTTTCCTTTTAGCTGGCGCAATGCGGCCTCTGTAGGGTGGACAACGCGAAGCTTGTCCACCGTCTCTGGTTAATGGCTGAGTTTGGCGCGGGCCACCCGCGAACCATTTTCGCGGCCCAGTACCGAGCAAATACGCTGCCCAGCAAGCACCAGTTGCTCGAGGTCAATGCCGGTATGAATCCCCAAACCATTGAGCAAATACAGCACATCTTCACTGGCCACATTGCCGCTGGCACCCTTGGCGTAGGGACAGCCGCCTAGGCCTGCGACCGAACTGTCGAACACGCTGATGCCTTCCAACAGGCTGGCGTAGATATTCGCCAGCGCCTGTCCATAGGTGTCGTGAAAATGCCCGGCCAGCTGAGCGCGAGGGATGTCGCGGCCAACTACCTCGAACAGCTTGCGGGTGTTGCCCGCGCTGCCCGTGCCTATGGTGTCGCCTAGGGACACTTCGTAGCAGCCCATGGCGAACAGCTCCTTGGCCACCGCCGCCACTTGCGCGGCCGGTACGTCGCCCTCGTAGGGGCAGCCGAGCACGCACGACACATAACCGCGCACGCGCACGCCGTGCTGCTGGGCGGCGGCCATAACCGGCACGAAGCGGGCGAGGCTGGCGCTGATGGAACAGTTGAGGTTCTTTTGCGAGAACGCCTCGCTGGCGGCGGCAAATACCGCGACTTCCTTGACCCCAGCCGCCAGCGCGGCCTCAAAGCCCTGCAGGTTGGGCGTTAGTGCCGCGTATGTGACGCCGGCTCGCTGCTGAATTTGCGCGAACACCTCACTCGATCCCGCCATCTGCGGCACCCACTTGGGCGAAACGAAGCTGCCGACTTCGATATAGCCGAGGCCAGCGGCGCTTAAGTCATCCACCAGCCGCACCTTGGCGGCGACGCTGATCGGTTGCTGCTCGTTTTGTAAACCGTCGCGCGGGCCGACTTCGACCAAGCGGACGTTTTTTGGCAGGGACATGCATATCTCCAATTCAATGCAAACTTTGTGGGAGGGGCTTTAGCCGCGATGCTTTGACCGGTCGCGGCTAAAGCCCCTCCTACAACAGCGAGAAATATCAGGCGCCGGTTTCTACCAACTCCACCAACGCCGCACCTTCGCTGACCAACTCACCTTCGGCACAGTACAACGCCTTGACGATGCCGGCATGGGGCGCACGGATGCTGTGTTCCATCTTCATCGCTTCCAGTACCACCAGCGGGTTGCCGGCCTCGACGGCCTGACCGACTTCGACCAGCACCCGTACGATGCTGCCATTCATAGGGGCGGTCAGGCCGCCCTGATGGCTGTGGCTGGCTTCGACTTCGGCAATCGGGTCTACCCGGCGTACTTCGCGCAGCTCGCCGGCCCACTCGATAAACAGCGCGTTGCCACGGCGGATGGCTTGGCGTCGGGTGGTTTGGCCCTGCTTCGTATCAGTCAGGTAATTGCCCTGCATGCTGTAGTTGGCCGCGTCTGACATATTCACTTGCAGCCACTGGCGCTGGTCTTGGCAGCTCAGATGCAGGCTGGTTTGCGCGGCCGTCACCGAGCGCCAACCGGCGTTGTTGCTCCACGGTGAATGTGGATCGTCGCTGCGTACTTGTGGGCTGTCGGTGAGCAGCAGGGCATGCCCAGCCAGTTGCCAAAACTCGGCCGGCAATGGACTCGCCGGTGGCAGCAACTGGGCCTGATAGCACGGGATAAAGCCGGTGTCCAGCTCGCCAGCGGCGAAACTCGGATGGGCCAGCACACGCTGCAAAAACCCTAGGTTAGTCTTAAAACCACCGACCGCAGTTTCGCCCAGCATGGCCAGCAAACGCAGGCGCGCTTCTTCGCGGGTCTCGCCCCAGGCAATCAGCTTGGCCAGCATTGGGTCGTAGAAGGGCGACACGCTGTCGCCTTCTACAATGCCGCTATCGACCCGGCGGCCCGGCCCAGCAGCCGGTTCTTGATACAGGTGCAGGGTGCCGCTGGCCGGCATAAAGTCCTGCTCGCAGTCTTCGGCATACAGTCGCACTTCGATGGCGTGACCTATCAGCGGCACCTGCGCCTGGGTGATCGGCAGCGGCTCACCTCGAGCGACGCGAATCTGCCAGGCGACTAGGTCGAGGCCGGTGATGGCCTCGGTGACCGGGTGCTCGACCTGCAGACGGGTGTTCATCTCCATAAAGAAGAACTGGCCACCGGCATCCAGCAAAAACTCCACAGTGCCGGCGCCGACATAGCCGATGGCTTGCGCGGCCTTAACCGCCGCCTCGCCCATGGCCCGGCGTAACTCTGCCGATAAGCCCGGTGCCGGCGCTTCTTCGACCACTTTCTGATGGCGGCGCTGGATCGAGCAGTCGCGCTCATGCAGGTACAGGCAATGGCCGAGCTGGTCGGCGAACACCTGGATCTCCACATGGCGTGGCTGCAGCACATACTTCTCCACCAGCATGCGTGAATCGCCGAACGCCGATTGCGCTTCGCGCTGGGCCGACTCAAGGGCCTCACTCAGTTGCGCCTCGGCCTCGACCACCTTCATGCCTTTGCCACCGCCACCCGCCGCAGCCTTGAGCAGCACCGGGTAACCGATTATGTTCGAGGCGGCGCGGAAGGTTTCTAGGTCTTGAGCCTCACCGTGGTAGCCGGGCACCAAGGGTACTGCGGCCAGTTCCATCAGCGCTTTGGCCGCCGACTTGCTGGCCATGGCGTCCATGGCGCTGGCCGGCGGGCCGAGAAACAGCAGGTCGGCGGCCTCGCAGGCGCGAGCGAAGGCGGCGTTTTCGGACAGGAAACCATAACCCGGATGAATCGCCTGAGCGCCGCTGGCTTTGGCCGCGGCGATGATTTTGTCGCCCAGCAGGTAGCTGTCGGCGGGCTTGGCACCGCCCAAATTGACCGCCATGTCGGCTTGGCACACGTGCTGGGCGTGGCGGTCGATGTCGCTGTGAACCGCCACGGTCTTGATGCCCAACGCTTTGGCCGTGCGCATCACCCGACAGGCGATTTCGCCCCGGTTGGCGATCAGCAGGCAGTCGATGCTTTGCAGTTCGGTACGCGCAGTCATTATTCCTGCTCCTGCCAGACGGGTTTGCGCTTATCCAGAAAAGCCCGCAGGCCTTCTTGCCCCTCGGCGCTGATGCGGATGCGGGCGATGGCGGTTTCGGTGTGGCGGCGCAGGGCAGGGGTCAGCTCGCCGGCGCCGACTTCGTTGAACAACGCCTTGCAGGCCACCAGTGCTTGCGGGCCGTTGAGCAATAGATTGCTGATCCAGCGCTCGGCCTCGGCTTCGAGTTGTTCGGCGGCATAGGCTTCGCTGAGCAAGCCCAACTGCGCCGCTTTTTGGCCGTCGAAAAGTTCGGCAGTCAGCGAGTAACGCCGCGCGGCACGGGCGCCCATGGCCTTGACCACGAAGGGGCTGATGGTCGCGGGCATCAGGCCGATGCGCACCTCGGACAGGCTGAACTGGCTGTTATCGGCACCTATGGCCATGTCGCAGCAACTGACCAGCCCGACACCGCCGCCGAACACCGCGCCGTGCACCACGGCCAGGGTCGGTTTTTTCAGCTGATAGAGGTTGTACAGCAGCTCGGCCAGTGCGCGGGCGTCGTTGAGGTTGCCGTTGAAATCCAGCTCGGCCGCTTGCTGCATCCAGGCCAGATCGCCGCCGGCGCAAAAATGCTGGCCACGGCCGCGCAATACCAGCAAGCGCACATCCGGGTTGCCGCCAACCGCATCCAGGGCCAAGAGCAATTCGCTGATGGTGGCGGCGTCGAAGGCGTTATTTTTTTCTGGCCGGTTCAGCCACAGGCTGGCGACGCCGCGCGAATCGATTTCCAGCTGAATATTTTCGTAGTGCATTTTAAGATTCCTGTAGCAGCGTAGGGCGGGTGCAACCCGCAGCAATGTGGCGGGTTGCACCCGCCCTACGTCGAAAATCACATGCGGAACACACCAAACTGAGTCGGCTCAATCGGCGCATTCAGGCTGGCCGACAGCGCCAAGGCCAGCACTTCGCGGGTTTGCGCCGGGTCGATCACGCCGTCATCCCACAAGCGGGCGCTGGAGTAGTAAGGGTGGCCTTGGCGCTCGTACTGTTCGAGAATCGGCTGTTTGATGTGCGCCTCTTCCTCGGCCGAGAAACCGTGGCCGGCCCGTTCGGCCTGCTCGCGTTTGACCTGTACCAGTACGCCGGCTGCCTGTTCGGCGCCCATCACGGCGATCCGTGCATTCGGCCACATCCACAAAAAACGCGGCTCAAACGCCCGTCCGCACATGCCGTAGTTACCGGCGCCGAAGCTGCCGCCGATGATCACGGTGAATTTTGGCACCTTGGCGCAGGCCACGGCATTCACCAGTTTGGCGCCGTGTTTGGCGATGCCGCCGGATTCGTACTTTTGCCCGACCATAAAGCCGGTGATGTTCTGCAAAAACAGCAGCGGAATGCCGCGCTGGCAGGCCAGTTCAATAAAGTGCGCGCCTTTCTGGGCGGACTCGGCAAACAGGATGCCGTTGTTGGCTAACACTGCGACCGGATAGCCGTGCAGATGGGCAAAGCCGCACACCAGGGTCTGGCCGAACAGCGCTTTGAACTCGTCGAACTGCGAGTCGTCGACGATCCGTGCGATCACCTCGCGCACATCGAAGGGCTGCTTACTGTCGGCCGGGATCACCCCGTACAGTTCATCGCCTGCGTAGCGCGGCGGCAGCGGGGCGCGGCTATTCAGCTGGCCCTGTTTGCGCCAATTTAAGTTGGCGATGCAGCGGCGGGCGATGGCCAGTGCGTGGGCATCGTCTTCGGCGTAGTGGTCGGCAACGCCTGAGGTCTTGCAGTGCACATCGGCGCCACCTAGCTCCTCGGCAGTCACCACTTCACCGGTGGCGGCGCGCACCAGCGGCGGGCCGGCGAGGAAGATGGTCGCTTGCTGACGCACCATGATGGCTTCATCGGCCATGGCCGGCACATAGGCGCCGCCGGCGGTGCACGAACCCATGACCACGGCGATCTGGGCGATGCCCATGGCGCTCATATTGGCCTGATTAAAAAAGATTCGGCCGAAGTGTTCACGATCCGGGAATACTTCATCTTGGCGGGGCAGGTTGGCACCACCGGAGTCCACCAGATAGATACACGGCAGGCGGTTTTGCTGGGCGATGGTCTGGGCGCGCAGGTGTTTTTTCACGCTCAAAGGGTAGTAACTGCCGCCTTTAACCGTGGCGTCATTGGCCACGATCATGCATTCCACGCCCTCGACCCGGCCTATCCCGGCGATCACTCCGGCGGCCGGCACATCTTCGCCATACACCTCGTAAGCCGCCAGCGGCGCGATCTCCAAAAAAGGCGAGCCGGCGTCCAGCAGCACATTGATACGCTCACGCGGCAGCAGCTTACCTCGCGAGGTGTGGCGCTCTTGCGCCTTGGCACCGCCGCCGGCCTGTACCTGGGCAAGCAAGGTGCGCAGCTTGAACACTTGCTCAAGCATGGCCGCGCTATTGGCGGCGAACTCCGGCGAGCGGGGGTTGAGTTGGGTGTGCAGGATGGCCATTTGGCGCGCTCCGTTGAATTGGATACGTACCGTAGGAGCCAGCTTGCTGGCGATCCGAAGATCAGCAGCATCGCCAGCAAGCTGGCTCCTACAGATAAAACATCGATAACCGAGTTACTTGGTTTCGTTAAACAGCTCGCGGCCAATCAGCATGCGGCGGATTTCGCTGGTGCCGGCGCCGATCTCATACAGCTTGGCGTCGCGCAGCAAACGACCGGCGGGGAAGTCGTTGATATAACCGTTGCCGCCAAGAATCTGGATGGCATCGAGGGCCATCTGGGTGGCGCGCTCGGCGGTGTAGAGGATTACCCCGGCGGCGTCTTTGCGGGTGGTTTCGCCTCGGTCGCAGGCTTGCGCCACGGCATACAAGTAGGCGCGGCTGGCATTTAGCTGGGTGTACATATCGGCGACCTTGCCCTGAATCAGTTGGAACTCACCGATGCTCTGGCCGAACTGCTTACGGTCGTGGATATAAGGTACGACCACGTCCATGCACGCCTGCATAATGCCGATCGGCCCGCCGCTGAGCACCACGCGCTCGTAATCCAGTCCGCTCATCAACACCTTCACGCCGCCATTCAGGGCGCCGAGGATGTTTTCCACCGGCACTTCGACGTCTTGGAACACCAGCTCGCAGGTGTTCGAGCCGCGCATGCCGAGCTTGTCCAACTTCGGGCTACGGGAGAAACCTGGGCTGTCGCGCTCGACAATAAAGGCCGTCATGCCGTGGGCGCCTTTGGCCAGATCAGTCTTGGCGTAGATCACATAGGTGTCAGCGTCCGGGCCGTTGGTAATCCACATTTTGTTGCCGTTAAGCACGTAGTGGTCGCCATGCAGGTCGGCGCGCAGCTTCATCGACACCACGTCGGAGCCGGCATTTGGCTCGCTCATGGCCAGCGCGCCAACATGCTCGCCGCTGATCAACTTGGGCAGGTACTGGGCTTTTTGCGCGGCCGTACCGTTACGGTTGATCTGATTCACGCACAGGTTGGAGTGCGCGCCATACGACAGACCGACTGAGGCCGAGGCGCGGCTGATTTCTTCCATGGCCAACACATGGGCCAAGTAGCCCAGACCTGCGCCGCCGTATTCCTCACTCACGGTCACGCCGAGCAGTCCCATGTCGCCGAATTTGCGCCACAGATCCGCCGGGAACTGGTTGTCGCGGTCGATGCTGGCCGCGCGCGGGGCGATTTCGGCATTGGCAAACGCCCGTACCTGATCGCGCAGCATGTCGAGGGTTTCGCCAAAGGCAAAGTTCAGGGATGGGTAGCTCATGCTGCACCTTTAATTTTTATGATTAGGTTTAGACGCTAAGTTCTTGTTCTTTAGGCGTTTGGCTTAGGGCGACATGGCAGCGCTCTTCGGCCGTATCCAGCTCGATTTGCATCTGCTGAATATCTAACAGCTGCTGCTCAAGCTGGGCCCGGCGCTCGGCGATCTTCTGCATAAAAGTCTGCAGCTGCTTGCGGTTGCCGCTGGCGGGGTCGTACAACTCGATCAGCTCTTTGCATTCGGCCAGGGAAAACCCGATGCGCTTGCCGCGCAAAATCAGCTTCAGTGAGACCTTGTCGCGGGCCGTATAAATACGCTCCAAGCCACGACGCTCGGGCGTGAGCAGACCTTGTTCTTCATAAAAGCGAATGGCCCGAGTGGTGATATCCAGCTCACGGGCCAGATCGGAAATGCTGTAAGTGAGACTGCTCATAAACGCGCTCAAGAGATGACCTTTACGTTAACGTAAGGCAGCTTTACGTTAACGTCAACTGCTTGTACGGATGCAGGCAAGTGTGCAGCGAGCAGTATTTCAGATGCCTTTTGCTAACTTGATTAGAATCAGTTGGTTAGGATTTTTAGTTAAAGTTATCTATAGCCATACGCAAGCTGAAGTGTTGTTCGCTGCCTGAAGCAATGCACTTGCCCCTTTTGCTGGCCAAGCACAGACGGTTATCCGGCCAAAACAGACGCGCAAACCTATCCAAAAAAGCAGTGGCGGTTCAGTGTTAGCTTATCTGGCGATCGCCATCGCCTACTTCACCACTCACGAATGCTCCAAATCGCCCATGAACACAAAAACTGAATTCTGGCGTGACCCAGCGATGCCCTATGTCGAGAGCCGCCGGGCATGCCATAGCCGTGCGTGTTACAAGCCGCACAGCCACCCGAGCTTCTCCATTGGCGCGGTAGACCTAGGCGCCAGCAATTTTATCGGTGCCGCCTGCGGGCCAATGCTGATCCATGCCGGAACCTTGGTGTTCGTGCCATCGACCTGTGTTCACTCATGCAATCCCTTGCCCGGTAGTGCATGGAGCTATCAGATGTTGCATCTGGATGCCCACTGGCTTGACGCACTCAAACGGGAGTCCAGCGCCGGGATACAGGAGGACGTGGTGCTGGCCAGCGACACTGCAACCTACTTAAAATTTTGCCAACTCAATACGCTGCTGTTCTCTGCCGCGAGCGTGGATGAGAAAGAAACCGCGCTTATTGAGTTTATTGGCGACTACGAGAGCAGTCGTCAGGGCATGCTTGCCGTCGCCATGACGCCAGCCGTCGCCAGCCACAGGCTTAAGGCCGCCATGGATTGCCTGCAACACGAGCGGCTGGGTATGCACTCGCTGGCTGAACTGGCGCGCATGGTCGACATGAGCCGCTATCAATTGATTAGGGCGTTTCGTACGGCAACCGGGATGACGCCGCATGCCTACCAACTGAATTTTTGCATCAATCAGGCCCGCGACTGGCTGCGTCAAGGTGTTGCGTTAGCCGATATCGCCTATCGCTTGGGGTTTGCCGACCAAAGCCATTTTCAGCGTGTTTTCAAGGCGCATACGGGTGTGACGCCCGGCCTTTATAAGGCATAGCAGCGCGCAATTTTCTTCAATACACCAGCGGCTGTGGCTTGCAGACTTGCATGGATTAAATCCCAGCAGGTTGAACGCTCATGCAACAGTTTTGGCTTATCGCCGCGGCACATTTTTTGGCATTGATTTCGCCAGGCCCTGATTTTTTCCTCGTCGCCCGCACGTCAATGATCGCTGGCTGGAAGATAGCAACAGGGGCATGTCTGGGCATTGCGCTGGCAAACGGGCTGTTTATTGTTATGGCCTTCGCTGGCGTGTCTTTTTTTAGTCCAGACAGTGCAGTATTTGTCGCCATCCAACTGACTGGGTGTCTGTACCTGCTGTACATGGGCGGGATGTTCATTCGCCATGCTGGCACTGGCTCCACGCTCAGAATATCCGCCGGTGCAGAGCTGCGCGCGACTTCAAGAAGCTCATGGTGGCGCGGTGTTGGCATGGGGTTTCTCTCGGCAATCCTGAATCCGAAGAATGCCCTCTTTTACGTCAGTATCGCCTCGGTAGTCAGCAGCACGCATACCAGCGAGCAGTGGAAAATAATCTATAGCGTCTGGATGTTCAGCGTAGTGCTGCTGTGGGATGTGTCGGTGGCTGCGGCGATTGGCAATAAGGCCGTGCTCCACGGTTTCTCACGAGCCTTACCGGTGCTGGAGCGGGTTTCAGGTGCGGTATTAATACTGATCGCAGTGCTGGTCGCCGCTACCACCGCAAGCAAACTTTCAGCAGCCGGGTAGCGTTGCCCGCAGTGGGACAGTCGCGGCCTAGCGCAGTAACCCAAACAGTTGCACGCGGGGAAATGCTGCGCGGTTACCCAGCGGCTTCTAGGGCACGCAACTCTGCGCTGGCAACTGAGCGACTTGAAACTTCTTGCGGTAAGCCGCCGGCAACAGGCCCACGCGCTGCACAAATAACCGGCGAAACGAACTGCTGTCGGTATAGCCGACTTGGTAAGTGATGCTGTCTAGGCTGGCTCGGGTGGATTCGAGCAACTGCTTGGCCTTCTCCAGTCGTAGCGTTTGCAGGTACGCCAACGGCGTGTAGCCAGTGGCGTCTTTGAAACGGCGCTTGAAGTTGCGGATGCCAAAACCGAAGCGCTGCGCCAGTTCATCGATCAGTACCGGTTGGGCAAAATGCTCATCAAGCCAGTTTTGCACCCGCAGGATCTCGCCATCGCCATGCTCCTTGGGCAATGACCACATGACATAGACCGATTGTTCGCGACGTACATTGTCGATCAGCAAGTACTTGCTGCACAGCTGCGCCAGTTCCAGCGAGGCAAAGCGCCGAATCAGGTGCAGCAGCAGATCCATCGAGGCACTCGCGCCGCCACTGGTAAGCAAGCGATTGTCCTCACAGAGCATTTGCCCCTCATCCAGCTGAACCTCTGGGTAACGCCGGCGAAACAGCGGTGCCAGTGCCCAATGAGTGGTGGCGCGATGGCCATCGAGCAGGCCGGCTTCCGCCAACATAAACGCCGCCGTACACATGGATGCGACTACCGCGCCCTGTGCATATTGCTGACGCAGCCATGCGGCGTAGCTTGGCAATGCCGGCAAAGCCTGTTTCAAGGTGAACAGAAAGCCGGGGATCAGCACCAGATCGGTGTGTGCTATCTCGGCGAGCGAGCATTCGACCTGCATGCTCTGGCCGCCCAGCACAACAACATCTGCACCACTCAATGAGGCGATAACCACCGTAAAGGGCGGGCTGTCGGTAGTCGCGAACAGGTTGGCCGCGGCGAGCATTTCCAGCGCCACCGAGGCGCTGGCTGCGGAACATTGGTTCGCCAATAGCAGGGTTACGTGCATAAAAGGCCTTTTTGCGTATATCGCATGAAAAATGTCATTTACGCATCTACTTAGGCCTAACTCAAGCCAATACAGTGTGGCCTTCACTCAACCCATGGCACCCTTATGAATCTCTGGTTTCGACTCTTACTCATGCTCTTGCAGCGTCCATGGCGCAAACCCGTTGACGGTCTAAGCACTACGGTCATCCGCATGCGCGTGTGGCCACTCGATTTGGACTTCAACCGCCACGTCACTAATGGCCGGTATTTCACTATGGCCGATGTTGGGCGCATGGATTACGTGCTGCGCAGCGGCGCCTTTCGCGTGGCGCTGCGGCATAAGGCACTGCCTATCGTTGGTGATACCTGGGGTAAGTTTCGCCGTGAACTGCGTTTATTTGAATCTTTCGAGATTCATACGCGGATGCTCGGCTGGGACCAGAAGTGGAGCTTTATGGAGCACCGCTTCGTCAAAAATGGTCGGGTGTTAGGGGTTGTGGTGATGCGCGGGCTGTTCCGCGCGCCCACCGGCACCTTGGCCCCGAGCGAATTCGTTCGCGAGCTGGGCTTGGCCGAGCAGTCGCCAGAAATGCCTAAGTGGCTGACAGATTGGTCGCAGAGTTGCGACGATATGAGTCTGCAGCTGCGAGGGGAGGAGCCTGCGCTGCAGAAATAGCCTTGTGGCGGGCTTAGTAGCGCCCGCTGAGGACTAGGCCCCAGCCTGCTGATCTTGCGCCGAGATCAGTTGGCTGAGTTCGATCAGTTGCTCGCGCATCCAACGGTTAGCCGGGTCTTGGTCGGTGCTTTCATGCCAGTACAGGTGAGTTTCTTGCGCCGGCACGCCGTTAACCGGCAAGTCCACGGCGTGCAGGTTGTGGCGGCGGGCGAAGCTGGCGGTGACGGTCATGGCCATGTCGGTTTGCTGCATCACCTCTGAGGCCATCAAATAATGCTGCGAGCGCAGGGTTACCTTGCGCTGCAAGCCCATCTTGCCCAGTGCCAAATCCACCAAGCCGAGGCCACTGCGGCGGCTGGAAATATGCACATGGCTGAGGCTCAGGTATTCATCGAGGCTGAGTTGCGCTTTGGCCAGTGGATGGCCTTTGCGCATCACGCACACGTAGCGGTCTTCAAACAGCTTTACGTGGCGTACCTGTAGGTCGGTATTGATCGGCGCATCGACGGCAAAGTCGATCCGGCCGGCGGCCAGTTCTTTGGTGGTTTCACGCCGCCGCGCGAGAAAACTCTCGATTTTCACCCCCGGCGCTTGCCGACGTAAACGTTGAAACAGCGGCGGCAGCATGACCGCCTCAACCAAGTCGGTCATGCTGATGCTGAAGGTCTTATTGGCTTCTTGGGGGCTGAAAATCCGACTTTCTTGCACCGACACCCGCAGCAATTGCAGGGCGTTGCGCACCGCACCAATGATGTTCTGCGCCATCGGGGTGGGCACCATGCCTTGCGCGGTGCGCACAAACAGCGGGTCGTTAAAGGTCTCGCGCAGCCGCGATAACGCATTGGACACGGCCGGCTGGGTAATGCCGACAATTTGCCCGGCGCGGGTCAGATTCGCCTCGGTGTAAATCGCATCGAAGACAATAAACAGGTTGAGATCGACTTTACTCAGATTCATACCAAGGCAACTCCGAATATGCGCAGACGTGTGCGGGGCTAGGTGTCACTACATACAGCTTATGAATGTTCATAAGCTGCGAGAATAGGCTAGGTAAATCTTAAGCCTTGTTCTAGCATTCTTACCAGCCCCAATTATTTCTCCCGTCCGAAGGTGCTCTTATGGATTTCGCCTACTCCCCCAAGGTTCAACAACTGCGTGAACGCGTTACCGCCTTTATGGACACTTATGTGTATCCGGCCGAAGCGGTATTTGAGCAACAGGTGGCCAGCGGCGACCGTTGGCAGCCGACCGCGATCATGGAGGAGTTAAAGCTCAAGGCCAAAGCCGAGGGTTTGTGGAATCTGTTTCTGCCCGACTCCGAGCGTGGCGCCGGCCTGACTAACCTTGAGTACGCGCCACTGGCCGAGATCATGGGCCGCTCCTTGCTTGGCCCCGAGCCGTTCAACTGCTCGGCGCCGGACACCGGCAATATGGAAGTGTTGGTGCGCTACGCCAACGAGGCGCAAAAGCAGCAATGGCTAGAGCCGCTGCTGCGCGGGGAAATCCGTTCAGCCTTTGCCATGACCGAGCCAGGCGTGGCCTCATCAGATGCCACCAATATGGCCGCCACCGCAGTGCGTGATGGTGACGAATGGGTCATCAACGGCACCAAGTGGTGGACCTCCGGGGCGTGCGATCCGCGCTGCAAAATTATGATCTTTATGGGCCTGACCAACCCGGACGCGCCGCGTCATCAGCAGCACTCGATGATTCTGGTACCGACCGATGCGCCGGGGGTGAAAATCGTCCGGCCGCTGCCGGTATTTGGTTACGACGACGCGCCCCATGGCCACGCCGAAGTGCTGTTCGACAACGTGCGGGTGCCTTACGACAGTGTGCTGCTGGGTGAGGGCCGCGGCTTTGAGATTGCCCAAGGCCGGCTTGGCCCAGGACGGATTCACCACTGCATGCGCTCCATCGGCATGGCCGAACGGGCGCTGGAATTGATGTGTAAACGCGCGATCAGCCGTACCGCGTTTGGCAAGCCGCTGGCACGTTTGGGCGGTAACATCGACAAGATTGCCGACTCGCGCACCGAGATCAATATGGCGCGCCTGTTGACCTTAAATGCGGCCTTTATGATGGATACGGTCGGCAACAAAATTGCCGCCAGCGAAATCGCCCAGATCAAAGTAGTGGCCCCCAACGTGGCGATCAACGTAATCGACCGGGCTATTCAGATCCACGGTGGTGCCGGGGTTTCCAACGATTTCCCGTTGGCCTATATGTACGCCATGCAACGCACTCTGCGCCTGGCCGATGGCCCGGATGAAGTGCACCGGATGGCGATTGGCAAGTTTGAAATCGGCAAATACATGGCGCGTTAAATCAGCGGCGGCGCTCATTCAAACGCCATCGCCACAATCGCCAAGGCCCGCTAATTGCGGGCCTTGGCGATTGTGCCTGGGGTCTGAATAAGCGCTGCCTTGAGCGCCGCTAAAGCGCCGGAAACAATAGGTGAAAGGTGGTGACTCCAGCCTCGCAGGTGCAGCTGATTTGGCCTTGGTGGGCGGTGACGATTGAGCGGGTAATGGCCAGCCCAAGCCCGGCGTTATGGCTACTGCCTTCACGGCGCGCGGGATCGACACGATAGAAACGGTCAAACAGTTGCTCAAGGTGTTCGTCGGCAATGCTGGGCCCTGGGTTGCTGACGCTTAATTCGGTGAGCCGGCCGCTTTGACCGATGCGCACCCTTATGTTTTGCCCGGCTGGCGTATAGCGCAGGGCATTGGAGAGCACGTTGGCAATGGCGCGATGCAACATCGGCACATCGCCGCGAATACGGCCCTGGCCTTGCAACTGCAGTTGAATGCCCTGCTCATCGGCCAGCAGGCGGTAGTACTCGAATAGCCGGTTGACTACGTCCTCAAGCGCGACCGGCTGCTGCTCGGGCATGATCAAACCATTGTCAGCCTTGGCTAAAAACAGCATGTCGTCGATCATCCGCGCCATGTGTTTTAAGTCATCCAGATTGGCGTACAGGGTTTCTTCATAGGTCTCGCTGCTGCGGGCTCTGGAGAGCACCACCTCGGTTTGCATCAGCAAATTACTCACCGGAGTGCGTAGCTCGTGGGCGATGTCGGCGGAGAAGTTCGACAGCCGCATAAAGGCGTCATCCAGACGCTCCAGCATGGCGTTGAAGGACGCCACGAGTTGGCGCAGTTCCAGCGGCACCGAAGCCTGCGGGATGCGCTCCTTGAGCGAGGTGGCCGAGATCGAGGCCGCAACACGGGTCACCTGGCGTAAGGGCACCAAGCCACTGCGGGCAATCAGCCAGCCCAGTCCCGCGCTGACCAGTGCGCTGATCAGCAAACTCAGCCAAAACCAACGCGCGATGGTGGCAAAGAACTGCATATGTGGGGTGATGTCCAGTAGCAGGATAAAACTCAGCGGCGCGCCTTGTCCGTCGGCGGCTGAGCCTAGATGCGTGGTGACACCGCGGAAACTATGGCCGTGCTCCTGCCATTGCCACAGGTCGCGGCTAGTGGTGGAGCGCAAGTGCGCGGGCAATTCGACTGGCCCCGGCTCGGCAAACAGCAGGTTGCCTGCGCCGTCGTAAATAAGCGCAGTTAAATCGCGGTGCGCCCCGAGCAATACGCGCAGGCGCGGTTGCAGTTCGTCGAACTGCTCAATGCGCTTGAGTTGGCTAAGGATTTTTTCCGTGGCTTGGCGTTTTTCCGCAAGCGTCTGCCGGTCTAAGAGCATGAAGTGATGCTGGCTAAGCTGATTAAAACTTAACCCCGCCACCAGCAATACGGCGGTTACCGCCAGCATAAATAGCAGGCTTAAACGGGTGGTTAGCGATACATGTTGCATGCCGGCTCCTGTGTTAGTGGCGCGGTGAGTGTGCCGTGATTAGCTCAAGGCAACCAGTCGCTGACATTGTTGCTGGTTGTGCCGCATGCCGCCGAACCTGACAGAAATGTAATCACCCAACGGCTAGCCCTGTGGCATCTTGGGTTTCAGTTGTGCACGGCCAGTGCTCACTCATTTCGTTAACCTTTTAACAAAAGGCTAAATCCTGTGTCCGGCATTCACTTACTGCGCATGGCTATCTTTACCAGTGCAAGCCTACTTAGCACTGCGCAGGCGGCCACCTTGGGTGAGGCCCTCGATCACGCGTGGGCGGCGCAGGCCAATCAACTCAGCGCCCGCGACCAGCAATTTAACGCGCAAGTGGCGGCCAGCGAGGCCTGGACCCCAGCACCCGCGAGCGTTGGGCTGTTCAATACTAGCGATCAGCTCAACGACAATTACGGCCGCCGTGAGTGGGAAGTCGAGGTGAGCGCGCCGATTTGGTTGCCGGGCCAGCGTGATCAAGCTGCGGCTGTTGCCAATGCGGAAAAAACCGCATTTAGCGGGCGCAGTGCGGTGGTCCGCTGGCAGCTGGCCGGACAATTGCGCGAGAGCTGGTGGGCGGTGCGCTTTGCCCAGGTAGATTTAACCAGCGCCGGCCGGCAACTCGATGAAGCCCAGGCCTTGGCCAAGGATGTTGGCCTGCGTGTGCAGGCCGGTGATCTGGCGGCACTCGACCAAAGCCAGGCCAAGAGCCGGATTCAGCAGGCTAAACAACAGCAAAGTCTCGCCCAACTGGAGTTACAGCGCGCCCGCCAAGCGTTTGCCCTAATCAGTCGCGGCGCCGTTTTGCCAGAGCAGAATGAAGCACTGGCGCCGCTGCCGGCACTCGAACGGCATCCGCTCCTGAGCAGTTTGCAGGACGCCACCCGCAGCGCCCAGGCGCGTCTGGAACAAGCCACCGGCGATAGCCGTGACGCGCCTGAGGTGGCGCTTAGCTACACCTCGGAACGGGATGCCTTTGACGACCCCTATCGCAGCCGAGTCAAACTCGGCATCACCGTGCCGTTTGGCACCGAATCGCGCAATCAACCGCGCATAACAGCCGCCAATGCCGACTGGATTGAGGCGCAAACCAGCCGCGAACTGGAAAGCCAACGGCTTAGCGCCGAACTCGCCAGTGCCCGTTTTGAACTCAACCAGAGCCAGCAACAACAGGCCCTGGCGGCTGAGGAACTGCCGCGGGTGAATGAGCGCGCTGGCTGGGTTGCCAAGGGTTTTCGGCTGGGGCAATTCGATCTGCTTACGCAAATTCGTAGCCAGCAAGAACTGCTGGATGCTCAGGCGCAAGTGGCCCGTGCCGAGTACGGCATAGGTCGGGCCATTTCCCGCTTCAATCAGGCGGCTGGAGTTTTACCATGATGGCCTACAGGATTTTACTGGCCGCCGTATTGAGCCTGCCGCTCACCGGGGTCTTTGCCCATGGTGATGAGAAGCATGGCGGCGAAGAGCATGGCGAGGTGCCAGCGCTCACAAACAATACCCGCAGCCTGCCAAGTAGCGAGGCTAAGTCGAGCGATTTTGAGTTAGTTGCTCAACTGCAGGGCGACACCTTAACGGTCTATCTGGACAGTTACAGCGACAACCAACCGATAATTGGCGCCAGCATTGAAGTCGAAAGCGCGGCCTTCAAAACCACCTTGCAGGCGGTGGCGCCGGGCACCTATCAAGCCAACGCCGCTGCCTTGAATCATCCGGGCGAACATAGCCTGCTGTTCACCATAGTCGCGGGGGAGCAGTCCGATTTGCTCGACAGCGTGCTGAATGTCACTGCCATCGCAGCCGCCGAACCGGCCCATGCAAGTCGCCGGCTGTGGTGGTTGGGCGGGGCGCTTGCGGCACTTGCGCTACTTGCCGCTGCCGTACTGCTGCGTCGTCGCCAAGCTCGAGTGTTGGCCCATCACGGAGCTTCAGCCTTATGAACCGCACGTTTAAGCCTAAAACGCCGTCGGTCGCCGCGCTGTTATTGATGGTGGTGGCGAACAGCTATAGCCCTAACGCCCTGGCCCACGGCGACGAGGTGCATGCCGAGGCCGCGCCGGTTGTCAGCGGCGGCAATAATCCACAGCGCCTGCCCGATGGCCGCGTACTGCTGCCCAAAGAAGCTCAGCATCGGCTGGGCGTGCGCACCCTGTTGGCCAGCCAAAGTACGGTGGCTAAGTCGATCGAACTGAATGGTCATGTGGTGATGGACCCCAATCGCGGCGGTCATGTACAGGCCAGTAGCAGCGGCCGGATTAAAGCCGCAGACGGCGGCATACCGGCGCTGGGCAGTCCGATCAGCCAGGGGCAAATTCTTGCCTGGGTGATCCCAACCGTAAGCGCCTATGAACTGGCACAACAACAAGCCGAACTGGCCGCAACTCGCAGCCAACTGACCCTGGCCCAGCAAAACCTGCAACGCTTGCAAGCGCTGGTGAATACCGTGCCGGGTAAGGATCTGCAAGCGGCCCAGGCCGAGTTAACCGAGCTGCGTGGCCGCGCAGCAGCGCTGGCGGCGGTGCATGCGGGTGAGGCGTTGCGCGCGCCGGGCGCTGGGGTGCTGGCGGCGAGCAATGTGCTCAATGGTCAGGTGGTCGAGCCGCGCGATGTGCTGTTCAGCATTATCGACCCGGCTGGGCTGCAGATCGAAGCCCTGGCCTATGATCCGGCGCTGGTCGAAAACCTAGCCGGCGCCTCGTTGCAAGGCGTTAGTTTGCGTTATCTGGGCGGCGCCCTGGTGCTGCGCGACGGCGCCTTGCCACTGCGCTTTGCCCCGCAGCAACCCATGCCCTTGGCGCTAGGGCAAACAGTCCGGCTGATCGCCCAGACCCGCGAGCAGCTTACCGGCGTGGTGCTGCCGGCCAGCAGCGTGGTGAAAAACAGCGCCAATGAGTCGGTGGTTTGGTTGCACGAACAGGCGCTGCTGTTTCGCGCCGTGCCGGTGCAACCGCAGGCATTGGACGGCAAGAGGGTGTTGGTGACGCAGATCAAACCCGGCAGCCGGGTGGTCACCGAAGGGGCCAGTCTGCTCAACCAGATTCGTTAAATCGGCCCGAATGTAGCAGCGGCGCCCGATTGATCAAGCGCTTAAACATTTTGAGTTTTACAGGCGATCTGTAGGAGCGGCGCCCCGCCGCGATGGCACAGAAAAGCTCGCGCCGGGGCGACGCTCCTTCGGGCCTAACTTATAGAGCCCGACCAACCTGTTGAGGAACGCGGATGTTTAGTTGGATCGTTAATACCAGCCTGCACAATCGGCTGTTCGTGTTGGCCTTTGCCGTGATCACCATGATTTACGGCGGCCTGACTGCGCAGCAGATGGCGGTGGATGTGTTCCCCGACCTGAATAAACCGACGGTCACTATCATGACCGAGGCCGGTGGCATGGCACCCGAGGAGGTCGAGCAGCTGGTCAGCTTTCCGCTGGAAACCGCCCTCAACGGCATGCCAGGCGTCACTCGGGTGCGCTCTGTGTCGGGCATCGGTTTGTCGATTGTGTATGCCGAATTTGAATGGGGCTCGGACATCTATCGCAATCGCCAGCTGATTGCCGAGCGCCTAGCCGAAGTCAAAGAGCAGCTACCGGAAGGCGTCAAACCGGCGATGGGGCCGATCTCCTCGGTGATGGGCGAAATCATGCTGATTGCCTTCCCGGCCGACCCGGACAACAGCAGCCCGATGGCCGTGCGCGAGTATGTCGATTTCGTCCTGCGCCCACGTTTGCTATCGATTCCCGGCGTCGCTCAGGTGATCCCGATTGGTGGCGAAGTGCGGCAATTTAGGGTCGAGCCGAACTCGGCGATGATGGCCCAGTTGAACGTCAGCTATGACGAACTGGCCAACACCTTGAAGGGTTTTTCCAGCAATACCAGTGGCGGCTACCTGGAACAGAATGCCCGCGAATACCTGATCCGCAATATGGGCCGCACCACCAAGCTGGCGGACATGCAGAATCTGGCGGTCAAGGTAGTCAATGGCCAGCCGATTCTGCTCAAACAAGTCGCCGAGGTTAAATTCGCGGCGGCCTTCAAACGCGGCGATGCCGGTTTCGCCGGCAAACCGGCGGTGATTGTTAGCGTGCAGAAACAGCCCAACGCCGACTCGATCAAACTCACCGGGCAAATCGAAGAGGCCCTAGCCAGCCTGAGCAAAGCCTTGCCGGCGGGAATCAGCCCGCCGCAAGTGTCGTTTCGCCAGGCCGATTTTATCGACGCTTCGATTGCCAACGTGCAAGAAGCCCTGCGCGATGGCGCCATCATGGTGGCGATCATCTTGCTGCTGTTCTTGATGAATGTGCGCACCACGCTGATTTCCCTGACGGCCATTCCGTTGGCGCTGGCCATTACCTTTTTAGTCTTCAAAGCACTGGGCCTGTCGGTCAACGTGATGACCTTGGGCGGGCTGGCGATTGCCATTGGCGAGCTGGTGGACGACGCCTTGGTGTATGTCGAAAACGTCTTACGCCGTCTCAAGGAGCAACAACCCAAGAGCGTCAGCGAAATCATTAAGGTGATAGCCGCGGCCTGCAATGAAGTGCGCTCCGGGGTGATAGTCGCAACGCTGGTGGTGGTGCTGGTGTTCGTGCCGCTGTTTGCCTTGCCAGGGATCGAAGGGCGCTTGTTTGCGCCGCTGGGGGTGGCTTACATCACCTCAATTCTGGCCAGTTTGCTGGTGGCCCTGACGGTCACCCCGGTACTCTGTTTCTACTTACTGCCGAAGATGAAACAAATCGGCCACGGCGATTCGCCTCTGGTGCGCTGGCTTAAGCATTGGGATCGGCGGCTGTTACTGGCCTCTTTTGCCCACGCTAAAGTGGCGCTGATCGGCGCTGTGTTGCTGCTGATCGCCGCCTTGGCCACGGTGCCGTATTTCCCCAAGGCGTTTTTGCCGGCCTTTAACGAAGGCACCTTAACCATCAGCCTGCTGCTTAATCCGGGCACCTCGCTGAGCGAGTCCAATCGGATTGGCAGTTTGGCGGAAATACTGATTCTTGAAGTGCCGGAGGCGAAAAGCGTCGGCCGGCGCACCGGTCGGGCCGAGCTGGATGAACATGCCGAGGGCGTGCATTCCAGCGAGATCGACGTCGACCTGAAGCGCTCCGAGCGCTCGCGTGAAGCCGTCATGGCCGATATTCGTCAGCGCCTGGCGCTGTTGCCAGCCACGGTCACGGTCGGCCAGCCAATCTCCCATCGTTTGGATCATCTGCTCTCTGGGGTGCGGGCGCAGATCGCCTTGAAAGTTTACGGCGACGATCTGGATACCTTGCGCGGCATCGCCGCCGGGTTAAAAGAGCAACTGGCGCAGATTCCCGGCCTGACCGACCTGCAAATTGAAAAGCAGGTGCTGATCCCGCAAATCAAGGTGCGCCTGGACTATGACCGCGCCGCGCAACTGGGCGTGTCGCCGGGCAGCTTGCTGCAAACCTTGGAGACCCTGAGTGAGGGCGACACCATCACCCAGATCGTCGACAACAACAAACGCTTCAATCTGGTGGTGCGCCTGCCGGATTCGGCCCGTGATCCGCAAGGGCTGGGCAATATCCTGATTGATACGCCGCATGGCAAGGTGCCCTTGGCGCAAGTGGCGAGCATCGAGGAGTCCGACGGCCCCAACCAGATTGGCCGCGAGAATAGCCGCCGACGCATCGTGATTGCCGCCAACTCCGACGGCTCGGACATGGCCGCCATCATCGAGCAAATTCGTAGCGTATTGGCCGAGCAGAAGCTGCCTGAAGGCTATTTTGTCAGCCTCGAAGGGCAGTTTCAGGCCCAAGAAGCGGCCAGTAAGTTGATCGCCGGCTTGTCGCTGGTGTCCCTTGCGCTGATTTTTATGGTGCTCTACAGCCGTTATAAGTCGGCGGTACTGGCGGCGCTGATCATGGGCAATATCCCCATGGCGCTGATCGGCAGCGTGATCGCCATGTGGCTGGCGGGGATTTCTTTGTCGGTGGCGTCCCTGGTCGGCTTTATCACCCTGACCGGCATCGCCACCCGCAACGGTATTTTGAAGGTCAGCCACTACATCAATCTGTGCAAGTTCGAAGGTGAAACCTTTGGCCAAGCGATGATCGTGCGTGGCTCGCTGGAGCGCCTCACGCCGGTATTGATGACCGCCTTGACCGCCGCGCTGGCCTTGCTGCCGCTGCTGTTTGCCGCCGATGCCGCCGGTAAGGAGATTTTGCACCCAGTGGCGGTGGTGATTTTCGGCGGTCTGGTCAGCTCGACCATTATGGACAGCTTGCTGACGCCCTTGATGTTCTGGCTATTTGGCCGGGCACCCTTGCAGCGCCTATTGGATGACCAAGATCAAACCATGCTCTAAGTTTTGTAGCGGTTATGTGTTGCATGGGTTGCCGCTTTTGTAGGAGGGGCTTTAGCCGCGATGACGGTGCGCTGGTCGCGGCTAAAGCCCCTCCTACAAGGTGTGTGACGTTCAGCAGGTAACTGGAACATCGCCATTTTTTAACCCCTACACCTATCAATCCGAGGTCCAGCATGAACGCAATTACCCTGAAAAAAACCTTCAGCAGTTTGCTATTGAGCAGCAGCTTGCTGCTGGCCGCGAGCGCCACTTATGCCCATGAAGATGCCCCGCAAGCGCCCCAGCATGAGGGTGTGGTCACCGAGGCCGCGTCCGGCAATACCGCCGAGCTGAGCCTAGCCGGTGGCATGCTGATGGTGTACGTGCGTGACCACGACGGCGTGTCTATCGACAGCGCAGGGGCGCAAGGGGAGGTCACCCTATTGAGCGGCGGTGCCAAACAAGTGCTAGCACTGGCGCCCTCTGGTGCCAACTCCTTGATGGCGCAAGGCGCTTATCAAGCCGCCGTGGGCAGCAAAGCCGTACTCAAACTGACCTTGCCGGGCAAGTCCGCAGAACTGTTTCGCTTCGTTTTGCCGTGAGCCTCAACTGCTGCTGCGATAGCCTCTAGCATGAACGTTGCCAACCCCTTAGCCCTTTGCATGGCTGGTATTTCGCCATTGAGCATGCTGAGCTACTGTTCTATAAGGCTGCTTGCAACGGCTTCGAACCCCTTACTGAAATCTGGGGTAGCGGAGTAAGCAGCATGCGTATCGGCCAACCCGGGATAACGAAATGACTGCCATGCGTATCGGTCAACCTTGGGTAGTAGCATGACCGCCATAAGTGTCGGCGAGCCGTGGATGTGGGCCGCCTTTATCGGCTTCGTCCTCGCCATGTTGGCGCTGGATCTGTTCGTCTTCGGCGGACGTAAGGCGCATCGTGTTTCGGTGCGCGAGGCACTGGCCTGGGTCATCGCCTGGAGCAGTCTGGCGCTGGTCTTCGCCGCTTTGCTCTGGTGGTATCTACACGGCACGTTCGGCGCCGCAGTGGCCCAGCGCAAGACACTGGAATTCCTCGCCGGCTACCTGATTGAGCAGTCGCTGTCGATCGACAACATGTTCGT
>JBILAR010000145.1:0-6227 GCA_044354115.1 Pseudomonas sp. | reverse complement strand
TTTCGCTGGGATGGCTTGAGTGTGCGGGTAAATCTGTACGCCAACCAGAAGCTGACAGAAATGTAATTTAGGCTTGAGGCTCTTTCCAGAGTTCTGTTGAGGTAAGCGCGGCGCGTTCACTTACCTAACAGAACCTAGCAGCCTGTCGGACTTGACGCTGTTCTACTGCGGAAAAGCCGGACTTGGCCATTTTCTGCGCTCTTTCTCGTTGAATAGAATGACTATTGGCCTCAAAAGAGCGCAGAAACTGTCTCAAGCCGGTCTTTCCCTCGCTACGAACGGTCAAGCCCGACAGGCTGCTAGGCTCGCGGTTAGTACACCCACACCTCGACGCGGCGGTTCTTAATGCGGCCGTCGTCGCCTTGGTTATTGGCCACCGGCAGTTCGGCGCCAAGGCCGATAATTTTATCGACTATGACCTGGCCCTTGCTCAGTTCGCGGCGCACCACTTGGCCGCGCCATTTGGACATGATCGCGGCGTGTGCTTCATCCACCTTAGGGTCGCCAAAGCCAACCAAAACCACACTGTGCTGCTGTTTATTATTGGCGCTTAAATACTCCTGCAAGCGCTCAATATCACGCAGCGCCTTGTTGTCCAAGCTGGCGCTACCTTGCTGGAAACGAAAGTTGACGGTTAAGCGCTGCGCCTGATTGGCCAGTTCACGGTAGATCGGCGGCATGCTGGAGGTGGCATTGACCTTTACCGCGCTAACGCTCTGCGGGATAAAGCCAATTTGCGCCACAATCGCCTGGCCTTTTGCACTGTGGGTGAATTTCACCAAGGCTTGTGCCCAAGGGTTGGCGGCACTCGGTGGGGTGTAGAAAAACAGCCGGCGCGACAGCGGATAGTCTTCGGTCGCCACCAAGGTGGGGCTGGGCAGCATCGGCTGCGATTGGCCATCGGTCACCGCCAGCGCTTTGGCTTGGCGAATATACGGCAAGCCAATAAAGCCGATGCCTTGTGGGTCTTGGCTGACCGCATCGGACAGCGCTTCGCTGGACTCAAAGCGTTTGCTGCTGGCCGCTAAAGTCTTACCGTTAGCCGTGAGCACCAACTCTTTAAAGGTATCGAAGGTGCCGGATTTGTCGTCGCGGGCATACAGATGAATCGGCCCACCCGTGCCGCCCAGTTCTTCCCAGGTTTTAATCTCACCGCTAAAGACTTGGGCAATCTGACTGGTGCTTAAGCTGCGCAGGGTATTTTGCTGGTTGAGGATCACCGCTAAGCCGTCGATGGCGATGACATGTTCGGCGGCGGCGCTATTAAAATCGCCCAGAGCAGCCAACGCTTGTGCCTCAGTCGCTTTAATCGGCCGCGATGAAGCCCCAAGTTGTGCGCTGGCGTCTTTTAGCGCAACAAACGCGGTGCCTGAGCCATGAGCGGCAACTTCGATAAATACCGGCTGTTTGGCTGAGTTAACCGCCGAGATACGCACCTCGTTGGCGGCATAGCCAGGCTCGACTTGAACATTGTGAAAGCCTTGCTCCTCAAACATTCCGCGCACTAATGCAGGCCCGAGGCGCGCACCTATGGTGTTAGAACCCTGAATTTGTAGCGCCGGTTGCCCAGCTTGCGGCAAGGGCAGGGCGGCGAACACCCGCCAAGGCAAGGCATAGCAAAGAAAGCCCAGAATCAGCCAGCCGCTGGTGCGGCCCCAGGTGTCGTGTTCAGCGATAGACGATTTGCGCAGCATGCTGGCATCCACCTTAGGTGAGAGAGGAACGTGCTGCGCAGATTAAGTCAGACAAGTGACAAAAATATGACGGCGACTTAACTGACTCACCTAAGGTTCGGTTCCGCCGCCGCTGGCGGTGACGTCCCTAGCTCAACTGCAACCAGATGGGTGCGTGGTCGGAGGGCTTCTCCATGCCGCGCAGTTGATAGTCGATGCCTGCGCTTTGAATGCGTGTTTGCAGGGCGTCGCTGGCCAGAATTACGTCGATGCGCAGGCCACGTTTGGGCTCATCTTCGAAGCCGCGGCTGCGGTAATCAAACCAACTGAAGTTGTCCGTCACTTCAGGATGAAGTTGGCGGTAACTGTCGTGCAGCCCCCAATCTTTAAGGCGCTGTAGCCACTCACGCTCCTCGGGTAAAAAGCTGCATTTACCGGTACGCAGCCAGCGTTTGGCGTTGTCCGGGCCAATGCCAATATCGCCGTCGGCGGGCGAAATATTGATATCGCCCATCACGATTAACGGCTGATTCGGCTGGAACTGGCTCTCCAGCAAGTGTTGTAAGTCCGCATAAAACTGCGCCTTGGCGGGAAACTTAGTTGGATGATCACGGCTTTCGCCTTGGGGAAAATAGCCATTCATGATGGTAATGGGCTGGCCGTTGGCGTCGCTAAAGGTGCCCCAAATAAACCGCCGTTGGGCGTCTTCAGCGTCGCTGGCAAAGCCTTTGTGCAGGCTCAAGGGCGCTTGGCGCGAGAGTAATGCCACGCCGTAATGGCCTTTTTGCCCGTGGTAATGCACCTGATAGCCCAGCGCCTCGACCATTTCCAACGGGAACTGCTCATCACTGACTTTGGTTTCCTGCAGGCCGATCACATCCGGCTGGTGTTTCTCGATCAGCGCCGCCAATTGATGCGGGCGGGCACGCAGGCCGTTGATATTGAACGAAACAATCTTCATGCACAGAATCCTTGGCAGTGGCGCGTTAAGGCCGCGATGTTAGGGTCTGTTGCCGTTTCATCGCAAGCCGCGTTGCCGCGAGAAATGGCCCCCGGTTAGGCGCAGGACGCAGGTAATGGTTATTCCCTTGGCAAGTCCTGCAACAACAGCGGGGGCCATTTCTCGCACAACCCGAAGGGCCGGGCCTATTTTTGCGCGAAGCGGCGTTTCTCGTTGCTCATTTGGAACAACCAAATCACGCTCCTCTGTGACCCACATGGATGTGGGAAATGCAGCAAGCCCGCCGGGAGCGGGCGCTGCCCTTGCCTCGCGCAAAAACAGGCTCCGGCGCGGCCGCGAATGAAACGGCAACAGACCCTCGTCGATCTGCGTGCTGGCTGACAGTTATCTGGCCGCCACCCAGCGGCAATGCTAACGTGGGGTTAGGCCCGTAACCTAATTGCATAAGAGGTCAGCCGATGCCCACATCGCCCGTTGAAGTTCGTCTGTTGGATGCAGGTTACGCCCGTGAGGCGCGCTCCTTGCTGTATCACGCCTATCGCCATGAACCGACCTTTGCCTATTTGTTTGAGTCGCAGCGCAGTGGCTACGACCAACGCGTGCGCGCCACTGTGCGCGAGTTGGTGCAGCGGCATTTCGCCGAGGAACTGCCGGCCATTGGTTTGCTCAAGGATGATCGGCTGGTGGGAATCGTCTTGGTGGCGCCGCCACAGCGCCGCTTGGAAGTTACCGAAAGTTGGAGCTGGCGTTTGCGTATGCTGCTGAGCGCGGGATTTCGCTGCACGCGCCGCTATCTGGACTACCACGCGGCGGTGGCCGCTTGTTTGCCGGATGGCCCGCATCATTTATTGCCGCTGATGGGCGTGCATCCTGAGTTTCAAGGCCAACACCTCGGCGAACAACTGCTGGGCGCGCTGCATGACTGGTGCGCGCAAGACCCAAACTCGCAAGGCATAGTGCTGGACACCGGCAATGGGCGGTATCTGGAGTTTTATCAACGTCAGGGCTACCGCAAAGTGGGTGAAGTGGCCATCGGGCCTATTCTTGAGCATGTGCTGTTTCATCCCAATCCGCAGACAGTGCTCAAAGCCAGTGTTGCTCTTGCCCTATGACGTTAGGTGGGATTATCCAGCGCGTTACTGATGCAATATTTTGCTAAACAAAAACCACAGTTGCCCCGGCCATTGGATATTGCGCCGTGGTTTACTGGGTTTTCTATTGACCATTGACCCAGCTAAGGAACTCTCATGTCGCAAGTAACCCTGCACGGTAACCCAGTACAAGTTGCCGGCACTTTGCCGCAAGCCGGTCAAACCGCCCCAGCCTTCAGCTTGGTCGGCAACGATTTGGCTGATGTGCCGCTGAGCAAATTTGCCGGCCAGCGCAAGGTGCTGAACATTTTTCCAAGCGTAGATACACCTACCTGCGCCACCTCGGTGCGTAAATTCAACGCCGAAACCAGCAAGTTGGCGAATACCGTGGTGCTGTGCATCTCGGCTGATTTGCCCTTCGCCCAGTCGCGCTTTTGTGGCGCCGAAGGTTTGGCCAATGTGATCAACCTGTCGACCATGCGCGGCGCAGCCTTTCTGAACGATTACGGCGTAGCCATCAGCAGCGGTCCATTGACCGGTGTGGCCGCTCGCGCGGTGGTGGTGCTGGATGAAAACGACCAGGTGCTGCACAGCGAGCTAGTCGCGGAAATCGGCGACGAGCCAGACTACGCCGCAGCGACCGCCGTTCTGCTGTAAGCACGATTGCCGACATGCCCAGCGGCTCGCCTTGGCGGGCCGTTGTTGTTTAGTGTCAGACGCAAAATACGCAGCCCAGGAGAGCAGCAATGGCGGTACTAGGCCCGGATGTAACTGTGCACGAAAGCGCCTACGTGCATGACAGCGCGCACTTATATGGCAAGGTCAGCGTGCATGAGCATGCGTCGGTGTGGATCAATGCCGTGGCTCGCGCCGAGCACCAAGAGATAGTGATTGGTGCTTACAGCAATATTCAAGATTTCGTCATGTTGCACATCGGCGACTACAGCCCAACCATTATCGGCAGTCATTGCTCGATCACTCATCACTGCACCATTCACGGTTGTACGATTGGCGACAACTGCCTGATCGGGGTTAACTCGACCATTATGGACGGCTGTGTGATCGGTGATAATTGCATCATCGCCGGGCATACTTTTCTTAAAGAGGGCACGGTGATACCGGCTAACTCGATCGTCATGGGTGCGCCGGGCAAGGTCCAGCGCAGCCAAAATAACTATGTACGCAATCGCTTAACCGCCTACTTGTATTGTCAAAATGCCCGGGCGTTTGCCGCACAGAACTACCGTGCCTGGACCGGCCCGGAGTTTACTCAGGCGGTGATGGCAGAAATGCAAAAGCTCCAAGCTGAATTCGCGCAGTTGCCCAAGTGAGGACCACACAATGAAAAACTGGCTGATTTATGGCGCTAACGGTTACACCGGCCGCCTAATTGCACAGCAAGCCAAGAGCCTTGGCCTACAACCGATACTGGCCGGGCGCAGCGCCGACATCCAACGCTTAGGCACGGAGCTTGGCCTGCCGGTGCGCCAGTTCGATTTATCCAATCAAGCCGCCAGCAGCAAAGCCCTGGCCGATGTGCAACTGGTGCTCAATTGCGCCGGGCCGTTTTCAGCCACCGCCGCACCCATGTTGCAAGCCTGCCTAGCGGCTGGCGCGCATTATTTGGATATTACCGGCGAATACACGGTGTTCGAACATGCCCATAGCCTGCATGAACAGGCCAAAGCGGCCGGCGTGGTGGTGTGTCCGGGGGTTGGCTTTGATGTGGTGCCCAGTGACTGTGTGGCGGTGGCGCTGAAGGCCGCCATGCCGGATGCCATCGAGTTAACTTTGGGTTTTGATACCGCCAGCGGCCTGAGCCCCGGCACCAGTAAAACCATGCTGGAAAACCTCGCCGACGGCGGCAAGGTGCGCGAGCACGGTACGTTAATCAGCGTGCCTAACGGCTACAAAAAGCGCCTAGTCGATTTCGGTTATGGGCCCAAATGGGCCATGACCATTCCGTGGGGCGACGTGGTGACGGCCTATTACAGCACGGCGATTCCCGCCATTAGCGTCTACGTGCCGGCGCCAAAAATGATGATTCAACTGATGCGTGGCCTCGACGGCATACGCCCGGCCTTTGCTTGGCCGTGGCTGCAACGGCTGCTCACTGGGGTGATTAATCGCTGGGTCAAAGGCCCGACGGCCGAACAACGCGCGAGCTTGCGCACGGCCGTGTGGGGCGAGGTGCGCAACGCCAAAGGCGAAGTGAAAACCGCCCGGATCGAAACCCATAACGGTTATGAACTCACCGTTCACAGCGCCTTGCATGTGGTGCAGTGGTTGCTGGCTAATCCACAACCGGGCGGTTACAGCACCCCGGCGCAGCTGCTGGGCTGGCAACTGGTTGAGCAACTGCCGGGGTCGAGCAAGCTGTATATCAGTTAGTCGCCTGTCCGGCTTTTTGGCACTAGCAGCCTGTCGGGCTTAGGCGTCCGTAGCGAGGGAAAGACCGGTTTGAGGCAGTTTTTGCGCTCTTTTGAGGCGAATAGTCACTCT
>JBILAR010000021.1:0-36235 GCA_044354115.1 Pseudomonas sp. | reverse complement strand
CGATTGGTTTCGCCTTTACGTCGAGTCACTTCTGGCAGTCGCCCCAGAAGTAACCAAGAAGGCTTGCCCCTGCCATCCGGGTCTCGCTGCGCTCGACTTCCCTCACGCAATCATTGCTCCGTGGGCACGCTGCGACGGGCCATCCGTGGCCCAACACAGCTCTCGCGGCATCCTGCCGCTCAACCCGCTACGCAACGATTGCGTTCGGCCTGCTGAAAAGGGGCGTTTGTCCCGGCGCGAATGAATTGGTTCGGCGTTCCAGCCTATCGGCTGTAAGTTTGCAAAAGCCAAAAGCCAAAAGCCAAAAGCAATCGGAAATCGGCCTAACGACTCGGTCCAAAAGTACCGTCA
The DNA here is from genome assembly GCA_044354115.1 of Pseudomonas sp. Lineage (GTDB taxonomy): Bacteria > Pseudomonadota > Gammaproteobacteria > Pseudomonadales > Pseudomonadaceae > Aquipseudomonas. The sequence goes on along the minus strand of JBILAR010000021.1, from coordinate 35,884 downwards.
GGAGGCCGAGTGCAGGTGTTGCGTAGAGGGGCGTTTGGCATGGACGCCAAACGAGGCATGTTGGGCCATGGATGGCCCGTCTTGCCGACCCTCGGAGCAGCACCGGAACGAGGGAAGTTGAGCGTAGCGAAACCCGGATTTCGGGCGCGCTTTCTCTTTGGTTACTTTCTCTTTTGCGCGAGCAAAGAGAAAGTAACTCGCCGAGGGGCGAAACCGGTAGTGGCCATGCCGCAATGTAGGCGGGTGACGCGCTAAAAATTGGCGCAACACATAACTGGGGCATAGCCATTTTTAATGGCTGTATACCCGTTAGCTGTTGCAGGTCGATTTTGTAGGGTGGGCTTGAGCCCACCGCCGCGCGATAAGGGACTTGGTGGGCTGAAGCCCACCCTACTGTTTGCCATCAACACTTAACGGGTACATAGCCTTTTTTATGGCTGTGTACCCGTTAGCTGTTGAGACCTGCCGATCACCGCTTGGTGGCGTGGCGCACCTCGCGCATCGGTGGGTTACGCCTACAACAGCTGCATGCAACAAACTGCCGCTAAACGTTCGCAGGCAATTTAACGCGGGTACAGCGGCGGTAGTGGGCTTGGTTCTTGCGCGCTAACACCCATGGTCTCGGCGGCGGGTAAGGTGCGCACGGCGCGCCAGAGGTCTTCACCTTGCCAGTGCTGGCCGGTTTCGCTGTAGAGCGCGCCGTTGAGGCCGTCGAGGGCTGCCGACAAGGGCACAAAGCGGGCGGCGAGTTCGGCTAAGGTTTCTGGTTGTTGACGTGCCCAAGCGTCCAGCGCTTGGCGGGTGGCGTGCGGTTCATTGCTTTGGCAGGCGCGTTTTAGGTCGTCCAGTAAGGTGCGCGGGCTGGGGCCAGTTTGGCTGGCGGCGGCAATGGCCGGCTGGCGGCGGGCGCGCCACCACAGGCCAAAACCCAGCAGGCTGGTAGCGCTGAGTAAGCCGCAGGCCAGTTGCCATGGCCATAACGCTGGGCCTTCGACGGCTGGCAATAATGTCGCTGACGGGTTGCTCGGTGCTGCTGGTTGCTCGGCACTCGCGATCACGTCTAACTGCCGCGCGGCCAGACTGAGGTGTTCGAGTTTATCGGTTTGGGTGTTCCACCAAGGGATATCCAGCGCCGCCAGTTCGATCGTGCCAGCACGATTAGGCACTAAGGCTTGGCGTTCTTCGCGAGTGCCGAGTAGGCCTTGCGCATTGATTTTATTGCTCAGTTGCGGCTGGTCTGGGTAGCTGCGCAGGCCGGCGCTTTGGCTGCTGGGCAAGGGCGGCAGTTGGGCGCTGGAGAGGCCTTCGGCGCTCAAGGTAAGGCTGCGGGTTAAGGAGTCGCCAACCTTGATGTTGTTGCTCGGTTGCGGGTTCCAACTTTCGTTGAGGGTCAATGCCCGCGCTGGCAGCCACGCGGCATCGGCTGGGTAGTCGGCGGGTTTAGGTTTTACCTGTAGCGCTATGGCTGCCGATTTGACTCGGCTTAGGCGGCCCGATTGGCCGAATGGATCGTAGTTATTGCTCTGCCGTGCGTTGGCCACAGTGGCGCTAAATTGCAGCGCCGGAATGCTCAGCTGACCGCTTTGCTGGGGAAAAATCGCGTAACGCAGTTCGATTACGCCGTGACGCACACCATTGAAGAGTTTTTCGTAAGTGCGCGGCTCGCCGAGCTGTTCGATGCGGGCATCACTCATCTGCAGCGGGGTCAGGCTGCTGTCGTTATATAGGGACACCGAGTGATAAATACGCAGGGTCAAAATGGCTTGGGCCTGCACATACACGCTGTCTTGATCGAGGCTGGCTTCGATAAATATTGGCGCCAAGTTGCCCTGCGCGTTTGGCGTTTGGCTGTCGGCGCTGAGCACATGCAGGGTAATTGGCTGGCTCGTGGCGTCGCCCAGTTGCAGCGGTGGAATCACCACGTAGCCGGTTTGCTTGGGTTGCAAGGTGATCACCCAGCTAGTGCTGGAGTGGGACTTGCCATTGTTACTGTTGATTTGATTGAGTTGGCGGCTGCCCAGTACCTCAAATAAATCATTCAGTGGACTGAAGTCGGGTTTGCCGAACAGGGTGATGTCGTCCGATTGCAGGGTCAGTTCTACGGTTTCACCCTCGCTCAACTGGGCGCGGTCAACCTGTGCGCTAAAGCCCTCGGCCTGCGCCGATAGACTGAAAAGGGCGCACAGCAGGCTCAGGAACAGGATAAAAGGCAGTGCAAGTCGGTGGCAGATCATCGCGATTGTTCCTGACGCTGTTGCTGTTGGTACCAAAATTTACGCCGCAGTAACTCGCCGGGTTCATCCGGGATTTGCCGCAGCCATTGCTCTAATGCTTGCCGTTGCTCGGCATCCAGTGCCGGTTGTGCTGAACCCTCGGCGCTGTCGCCGGGTTTGCCGGCTGGTTTGCCGTCGGTCTTGGCGTTTGCTGCTTGCGGGTCTTGGGCCTTAGACGATTGTTGGTCGGGCTTGCCCGGGTTGTTTTCAGTGGATGGCTTTAGCTCTTGGTTAGGCTGTGGCCTAGGCTCGCTTGGATTTTTGTCGGTTGGGCTGGCGCTGGGTTTGTCCGCTGGCGAGGGCTGGGTCTTTGGCTGCTGATCGGCTTGCTCGGCAGACGGTTGCGCGTCCTTGGCGTCTTGCGCCTGTTGCGCGGGGTCGTTAGATGGCTGCCCTGGTTTGCCGTCCTGACCTTGTTTGCCTTGCTGCTGTGACGACTGTTGATCTTGTCGCGGCTGGTCTTTATTTTCTTGCGAGTTTTCTGGCTGATCCTTTTGCTGATCTTGTTTTTGCTGCTGCTTTTGTTGCAGCAAGGCTTGCTCGACTAAGGCCTTGTTTTGTCTTGCGGCGGCAAGTTCGGGTTGGCGCTCGAGTGCTTGCTCGTAGGCGTCGATGGCCGCTTCTAGCTCGCCGGCTTTGGCCAAGGCATTGGCGCGGTTGTAGTGGTCGGTAGCCTCATAACCTTGGGCGAAACGCTCGGCGGCGCCGCTAAAATCGCCTGCTTGGTACAACGCTTGGCCCTGCCATTGTGGGTCGTCGAAGCGTTTGGCCGCTTCCAGTGGCTTTTGCGCCTCAAGCAGGTGCTGACCCTGCTGGTCGGGGCGTAGCCACAGGTCTTTAAACTCGAAGGCATAGCTGGGTTGCGGCGCTGCCAGTAATAAGGGCAACAGCAGCGGCAAGCAAAATAGCCAACCACGTCGGCCGGCGCACGCACCGAGCAGCAACAGCGGCAGTAACAGCCAGTGGCCTTGGTCGGCCCAGCTGCTCAGCTGTATAGGTTCATCGCCCTCGCGCAGGGTTTGTACGCCGTCGAGTAAGTTCAGCGCGCGTAAATCCTCATCATCCAAGCGGGCGTCGGCATAACGTCCGCCCTGTTGCTTGGCAAGCGCCTTCAGGCCGCTGCTGTCTAAACGCGGCAAGAGAATGGCGCCTTGGGCGTCTTTGAGAAAACCACCGTCTGCTAGCGCAATGGGCGCGCCGTCACGGGTGCCAATACCGAGAATTAGCAGTTCGACATTGGTCTTTTTCAAGGCCTGGCGAATGCCGTCTTGCTCCTCGGAGCTAAGGTCGCTGGTGATTAACAGGACTTTGCCAGCGCCTTGCGCACCTTGTTTGAGTAACTCAGTGGCCAAGCCAACCGCTAAATCGGCGCGCTGGCCGGCGGCTGGCATGATTGCCGGGCTGAGCGAGTCGATCAGGTTGCGACTGGTTGCTAGGTCGTCCGAGAGTGGCACCACGGTGTGGGCGCTGCCGGCATACACGACGATGGCGGTTTGCGCGTCGCGCCGGCTTTGCAGCAAGTCTTGCAGTTTGCGTTTGGCTTGGGCCAGGCGGGTGGGCGGTAGGTCGCTGGCGAGCATCGCGGGGGTGAGTGCGAGCACCACCACCAGCGCGTCGGCGCGTTTTTGGCTGATCTGCTCGACCCGTTGCCAGCTCGGGCCCAATAGCGCCAGCACGGCCAGCAGCCAAGCCAAGCCCAACGCTAGCCACGGCAGGCGACTGTTACGTTTAGTGCTGCCACTCAGCAGCACCTGATGAAAGGCCGACGGTAGCAGGCTTTGCCAGCGCCCCGCGCGTTGTTGGCGATGCCACAGTTGCCAGACTAGCCAGCCCAGTAACGGCAGTACGAGTAGCCACCACGGCCTTAACCATTGTGGCCACAGTTCAGCGAGGATGCTCATGGCTGCCTCCGTGGCCACTTAGGCTTGAGTTGCGCCAGATTTGGCCAGAGTTCGCGGCCGACCAGCAGCATGCTCAGCAACAACGCGCCGGCCAGTGGCCAGCAGTACAGGGCATGTGTCGGGCGTGCTTGGGTGGCTTGCTGGGCGACGGGTTCGAGTTGGTCGAGGCTGGCTTTAATCGCCTCCAGCTCATCGGCGTCGCGGGCGCGGAAATACTGCCCGCCGGTTTGGCTGGCAATGGCGCGCAGGCTTGGCTCGTCGAGATCGGAACTCGGATTAAGCCCAAACATTCCGGTGATGCCGGCGTCTGGATCCGAACCTATGCCAATCGGGTAAATCTTCACGCCTTGTTCGGCGGCCAAACGGGCGGCAGTCAAAGGCTCAATAGCGCCGGCGGTGTTAGCGCCATCGGTGATCAGCACCAGTACCCGGCTATTGGCCGGGCGTTGGCGTAGGCGTTTAACCGCCAAGCCGATGGCATCGCCGATCGCGGTGTTTTTGCCGGCAATGCCAATCACCGCTTCATCCAGCCAGGTGCGCACGGTGCGGCGGTCGAAAGTCAGCGGGGCTTGCAGATAGGCTTGGCTGCCAAACAGAATCAGGCCGACGCGGTCGCCACGGCGTTGCTCGATAAAGTCGCTAAACAGGTGCTGGACCAACTCTAGGCGGTCGATGTCTTGGCCGTGCCACTGCATGTCTTGTTGCTCCATCGAGCCGGACACGTCCACCGCAATCATCAGGTCGCGGCCACTGGCGGGCAGCGGCAAAGGTTCGCCGAGCCACTCTGGGCGCGCCGCAGCCAGCAGCAACAACAGCCAGATCAGGGCAAAGGGCAGTTGCTGTTGCCAAGCCGATAAATTCGCGCGTGCGCGGCGCCCGGCCAAGGCTTCAAGCTCGGGTAAAAAACTGACGTTGAGCGATGCTTGGCCGCTGTCGGCGACTGGCAGCAGGTGCCGCATAATCCAGGGCAGTGGCGCGAGCAGGAAGACCCACACCCAGGTGAACTCAAACATGTTTACGAATCCAAATTTCAATCGACTGATTCAGGCCTTCGATGGCCTTGTCGTCCATCTTGCATTGCGGCCGATAAGCGCCATCCACCAACACCATCCAACGGGTCAGGCCCGCTGCCGGGCAACGGCTGTCGAGGAACGCCAGCCAAGCACGACCATTTAAGGTGTGGCTGTGGTTGTCTGGGTAGTGGCTGCGGCACAGGCGTTTCAGTAGGCCATTAAGCTGCTGCAGCCAGACGCCGGCGGGCTGGTCATAAGGCTTGGGCAACAGTGCCAGCTCGGCCAAGGCGGCTGTGCGCAGCGGGTCGAGGGTCAGCTGGTCGCGCTTGTTTTGCCGCTGCTTGGGCAGTTTACGCAGCAGCCGCCATAAGCCCCACGCCAGCACCGGCAGGAGTGCCGCCAGCAGCCACCAACCCGGCGCGGGCGGCCACCATTGAATGGCCGCGGGGGCGATCAGGGGTTGCAGTTGTTCAAGGGGATTCATCGGGATTTTCTCGGCCGCAGTGCCTGCAGATGCTCGCGCAACTGCTCCAACGCTGGGCTTTGGGTGTTCAGCGGCATCAGGGGAATGCCTAGCTTTTGCGCCAGCAGCTTCCAGCGAGCGCTGCGCGCCTGGGCGTGTTGACGATACGCGTGGCGTAATTCGCTGTAGTGGGTGTCCAGTTCAAGCTCGGCTTCACCTTGACTAAAACGCAATAAACCCGCAGCGGGCAGGTCGTGATCCAGCGGATCAGACAGCGGCAATAGGAGTAAGTCGGTATGCCTTGCGAGCAGCGTCAGTTGTTGCTCGGAGCTGTCAGATAAAGCCCGCTCATCGCACAACACCATCGCCAAACTGCCGGGCCGCAGCACTTCACGGGCGCGGCGCAGGGCGAGGCTGAAGTCTTCTGGGTCGACTTGGCTATCGACGTGCAACGCTTGATTAGCCAGGGCCAAGCGGTTGAGCAGTTGCAGCAGGCTTTGCTTGCTGCGCCGAGGTTTAACCTCGTGCTGTTGCGCACCGCCAAACACCAAGCCACCGATGCGGTCGTTATGCCCCAGCGTGGCCCAGCCAATGAGGCTGGCCGCGTGGGCGGCGAGCACCGACTTAAACATCAAGCCGCTACCGAAGAACAAACGTCGGCTTTGCTCGACCAGAATATAAATCGGCCGCTCGCGCTCCTCATGGAACACCTTGGTGTGCGGCACCTGACTGCGCGCCGTGACGCGCCAGTCGATAGTGCGCACATCGTCGCCCGGTTGATACACGCGCACCTGATCAAAATCAACCCCGCGCCCACGCAGTTTGGAGTGGTGCAAGCCGGCCAGCGGACTGTGCTTGGCATGGGTGGAAAACAACTGCAACTCACGGGCGTGATGGCGCAGGTCGATCAGCTGATTAAGGCTGACCTGCACGCCGGGTTGGGGGCTAAAAGCCTGCGGGGTTAAGAGCGACATTTAGGCAACGGCGACCACATCGAGAATGCGCTGTAGCACGCGGTCTTGATCGATGCCGGCGGCTTCGGCCTCAAACGACAAGATGATCCGATGGCGCAGCACATCAAACAGCACCGCTTGAATATCTTCCGGACTGACGAAGTCGCGCCCGGCCAGCCAAGCGTGGGCACGCGCGCAACGATCCAGCGCAATCGAGCCGCGCGGGCTGGCGCCGTAGGTCAGCCACTGGGCTAACTCTGGGTCGAACTTGGCCGGGGTGCGGGTGGCCATTACCAACTGCACCAAGTATTCCTCCACCGCGTCGGCCATATATAGGCCGAGAATTTCATTGCGGGCGGCGAAGATCGCCTCTTGGGTGAGTTTGTGCTCCGGCTTATTTTCGCCGTTGAGGGCTTCGCCACGCGCCTGCTGGAGGATTTTGCGCTCCACTGCGGCGTCCGGGAAACCGATTTTAACGTGCATCAAAAAGCGATCGAGCTGGGCTTCGGGCAGTGGATAGGTGCCTTCCTGCTCGATCGGATTTTGCGTGGCCATGACTAAAAACAGTGGCGACAGCGCGTAAGTGCTGCGGCCCACACTGACCTGGCGCTCGGCCATGGCTTCCAGTAGCGCCGACTGCACCTTGGCCGGCGCGCGGTTGATTTCATCGGCCAGCACCAGATTGTGAAAAATCGGCCCCTGCTGAAACACGAAGCTGCCGGTTTCCGGGCGATAAATTTCTGTGCCGGTGATGTCTGCCGGTAACAAATCTGGGGTGAACTGAATGCGGTGAAACTCCGCCTCGATGCCTTCGGCGAGTTCTTTAATCGCCTTGGTTTTGGCCAGGCCTGGAGCCCCCTCGACCAACACATGGCCGTCGGCGAGCAAGGCAATCAGCAGCCTTTCAATGAGTTTTTCCTGGCCAAGGATCTGGGTTGAAAGAAAATGTCGCAGCGCGACAAGCGCTTCACGGTGTTCCATCGGTAAGCTCTTCTGGCAAATGTGACTGGTTGGTCGAGAGTTGCTTCAGGTTTATCGCCGCCACTTTAAAGCAATCTGGCGGTGGCACCTATTGGCTAAGAATCTCTGACCGTCAGCGCTGTGATTTAGTTCTTGAACTAACCTCAAACAGCAGGTTGTGCAGCATCGTTTACGGCGTACAGCTCATTGAGCACTTTGCTCACGGGGCTTTTTATAACCGCATAACAACACTAAGCCAACGGAGTACTAGCATGGCGTTCTTCACCGCGGCCAGCAAAGCCGACTTCCAGCATCAACTGCAAGCAGCACTGGCACCGCACGTTAGCGAGCAGGAGCTGCCACAAGTAGATCTGTTCGCCGAACAATTTTTCGGCATAGTCGCGCTGGAGGAACTGACCGAGCGACGACTCTCCGATCTGGTCGGTTGCACCTTGTCGGCTTGGCGTCTGCTTGAGCACTTCGAGCCAGACCAGCCGCAAGTGCGCCTGTTCAACCCAGATTACGAAAAGCACGGTTGGCAATCGACCCACACGGCGGTGGAGGTGTTGCACCACGACCTACCGTTTTTGGTCGACTCGATCCGCATGGAGCTAAACCGTCGCGGGCACAGCATTCATACCCTGCAAAACAATGTATTCAGCGTGCGCCGCGCCGCCAACGGTGATTTGTTGGAACTGTTGGATAAGGCCAGCCAGGGCGAGGGCGTGCAGCAGGAAGCGCTGATTTATCTTGAGATCGACCGCTGCGCCAATATCGGTGAGCTGCGCACGCTGGAGAAAGCGCTGCTGGAAGTGCTCGCTGAGGTGCGCCAAGCGGTACTGGATTTCCCGGCGATGCAGGCGCGCGCCCAAGCGCTCTTGGCTGGCCTAGATAAGAGCAAGGCCAAGGTCGATAGCGCTGAGTTGGCGGAAATAAAAGTCTTTATGAACTGGTTGCTGGACAACCACTTCACCTTCCTCGGTTATGAGGAGTTCACCGTGCAGGCCGATCAAAATGGCGGCCAGATGGTTTATGACCCGCAGTCCTTGCTGGGCTTATCTAAGTCGCTGCGCCACGGCCTGCAACAAGACGAGTTGCACATAGAGCCACAAGCGGTGGAGTACCTGCGCGAGTCGCGGGTCTTGTCCTTTGCCAAAGCCTCGTTGCCCAGCCGCGTGCATCGGCCGGCCTATCCGGATTTCGTCTCGATCCGCCAGCTCGACAGCAAGGGTCAAGTCGTCAAGGAGTGCCGTTTCTTAGGGCTGTACACCTCCTCGGTGTATGCCGAGAGCGTGCGGCAAATTCCCTATATTCGTCACAAGGTGGCCGAGGTTGAGTTGCGTTCGGGCTTTGCCAGCAGCGCGCACTTGGGTAAAGAACTGGCGCAGATTCTTGAAGTGTTACCGCGCGACGATTTGTTCCAAACACCGGTTGATGAACTGTTCAATACCGTCATTGCCATCGTGCAAATTCAAGAGCGCAACAAGCTGCGCTTGTTCTTGCGTAAAGACCCCTACGGGCGTTTTTGCTACTGCTTGGTGTATGTGCCGCGTGATCTGTACTCCACCGAAATTCGGGTAAAAATCCAACAGATTTTGATGGAGCGCTTGCAGGCCAGCGATTGCGAATTTTGGACCTACTTCTCCGAGTCGGTGCTGGCGCGGGTGCAACTGATTTTACGGGTTGACCCGAAGAATCATCAGCAAATCGATATCGCAAAAATCGAGCAAGAGGTGATCCAAGCCTGTCGCTCCTGGAAGGATGACTACGCCAGCTTGGTGGTGGAAAGTTTGGGTGAGGCGCAGGGTACTAATGTCCTGAGTGAGTTTCCGGAGGGCTTCCCAGCCGGCTATCGCGAGCGCTTTGCCGCTCACTCGGCAGTGGTCGACATGCAGCATTTGTTGAGCCTGTCGCCGGAACGCAAGTTGGTGATGAGCTTTTATCAGCCGCTGGCGTCCACCGAGCAGCAGCTGCATTGCAAGCTGTATCACGCCGATACGCCGCTGGCGTTGTCGGATGTGTTGCCGATTCTAGAGAATTTGGGCTTGCGCGTGCTCGGTGAATTCCCGTATCGCTTGCGCCAGCAAAATGGCCGCGAATTCTGGATTCACGACTTCGCCTTCACCTATGCGCAAGGGCTGGATGTGGACATCCAGCAACTCAACGACACTCTGCAAGATGCCTTCGTGCATATCGTCGAGGGCGCCGCCGAGAATGACGCCTTTAACCGCTTGGTGCTCACCGCCGCCATGCCGTGGCGTGACGTGGCGCTGCTGCGCGCCTATGCGCGTTACCTCAAACAAATTCGCTTAGGCTTCGACCTGAGCTATATCGCCAGCACCCTGGTTAATCATGCGGACATTGCCAAGGAGTTGGTGCGGCTGTTTAAAACCCGCTTCTATCTGGCCCGCAAGCTCAGTGCTGAAGATTTGGCCGATAAACAGCAGCGTTTGGAGCAGGCGATACTCGCGGCGCTGGATAACGTCGCGGTGCTTAACGAAGACCGCATCCTGCGTCGTTACCTAGATCTGGTGAAGGCCACCCTGCGTACCAACTTCTATCAGTTGGACGCTAACGGTCAGGCCAAGGCGTATTTCAGCTTCAAATTTAATCCGCGAGCGATTCCGGAAATTCCGCGGCCGGTGCCCAAGTTTGAGGTGTTCGTCTACTGCCCTCGGGTTGAAGGCGTGCATCTGCGCTTTGGCGATGTGGCGCGTGGCGGCTTGCGCTGGTCCGATCGCGAAGAAGACTATCGCACTGAAGTGCTCGGCCTAGTCAAAGCCCAGCAGGTGAAGAATGCGGTGATTGTGCCTGTGGGTGCCAAGGGCGGTTTTATCCCCCGGCGCTTGCCGTTGGGCGGCACTCGCGATGAAATCCAAACCGAGGCGATTGCCTGCTACCGCTTGTTTATTAGCGGTTTGCTGGACATCACCGACAACCTCAAAGACGGCGCCGTAGTGCCGCCAGTCAACGTGGTACGCCACGATCAGGACGACCCGTATTTGGTGGTGGCCGCCGACAAGGGCACTGCGACCTTCTCCGACATTGCCAATGGCATTGCCGGTGAATACGACTTCTGGCTGGGTGACGCCTTTGCCTCCGGCGGCTCGGCCGGTTACGACCACAAAGGCATGGGCATTACCGCCAAGGGTGGCTGGGTGTCGGTGCAGCGGCATTTCCGCGAGATGGGCATCGATGTGCAAAAAGACCCGTGTACGGTGATCGGCATTGGCGACATGGCCGGCGATGTATTCGGCAATGGCTTGCTGCTGTCAAAAACCCTGCAGATGGTCGCCGCCTTTAACCATATGCACATTTTTATTGACCCTAATCCCGATGCCGCATCGAGCTTCGTCGAACGCCAGCGACTGTTTGATCTGCCGCGCTCGTCTTGGGCTGATTACGACGCCGGCCTGATTTCCGAAGGTGGTGGCTTGTTCCTGCGCAGCGCCAAGAGCATCCCGATCAGCAAGCAAATGCAGCAACGCTTCGATATCCAAGCGGACAAACTGCCGCCGACCGAGTTACTCAATGCCTTGCTGAAAGCGCCGGTCGACCTGCTGTGGAACGGCGGTATTGGCACCTATGTTAAAGCCAGCAGCGAAAGCCACGCTGATGTCGGCGATAAAGCCAACGATGCCTTGCGCGTCGATGGCCGCGAACTGCGCGCCAAGGTGGTCGGCGAGGGCGGTAATCTGGGTATGACCCAACTCGGCCGGGTTGAGTACTGCCTGAATGGCGGTGCCAGCAACACCGACTTTATCGACAACGCCGGTGGCGTCGATTGCTCCGACCACGAGGTGAATATCAAAATTCTCCTCAATGAAATCGTCGGCAGCGGCGACATGACCGGCAAGCAGCGCAATGTGTTGCTCGCCGAGATGACCGATGCGGTCGGCAGTTTGGTGTTGGGCAACAACTACAAACAGACCCAAGCCTTGTCATTGGCCCAGCGGCTGGCGCGTGAGCGCATCGCCGAGTACCGGCGCTTGATGAATGCCTTAGAGGCCGACGGTAAGTTGGATCGGGCACTGGAGTTTTTGCCTACCGATGAACAACTGGCCGAGCGCGTGGCCAATGGTCAGGCGCTGACCCGTGCAGAGCTGTCGGTGCTGATTTCCTACAGCAAAATCAGCCTGCAAGAGTCGCTGCTCAAATCCCTTGTACCCGACGATGAATACTTGGCGCGTGACATGCAGACGGCTTTCCCGCCGCTGTTGACCGCCAAGTTTCCCGAGGCTATGAGCCGGCATCGGCTCAAGCGTGAAATCGTCAGCACCCAGATCGCCAACGATCTGGTCAACCACATGGGCATCACCTTCGTGCAACGCTTGAAGGAGTCCACCGGCATGAGCGCGGCCAATGTGGCTGGCGCTTACGTGATAGTGCGCGACGTGTTCCAGTTGCCGCACTGGTGGCAGCAGATCGAGGCGCTCGACTACCAAGTGCCGGCTGAACTGCAACTGATGCTGATGGATGAACTGATGCGCTTGGGTCGGCGCGCTACCCGTTGGTTCTTGCGCAGTCGGCGTAACGAGCTGGATGCCGCCCGCGATGTGGCGCATTTTGCCCCGCGCGTGGCGGCCTTGGCCGGTCGTTTAGATGAAATGCTCGATGGCCCGGTGCGTGAGCAATGGCTGGCGCGTTTCCAAAGCTATGTTGAGGCTGGTGCACCAGAACCGCTGGCCCGCATGGTGGCGGGCACTAGCCATCTGTACACCTTGCTGCCGATCATCGAAGCCTCGGATGTGACTGGGCAAGATCCGGCGCGGGTTGCCAGCGCGTATTTCGCCGTCGGCGGCGCACTGGATCTGACTTGGTATCTGCAACAGATCAGCAGCTTGCCGGTGGAGAATAATTGGCAAGGCTTGGCTCGTGAGGCGTTCCGTGACGATCTCGATTGGCAACAGCGGGCGATTACCGTCTCGGTACTGCAGATGGATGCTGCCCCAGAGGATGTCGATGCCCGTACCGCACTGTGGTTAGAGCTTAATCGAGTATTGGTCGCCCGCTGGCGGGCCATGCTGGCTGAGCTGCGCGCTGCCACCAGCGTCGACTACGCCATGTACGCCGTGGCCGGTCGTGAGTTGCATGATCTGGCGCAAAGTGGCCAGCACGGGGTGTGTCTGCCCTGATTAAGCCCGATAAAAACTAAGCCCCGCCAAGTGCGGGGCTTTTTTATGGGGTTGGTTCTTTTCTTGGGGGTTACGCTCGGCAGCGCAGGTCGCGGCAACTTAGCGCTTAAGTTGTTGCAGGTAGCTGACTACATCGGGAGCGCCGGCTAAGCGCAAGCCGTCGCCGAGCGCCAAGGCCTGCTCGTGGGCTTTGGGCAGTAACAAAAACTCTGGGGCGCCGGGGCTGCGCAGTAAAGATAGGCGCGCATAAGGTAGGCCATGGTCGAGCAGCAGAGCCATAAAAGCAGGATCGCTCCACGCCTGCACCGGCATCGCCAGCATGTGATAGGCATTTTGCAGTTCGGCCAGCCCCGTGGGGTCGATTTGATAGTGCGTCAACACCGCTGGCAGGCTGATCTCTAGGCCGCGCCTGCGAGCATAGGCAATCGCACAGGCGAAGGCTTCCAGATTTTGCTCACCGCTCCAATACAGTTGCTCGCCATGCCAGTTAGCTTGGCGCAGATTAATCGGCTCGCCGGCGAGAAAGCGTGGCAGTGCCTGACTGATGACTTTGACGAAGTCTTTGTAGCTGATGATGCGAATGTGGTGGCACGCCTCGGAGGCAGCGTACTCCTCGAAGCTGCTGCAGGGCAGGCGATTGCTGTCGGTGCAAGACACGCCAGTGACTAGGCGTAAGTCAAAGTTATGCAGTTGTTCTTGGCGTTGTTTGACCAGGCGAATAAGCACCGCATGGGCCAGCGCCTTGTCCTCTTGTACGGGGCCAGAGAGGGCGCCGCGTGGCAGGTCAATCAAGCGCTGCAAGGGTGGGCCAGATTGCCACCAAATACTCTGCTCGGGCAGCGGCAAGGCTTGAAACGGCAAATGCAAACTGCTGGCACGCTCAAAGATGTGCCGTGAACTACGCCCAGAAATGCCTAAGCGCTGGGCCAGTGTGCCCAACAGCGAGGTTAGCGATTGCTCAGGAAAACTCATAAGCCGTGTCGGCCTCCTTGTTTACCACCCGCGACGCCTACGCAAGAAAAGCGCTGGCATGGGCTGATGGCCGCTCTGCTTGGTGCTGCTTGTGGCAACATTACACACTTCATAGTACCGGGTGCTTCCATGCCAGTTCTTTTATTGGATATTGCACTATCTGCGCAATCTTTGCTCGCGGTCTATCAGGGCCGTGCTAATCGGGTCTTGCTGCACAGTCGTGATGGCCAACGGGTGAATCTGCCGGTGCATCACCTGCGCCCCTTTCTGACTCACGATGGTGTCTTTGGTTCCTTCTCTCTAGAGTTTAACAGTGCTGGCGAACTACTTAGTTTGCGCAAGATCAGTCAATAGCCGCGCATGGCTAGGCTGGCGCGGCTATAATTGCGGGCTAAATTTCAGTCATTACTAATGAGCCAAGCCTGCCCATGTATACCCTGGCCCGTAAATTATTGTTTAACCTCGCCCCGGAAACCGCCCATGAGTTGTCCATCGACCTTATCGGTGCGGCCGGTCGTTTGGGCTTTAATGCCCTGTTAAACAAGGCCCCGGCCAGTTTGCCGGTGCGGGTGATGGGGTTGGAGTTTGCCAACCCAGTCGGTTTGGCCGCGGGTTTGGACAAAAATGGCGATGCCATCGATGGCTTTGCCCAGTTGGGTTTTGGTTTTGTTGAAATTGGCACTGTGACCCCGCGCCCACAACCGGGTAACCCTAAGCCGCGTTTGTTTCGTTTGCCTGAGGCTGAGGCGATCATCAACCGCATGGGCTTTAACAATCACGGTGTCGATCATCTGCTGGCCCGGGTGCAGGCGGCCAAGTTTAAGGGCGTGCTGGGGATCAATATTGGCAAAAACTTCGACACCCCGGTTGAGCGCGCGGTGGACGATTATTTGCTGTGTCTCGACAAAGTGTATGCACACGCCAGCTATGTCACGGTCAACGTCAGCTCGCCGAATACCCCAGGGCTGCGTAGCTTGCAGTTTGGCGACTCGCTTAAGCGTTTGCTCGAAGCCTTGCGCCAGCGACAAGAAGACCTCACGGTCCAGCACGGCAAACGTGTGCCCTTGGCGATTAAAATTGCTCCGGACATGACCGATGAAGAGACCGTTGAGGTGGCTAACGCGCTAATCGAAACCGGTATGGATGCGGTGATCGCCACCAACACCACCTTGTCGCGGCGCGGCGTTGAAGGCCTGGCGTTTGCCGATGAGGCCGGTGGCTTGTCGGGTGCGCCGGTGCGCGAACAGAGCACGCATATCGTTAAGGTGCTGGCGGCCGAGTTGGCCGGGCGGTTACCGATTATCGCGGTGGGCGGGATTACCGAAGGCCGGCATGCGGCAGAGAAAATCGCCGCGGGTGCGAGCTTGGTGCAAATTTACTCAGGTTTTATCTACCAAGGCCCGGCGCTGATTCGCCAGTCGGTGGATGCGATTGCCGGCTTGCCGACTAAGGTTTAAAACAGACTAAAAGGGCCCGATTCAGAGCCCCCTGCAGCAATTGCCCATTGGGGCATAATTGATAAGGTCGGCTGAATTACTTAGCCGACAGCGTGGAGTTCGTTAAGGCGGTGGATGCCTGCGGTACCGGTCATGCCGGCCCAGTTGTCGCCGCGGCCTTCGCGCCAGCCGTTAATCCAGGCTTGGCGAACGCTGGCTGCAGTGAATGGACAGAGTTCGTACGATTTACCATGCACGCCATATTGATAACCGCGTAAAAAAGCTTTTTCCATTGGATCACGCTTAAGTCTTCTCATAGGGTGTAGCCCTCAAATGTTGACTGAATGGTTCCTTTGGCCCCTAGCTGGGGTCGGGCAGAAGATTCTGCCAGCGCAGTTCAAAGCCGTAATGGCGAACTGCTGCCAACACCAAGGTGGTGTCGAGCTGAGCTAATTTCTAACCAATGCCGTCGGCTCTGTGAATGACCTTTTTGTCATAAGCAAGTAACAGTTTTGTGAGTCAGGCCATAAGGCAGGAGTGCCAGTAGCCTACTAATTTGCCCCAGCCCCTATGTTCAGCGGCGCACAGAAGGTGCGTCGGTGTCACTGCCAGCGTAGAAGCGGCATGGGCTGTAGGCCGGTTTATTCCGACGAAGGGTCGCCTGCGGGCCTTGGTCACTTATTTTTGTTGTGCGTACAGTTGCTGTGCGCAACTCACTGCCTTAGGCACTGGATACCCCCATGTCGGATCGTTTTGAACTCTTTCTCACTTGCCCTAAAGGCCTAGAAGCGCTGCTGGCCGAAGAGGCTGCCGCTTTAGGCCTAGAGGAGGTGCGCGAGCACACCTCGGCGATCCGTGGCTTTGCCGATATGACCACGGCATATCGATTATGCCTGTGGTCACGCTTGGCCAACCGGGTGTTGCTGGTGCTGACGCGCTTTACCATGCGCGACGCCGATGAACTCTATGACGGCGTCTCGGACATCGACTGGCATGAGCACCTGCTGCCTACCGGCAGCTTGGCGGTGGAGTTCAGTGGTCAGGGTTCGGGGATCGATAACACCCACTTCGGCGCGCTTAAGGTTAAGGATGCGATTGTCGATAAATTGCGCAATGCCGCCGGCGACCGACCGTCGATCGACAAGCTCAACCCGGACATGCGCGTGCACCTGCGCCTCGATCGCGGTGAAGCGGTGTTGTCGCTGGATCTGTCCGGCCACAGCCTGCACCAGCGTGGTTATCGCTTGCAGCAGGGCGCAGCACCCTTGAAAGAAAACCTTGCGGCGGCGATTTTGATCCGCTCCGGCTGGCCGCGCATTGCCGCCGCCGGTGGCGCGCTGACCGACCCTATGTGCGGCGTGGGCACCTTTTTGGTCGAGGCGGCGATGATCGCCGCCGACATCGCGCCTAACCTTAAGCGCGAACTCTGGGGCTTCTCGGCCTGGCTCGGCCATGTGCCGGCGCTCTGGCAGCGTTTGCATGAGGAGGCGGTAGAGCGGGCGGAAATTGGCTTGGCCAAGCCACCGCTGTGGATTCGCGGTTACGAGGCCGATCCACGCCTGATCCAGCCGGGGCGCAACAACGTCGAGCGTGCCGGGCTGTCGAATTGGATCAAAATTTATCAGGGCGAGTTGGCCACCTTCGAGCCGCGCCCGGATCAAAATCAGACCGGTCTGGTGATCTGTAACCCACCTTACGGTGAGCGTCTCGGCGATGAAGCCAGCTTGCTTTATCTCTATCAAAACCTCGGCGAACGCCTGCGCCAAGCCTGCTTAAACTGGGAGGCGGCGATCTTCACCGGCGCCCCGGACTTGGGCAAGCGCATGGGCATTCGTAGCCACAAGCAATATGCCTTCTGGAATGGCGCCTTGCCGTGCAAGTTGCTGCTGATCAAGGTCAGCCCCGAGCAGTTTGTTACCGGCGAGCGACGCACCCCGGAGCAGCGCCAGGTTGAGCGTGAGCAGCTAGCGATTGATGGTCCAAGCAGCGAGCCGGTTGCTGCTCCAGTTGTAGTTGAGCAGGCGCGACTCAGCGAAGGCGGGCAGATGTTCGCCAATCGTCTGCAGAAAAATCTCAAACTGCTGGGCAAGTGGGCGCGCCGCGAGGGCGTTGAATGCTATCGCGTGTATGACGCCGATATGCCCGAATACGCCGTGGCCATCGACCTGTATGGCGATTGGGTGCACGTGCAGGAATACGCCGCGCCGCGCACCATCGAGCCGGAAAAAGCCCAAGCACGGTTGTTCGATGCGCTGGCGGCGATTCCGCAAGCGCTGGGTGTGGATAAAAGCAAGGTGGTGGTCAAACGCCGCGAACGCCAGAGCGGCACCAAGCAATACACCCGTCAAGCCGCGCAAGGGCAGTTCCGTGAGGTCAATGAGGGCGGCGTCAAACTGCTGGTGAACCTCACCGACTACCTCGATACCGGGCTGTTTCTCGACCACCGGCCGTTGCGCTTACGCATCCAAAAGGAAGCGGCCGGTAAGCGTTTTCTGAATCTGTATTGCTACACCGCCACGGCCACTGTGCATGCGGCCAAGGGTGGCGCACGCACTACCACCAGCGTCGACTTGTCGAAAACCTATCTGGATTGGGCGCGGCGTAACCTGTCGCTGAATGGTTTCTCGGACAAGAACAAGCTCGAACAGGGCGATGTGATGGCCTGGCTGGAAGCCGATCGCAACGAGTACGATTTGATCTTTATCGATCCGCCGACCTTTTCCAACTCCAAGCGCATGGAAGGCATCTTCGATGTGCAGCGCGACCACGTGCAATTACTCGATCTAGCCATGACTCGGCTGGCACCGGGCGGCGTGCTGTATTTCTCGAATAACTTCCGTAAGTTCATCTTGGACGAGGGCTTGGCTGCCCGTTACGGGGTTGAGGAAATCAGCGCGAAAACTCTCGACCCGGATTTTGCCCGTAATACCAAGATCCACCGTGCGTGGCGCTTGACGGCATTGGCGGCCAATGCTGTGGTTGATGCTGGCTAAGCGGTAAGCCGCATAGCGGATCAGGGGCTGGCGGATTGTTCGCTGCGCTCCTGAATCCGCCCTACGTCCGACCGCTTAAGCTTACAACTGACGGCTAAACCTTAGGGTTTAGCCGTTTTGCTTTGTTGGTACAGGCCCAGCAACACCTGATCGAGAATCGCTGAGGCGCCCCACGGCCGTGGGTGGTTGAGGATGGCCACTACTGCCCAAGTATTGCCGTTGGCGTCGCGACTAAAACCGGCGATGGCGCGCACGGTGTTCAGGGTGCCGGTTTTGATATGGCCTTGGCCCGCCAACGCCGTGCGGCGCAGGCGCTTGTGCATGGTGCCGTCCATGCCCAGCAGCGGTAGCGATGAGATAAATTCGGCGGCATAGGGGCCGTTCCAGGCCGCTTGCAGCATTAAGGCCATTTCCCGTGCGCTGACGCGCTCGTTGCGCGACAAACCCGAGCCGTTCTCCATCACCAGTTGGCTGGCGTTGATGCCCTTGCGGGCCAGCCATTGGCGAATCACGCGCTGTGCGGCTTTGGCGTCATCGGCATCGCTGGCGGTGCGAAACTGCGCGCCGATGCTGAGAAATAGCTGCTGAGCCATGGTGTTGTTGCTGTATTTGTTGATGTCGCGAATGATCTCCACCAGGTCTGGCGAGAACGCGCGGGCCAGTAGGCGTGCGCCCTTGGGCACGTCGGCGAGGCGGTCGCGGCCTTGGATGGTGCCCCCCAGTTCTTGCCAGATAGCCCGCACAGCGCCAGCGGCGTAGCCGGGATGATCGAGTACGGCCAGATAGCTTTGGCTGCTGCAACCATCGACCAGTTGACCGCTGACTATCAGCTTAATACTGCCGTCGGCCTGCTTGCTGGAGCTGTAATTGACGTTCGGATTCGGGCATTTGCCAGCCGGCAGGGCCTTAACCCGGTTGTCGATATGCAGGCTGGCAATCGGCGGTTCGGCGGCGACTATGACCTTGCCGCCCTCGTTACGGGTAATCATGCGCACCGATTTGAGGTTCACCAGCAAGGCGTCGGGGCCGACTAAAAACGGTTTGCTGTCGTCATTGCCATCGTCATTAAAGGCGGCCACCTGTGGCTGCACGAAGTGGCTGCGGTCGAGCACCAGATCACCGGTCACTTGCTGCACGCCATTGGCGCGCAAGTCACGCATCAGCAACCAGAGCTTTTCCATATTGAGTTTGGGGTCGCCGCCGCCGTTGAGGTACAGGTTGCCCTGCAACACGCCATTGCGCAGTGGCCCGTCGGTATAAAACTCGGTTTTCCACTGATGGGTTGGGCCGAGCAACTCAAGGGCGGCATAGGTGGTGATCAGCTTCATGGTCGAGGCCGGATTGACCGCCACATCGGCATTCACCAGGGTGGCCGCGCCGGGGCCGTTAAGCGGTAACAAGACCAGCGACATGGCGCTGGTTTCAATCTTGGCCTTGGCCAGTGCTTGTTGGATTTTTACCGGCAGCACGTTGTTGCTGGCGGCGTGCAGACTAAAGCTTAAGGGCGCCAATAGGCTGGCCAGCGCCAGTTGTTTGAGGGTACGCAGCGCCAGCTTGAGTGGTGTGGTGCTGCGGTTAAGCAAAATAGATGACATTAGGTCGATACTTCCAAGCCGATGTGGTGACTGATGCGCTGAAAAATAGCCGGCATTATGCCCCAAGCCGCCCGCGCTTGCGCCTGTCGTGGCAGCGTTTAAGAACGCGGTGTTCATTGCGGTTTTAGCAATGCTGTGTTTGCCGCAAGCTACTGTTTACGGGGTACTGGCTTATTTACAGTGGCGGCACAGTCCATTACTTAGCGAGATTAAATATGTCCACTTTGCCGCGATGCCGGGTTATTGCCAGCGTGTTTGCCTTGGGCTTGCTGGCCGCCAGCGCCGCCCATGCCGAGTTAGATGCCCCGAGCCAAGCGCGTCTAGCCGCCTTGCAGACTAGCCCCGAGGCCAGCGGCGAGCTGGTTTACCAAGGCGCCACCTTTGCCCTTGAGCATCCCAGCGAACAGCCGTTATTTCGTTATGAGCGGCGGCTCAATAGCAGCGATGCCAATAGCTGGGTGGCAACGCACATGACCCGTAATCCCAAGGGTGAGCTGATCATTTTGGAGTCGGGGCAATTTACCCCGGCCTATGAATTACAGCGTTTTACGGTGATTAATCAACAAGGTGGCTTTAGCGGTTCAGCGCAGGTCAGTGCCGATGCTCGGCACCTGCACTACAGCCTCAACGACAACGGCAAAATCACTAGCGCCGACGAAGAGCTCGATTTACCGGTGATTACCGGACCCTCGATGCATGGCTTTATCTTGCAGCACTGGGATGCGCTGCTGGCCGGTAACAGCCTCGGTGTGCGGCTGATCGTGCTGCAGGAGATGCAGACCTACGGTTTTGATATCCGCTTCGAACAGCAGGTCGATGGTAAGGCCTCGTTCTCGGTGACTCCGAGCAGCCTGCTGATTCGCCTCGCCGTCGCACCCTTGCGGGTGGTGTTTGACGCCGACAGAAAAAATGTTCTGCGCTACGAGGGGCGCGTACCACCCAAGCAGGAGGTGGACGGGCAGCTTAAAGACTTAGACGCAGGCGTCGACTACGTTTCCGTGGCCGCCCACTATCGTTAAAGAGTTCCCGTTACGGCGGCTGACGGCGTTACAACCACGGATCGGCGCGCGTGCCGCCATAGGTTTGTACGAGAAAGTCGATAAAGGCGCGGGTGCGCGCCGGTACATGTTTGCGCGTCGGCATCGCTGCATACAGGCTTAGGGTGGTGCCGCGCCAGTCGGGTAGTACCCGCTCTAAACGGCCTTCGCGCAGGGCTTGCTCGGTTATAAATGAGGGCAAGCCGGCCAGTCCCAATCCGGCTATGGCCGCAGCGAGCAGCAAATCAAGCTGACTGGTCGAGAGCGTTGGGGGCGGCAGCGGCAGGGTTACCCTGTTGCAGGCCGCGGGATCGTTGTCTGGCTGCTGGCGATACAGGCTCAACTCGCGGCGCACCGCCGCTACGGCGGGCAGCAAGGCTGGATGACTGAGCAGTTCGGCGGGCTGTTGCGGTCGTCCGCAGCGGTCTAAGTAGCCCGGTGCGGCGCAGATAATAAATGACGAGCAGGCCAGTTGCCGGGCAATAAAATCGCCTTGTAGCGGTTGTTGGCCGATCGACAGAATCGACACATCGAAGTTTTCATCCGCCGTATCGACCGGGCCAGGGGTGGCGATCTCCAAGGTGATGTCGGGATATAACGCATGAAAACGCGGCAACTGCTTGGCCAGTTGGTGCGCGGCAAATGCCGGCGGGCACAAAATCCGCAACGCCCCGCTGGGTTTACTGTTCGCCGCGCCTGCCTCGGCGTCGGCATCATCGAGTTCGGCCAACAGCAGGCGGGCGCGCAGCAAATACGCTTCGCCGATTTCGGTCAGGGCCAGGCTGCGGGTGGTGCGATTCAGTAAGCGCGCGCCTAAGTGCTGCTCCAGATCGGTTATGGCGCGGGTAACCACCGCCGGGGCTAAGTCCAGCACCCGTGCCGCGCCGGCAAAACTGCCCTCGGTGATCACTTGGGTAAATACCCGCAGCGAGCGGAGTTGGTCCATAGGTCGGTGACTCCTTGCCAAAGGCGGCGGTTAAAAAGCAATCCTCACACACAGGATATGACGCTCTCCCCCCGAGTTCCTCGGCCTCAAGCGCGAGATTCTGGCGCGCATCCGCGAAACCTCTGGAATGAACACCGACCTCGAGCTGCTCGAACAGTTGACGCGCACGGTGCCTGCCTGACAGTCAGTGCGCGTTGATAAGCGCACTGATGGCCGGTTTGATTATCTTAAAAGGTGACTTGCCGCCCGGCTGCATGATGCATGCTTCTGGGGTGTGGGTGTTGGGCAAGCATTGACCTGCGTTTGTCAGCCGTAGGAGTTCTCGCAGAAGCACTTTTGGATATGCTCAATTTCGGCGACCTGGTTGAGCAGTGCCGACACGCAGTCACTGTCGAACTTTGTTCCGGCTTGTTCTTGCAGGAAGGCGAAGGCTTGGTCGTTTGACCATGGCTGCTTGTAGGGTCGTTCGCTGGTGAGGGCATCGAACACGTCAGCCACGGTCACAATCCGCGATTCGAGCGGAATGTTGTTACCGCTCAGACCATCCGGATAGCCGGAGCCGTCCACCAGTTCGTGGTGGTGCAGGATGATGTTGCGCAGAATCTCCACTTGGCTCACGCCGGACAGACCGAAGTTCCCCAGCAACTGGTCAACCAGTTCCAAGCCGGCGCGGGAGTGGGCGCGCATGACCGTGGTTTCTTGCGGGTTCAGTTGTCCGGGTTTGAGCAATACGGCGTCGGGAATGGTGATCTTGCCCAAGTCGTGCAGCGGGGCAAACAGGTAAACATGTTCGACAAAGCTGTCGTCGAGGTTGTGTTGCTCTGCCAGGCCCTGGCAGATCAAACGAGCGTAGCGTGACATGCGCTCCAGATGGTTGCCGGTTTCCGGGTCACGGGCGTGGGTCATGTTCATGGCCGACTTGAGGGTGGCCAATAGGGTGCGAACGTTGCTGCGCTCCTGGTAGACCATCAGGCTGGCCAGGTGGCCGAGCATGTCCAGCTCACTCAGCAGTGGGTCACCGAATACGTTGGGCTGCCTGGCATTGAAGAAGATAAAACCGAAGAAGTAACCGTTGACGCACATCGGCAAGGTGTAGCTGGAGCGATAGCCTGCCGCCAGCAGGGCTTCGACATGGCGCTTGCGGCTGTGTTCAAGCACGCTGAAGTCAGGAATGACCCGCGGAGCCTGGGACACTGCGACGGCCTGAAGCCAAGTGGTATCGCTGAGTTTGGCATGGTAATGGGGTAGGGCATTGGCCTGGTCTTCAACGGCGACAAAGGTTTTCACCCAGTCACTGCCCTGGTCATACAAGGCCACCGCCAAGCGCTGTACCTGTGGGTACTTGTGCTGTAGGGCCTGCAACAGTTGGCGAAGCTTGTGCTGCAGAGAACTCTGTTCCTGCAGGTCATGAAGAAGGGTCATGGCGTGGCCTTAGGCAGTGATTAAAGGGATTGTAGCCCTTCATTTGCTAGGCTGTTTCTGATCAATCCAGTCTGAGCACCTTGGCCAGCAATATTTCCGGGCCTTTCATCTTTTTCACGATGATCCGCAGGCCTTCAGCTTCGAGTACTTGCTCTTCCTCGGGCATTCGGTTGAGTGTCTCGTAGATCAGCCCGGCCAAGGTGACTGTGCGCCCAGATGCTCGCTGGCTGAAGTGTCAGTAGCCGTGCCCACGCCAGTCAATGCATTGGCGCGACAGAGAGTCGGGCGGGGGCTGCGCGAAACTGGTAAAGTGCCGCGGCTTTTTTATGAATTTAAGAATCTTGAGGATTTCTGTATGGCTACTAACCGTTCCCGTCGTCTGCGTAAAAAACTCTGCGTTGCCGAGTTCCAGGAGCTTGGTTTTGAGCTGACCCTGAACTTCCAGGAAAATTTGGCCGAAGAGTCGATCGATGACTTCTTGGAAGCTTTCGTTGCCGATGCCATCACGGCTAACGGCATGGGCTATGTTGGCGGCGATGACTACGGCTTCGTGTGCTTGGGCAAACGCGGTTCGGTTAGCGCCGAGCAGCGCGCTCTGGTTGAAGCTTGGCTCAAAGGCCGCAGCGAACTGACTGAGTTCACTGTTAGCCCATTGCTGGATGTTTGGTATCCAGAAAACGATATCGCCCAAGCTTAAGCTTGGCGCTCTGGGCCTGCTCACGTAGGCCCAGAGGCATAGCTGAAACGAGTTCCCCGCGCGTCAATTTCCCCGTTTAATCCCGTTGTTTCAGGTGGCCGCGTTGTTGGCGTCACTGGCAAGTTTGGCCAATAAACTGTGTTCGTCGACCGAGTCAATTTGCTCGTTTTGAAGAAACTTGGTGGCGTATTGGCGATACACCCCGCTGCTGATAAATAAGCCAAACAGGCTGCTGTCGACATGCTCGCCCTTGCACATGCCGAGCATGATATTCAGTGACTCAGACAAAGTTTTGCCTTTTTTGTACGGGCGATCCACCGCCGTCAGCGCTTCAAAAATATCGGCAATCGCCATCATCCGAGCCGACAGGCTCATCTCCTCGCGGCGTAGGCGTTTTGGATAACCACTGCCATTCATTTTTTCATGGTGGCCACCGGCGATTTCCGCGACGTTTTTCAAGTGGGCCGGGAAGGGCAGGTGATTGAGCATGCGGATGGTCTGCACGATGTGATCGTTGATGATGAAACGGTCTTCGGCGGTTAGGGTGCCGCGCGCGATGCTCAGGTTGTACAGCTCGCCGCGATTAAATTTGTGGGTGGGCACCTCAAGTTTGAAGCCCCAAGGGTTATCGGCCGGCATCTGCTCGCTGGCGCTGCGTTCGATCAAGTGTTCGGGGCGGTCGGCCAGCAGCGGTTCGTCCACCGGTAAGTTGGGCGCCGGGCTGCGTGCTTGGCGCTGCGTCTCTTCCCACGACACGCCGAGACGGTCATCGAGGGTGCGCCGCCAGGTGCGTGCGGCGATGGCTTGAATACGCTGCAAGTCGGCCTCGGCCATGGCTTCGCCGCCCAGATTACAGCGGGCGATAAAGGCAAACTCGGCATCCAGCGCGCTCAGTTGCTGGTCGCGCAGCAGTGCTTGCTGGTCAGCCTCGGCACCCTCGCAGCGGGCTTGCCAGTAAGTGATCCAAACATCGCGTTTAAGCACCTCAAAGCGCGTGCGGATCTCATGAATACGGTCGTACAGGGTTTCCAGTTTGGTGGCTTTGTCGACCACGTATTCGGGTGTGGTGATTTTCCCGCAGTCGTGTAGCCACGCGGCGATATGCAGTTCTTCCCATTGCTCATCGCTGGGTTGATAACTGGCAAATTCGGGCGCTTGGCTGTCGGCGGCGGCGCGGGCGAGCATCAAGGTTAACTCGGGTACGCGTTGGCAGTGGCCACCGGTGTACGGACTTTTGGCGTCGATGGCACCGGCCAGCAACTGAATAAAGGCTTCGAGCAATTGTTTTTGTTGTTCGAGTAAGCGCTGGCTGTCGATGCACAGGGCCGCCACGCCAGAAACCGCTTCGATAAAGGCGATGCGCTCGGGCCTGAGCATGCTCGGGTCGTGCTCATCGGCCTGTACTCGGTGGAGCAATAGCAACACCCCCAGCGTTGTCCCTTGACGGTTATGCAGGCCGCAACTGACGAGGTGAATCAGCGGGCTGTCGATGCCCAGAAATAAGCTTTGTAATGGCCCTGCTTGATCGAAACCGAGGGTCAGTACTGCGCTCTTGCCACCCGTGGCGGGGCCCGTCAGCCACTCCGGCAGGCGGCTGTCTGTGCTGGCGTAATCGCTCAGTGGATAGTTGTTAAGGTCTTGCTGGACGCCATCTAAGATCAGCGCTTGCGGGGTCAGTTGGCCGCTGTCCGGGTCGATTAAATAGAGCAGACCGGCGCTGGCTTTGTCGATGCTGACGGTCTCGTCGAGGACGCGCTGGAGCAAGCTGGCGAAGTGCTTTTCGGCGGACAAGCTGGCGGTAATCTCAAGGAAACTGGCGATGGTTTCCTTCATGCGGTTCATCGACAGTGCCAGCCGATCGACTTCCAGTAGCGGCGAGCGACCACTGGCCGGATGGCTGAAGTCAAAGCGCTGAATCGCTTCGGCTTCTAACATCAGCGCGCGCAAGGGTTTTACTACGCTGCGCGAAGCCAGCCAGCCGAAGGGCAGGCACAGGAGCAGGGTGGTCAGGGTGATCAACGCACCTTGCCAGCGTAAGCGGTAAGCGTCGGCCAGCAACTCGTCTTCGGGCACCAGCAGAACCAGCTCCAACCCTTGCGGGCCACCTTCGGTGGTGTGGGTGCGCGAGACTATCCAGTCGCGGTTACCCAGACGTAAGTGGCCGTGCTGCAGCGCGTTATGGATAGGCTGGAGTAACTCGGCTAAAGGCGCGCTGAGTTTGGCGGCTTTAACCAGTTGCATCTGATTGCCGTCTTCGGTCAGTAGGGGCTGGCTGCCGTGGTAGGCGATGGCATTGGCGTCCGGGTCGATCAACACCACTTCGGTGTTGTCGGTGATTTTATGTTTGCTCAAGGTGGCGGAGAGGTCCGCCAGCATCAGGTCGGCGGCCAGTACGGTGTTGCTGCCAGTATGGCGCGCCAAGGTGGTGCCAAGTTTTTTGCTGGTGAAAAAACCGTAAGGTTTGGTGGTGATCTGCTCGGCGCTGCTCAGTGCGCTCTGATACCAAGGACGGCTGCGCGGGTCGAACGACTCATCGTTGCGTGGCACCTGGCCGAGGGTCTGCAAGTGTTGATCGAAGAATACATAGCTGGAGTTGCTGGTGCTGGCGCTGTGCTCAATCGACCAAAGCATAAAAGCGCTGTGCGCGGGTGCCGCAAACTGGACTCTTTGCGCTTCGCTGCGCACCGCCATCAGCATAAAAAAATCACCGTTGGGGTAGCCCACATACAGCGAGGAGAGCTTTGGATTGTCCTTCAGGGCTTGTGCGAAGGGCGCCACTAACTGCTGGCGCTCACTCGGTTGCGCGGTAGTAATGGCTGGGTTGAGGGCCAGCAAATTGAGTAAATGGCGAATCGGTTTATAGGTGCTGTCGAGGTCGAGCTCGACCTCTTGGCGAATTCGCTCGGTGAGTTTTTCGCTGCTGGCGAGAATCAACGTACTGGTTTGCCGGTAGTTGAGTACCCCCATGGCCAGCCCTGTGGCCAACAGCAGCAAGGTAAACAACGCGCTGATATGCATATGCAGCGGGAAACGATGGGCAGTGGCGGATCGGGCTTTGGCCATGACATAAGCTTCCGGGTTGCTGGGTGGCGGACATAAGCATAGACGCACTGCAGTCCTCGGGTTAAGTGCCAGGCATTAGCGGCCTGGCACTTAACGCGGGCTTATACCGGGCTGGAGCGGCCAGTCATTTCGCGGGCCATTTCGGTGGCATAGCTGTCGGTCATGCCGCCGATAAAGTCGATCATGCGTAAAAACGACTGGTACAGCGGCAGGCTCGGATCGGGGGCGTTATTGCCGAGTAAATCGAGAATCCGCCGGCTTTTAAAGGACGGCGTGCGCCCGCCGTGTTGCTCAACCGCCGCGCCACAAAAAGCCTCGAGTAAAATTTCCAAGGTGGTGTAAGCGCCAATCTCGTGCAGGGTTTTGCGCTTGTCTTGGAAGATTTTCTTGCGTGCCAGATCTTTCGCACCCAGCACGCAGCGCTTGGCCGGGCCATGCATATGCTCGACTAAGTCGCCCTCCAGTGTGCCGGCCAGCAGCGCCTGTTGTTGCTCGACAAAGGCCTGGGCGGCGGCGTTGGTTAAATGCTCGATGGCTTTACCGCGCAGAATCGCCAGCTTGCGCCGCTTGGAGTCATTCGGGCCGAGTTGCCGATAGGTTTGCGGCAGGTCGTCGCCGACCAAATTAAGCAGCAGGGCCTCGACTTCGGCGTAGTCGAGCAAGTCCATCTCTAGGCCGTCTTCCAAGTCAATCAGGCCGTAGCAGATGTCATCCGCCGCCTCCATCAAATACACCAGCGGGTGCCGGGCCCAGCGCTGATCCTCGATTTGCGGCAAGCCGAGTTTGCTGGCGATTTGCTCGAGGATCGGCAACTCACTTTGGTAGCAGCCAAACTTGTGCTTCTTGTAGCCCAAGGCTTGGGCGTGGCGCGAGGTCCAGGGGTATTTCAGGTAGGTGCCAAGGGTCGCGTAGGTGAGCCGGGTGCCACCGTCGAACTGATGGTATTCAAGCTGGGTGAGCACGCGAAAACCTTGGGCGTTGCCCTCGAAGTTTAAAAAATCGCTGCGCTCGCGCTCACTCATCGGGTCCAGCCAGCCGCGCCCGGCGGCCTGTTGAAACCAGTGGCGAATGGCATCTTCACCGGAGTGACCAAAGGGTGGGTTGCCGATGTCGTGGGCCAAGCACGCCGATTGCACGATCATGCCCATGTCGGCGGGGTCGCACCAATCTGGCAACTGGCCACGCAACACTTCGCCGACCCGCATCCCTAAGGATCGACCCACGCAACTGACCTCCAGCGAGTGGGTTAAACGGGTGTGAATATGATCGTTGCTGGACACCGGGTGGACTTGGGTTTTACGCCCCAGGCGGCGAAACGCGCCGGAGAAAATAATCCGGTCATGGTCTTTATGAAACGGGCTGCGGCCCAGTTCATCGGCGCTGGGCAGCGGTTTACCAAGACGCTCACGGGTAAGCAGGGTTTGCCAATCCAAAACTAATCCTCGCCATTCAGTGGCTGTTGAATCCTTAGCTTCGGTGTTCTCGGACGCACCTGCAAGTGTTGCGGCTATTGGCCGGCCATGCTGGTCGATACCGCGCCCTTACTGCTCGCTGCGCTTATGCGCCCAAGCATGGCTGCGCGGCTAAGCGGCTGCGTGGGGCCATTGCGGTGCGCAGGCCCGCGCTACGCACCAACAGCACGCGCCGTTTTGCGCTTTTTTGCACGGGTTGCCGGTGGCGCAGTTACGCCTGTTTGACGGCGCAGGTGCGGCTTACATGCGCCCAGTTTGGCGCTGACGGGCGCGCGGCGAGGGCTCTGGAGCGGTTTTTTGCGCGCCGCCCTGAGCCCCTCTGAGCCGTCTGTGCGGGACAGGCACGGATTCTGCAATCGCCCTGTTTGAGCATCCCCCGCACGGCGAACGGATATGTATCCCCGCGTGCCTCATATTGATCAGGGCATCCGTCAATGGCCATACGTGTCGCGCTGCAGCATACAACCCGCTACCACTATGACCGGCTGGTGAGCTTGTCGCCCCATGAGGTGCGCTTGCGACCGGCGCCCCATGCGCGCACGCCGATTTTGTCTTACTCGTTGAGCGTCACCCCCAACCAGCACTTTATTAACTGGCAGCAAGACCCGTACGGCAACTATATCGGCCGCTTCGTGTTCCCGGAAAAATCCGGCACGCTGGAGTTCACCGTCGATCTAGTGGCGGACATGACCGTCATTAATCCATTCGATTTTTTCGTCGAAAAATACGCTGAAGTCTTCCCCTTCAGTTACCCGGCGCAACTCACTGCCGAACTCGGCGCTTACCTGGCCAGCGAAAAACCCGGCCCACAGCTGACTAAATGGGTGGCCAGCGCGCGCGCCGAAATTCTCGCCAAGCCACAGCCGATCAATAACTTTTTGGTCGCCTTGAACCAGCGTTTGCAGGCGGATATCGCCTACCTGTTGCGTATGGAACCGGGGGTGCAAACGCCTGAAGAAACCTTAGAGAAAGGCTCCGGCTCGTGCCGCGACAGTGCTTGGCTGCTGGTGCAGATTCTGCGTGAACTGGGCTTGGCGGCGCGCTTTGTTTCTGGCTATTTGATCCAGTTACGCGCCGACCAAGAAGCCTTGGACGGCCCCAGCGGCAGCGAGGTGGACTTTACCGACCTGCACGCTTGGACCGAGGTGTACATCCCAGGCGCCGGCTGGATCGGCCTCGACCCCACCTCAGGGATGCTCGCCAGCGAAGGCCATATTCCGCTGGCGTGCACCGCGCTGCCGTCGTCGGCGGCGCCGGTCAGTGGCTTTACCGACAAGGCCGAAGTGACCTTCGAGCATGAGATGCGCATCACCCGCATCCATGAAGACCCGCGCGTGACCAAGCCATACAGCGAGGAAGATTGGCTAAAAATCGACCAGCTCGGCCAGCAGGTGGACGCCGACTTAAAACGCCAAGACGTGCGCCTAACCCAAGGCGGCGAGCCGACCTTCGTGTCGATCGACGACATGGACGGCGCGCAGTGGAACACCGAGGCCCACGGCGAGGAGAAACGCGCACTGGCCGGTGAATTGCTGCAACGCTTAAAAAACCACTTCGCCCCCGGTGGCCTGCTGCATTACGGCCAAGGTAAATGGTATCCGGGCGAGCCGCTGCCGCGCTGGGCGCTGAATATGTTCTGGCGGGTGGATGGCCAGCCGATGTGGCTGGATGCCACGCTGTTTTCCGCCGACGAGCAGGACGACGGCTATGGCAGCGCCGAGGCTCAGCGTTTTATCAGCCAGCTGGTGAGCATTCTCGGCTTGCCGGCCAGCAGCCCGATTCCCGCCTATGAAGACGTTGTGCAGCAAGCGCTGCTGGAGCAGGGCCTGCCGAATAATCTCGATCCCTTACAGCTCGACCTCAAGGCGCCCGAGGCCCGGCAACGCTTGGCGCGTTTGCTGGAGCAAGGTTTAGGCGCGGTGGTGGGTTTTGTGCTGCCGCTGGCGAGCAAGGAGTTGGACCCGAGCATTGCTCTGGGCGTGGCGTGGCGCACCTGCCCATGGCCGCTAAAGCGTGGCCGCTTGTACCTGACTGAGGGCGACTCGCCGATGGGCTTGCGCCTGCCGCTCAATGCCTTGCCGTGGGTGATGCCCGAGCAGATGCCGCACAGCTTTGATGTCGATCCCTTTGCCCCGCGTGATGCGCTCGCACCGGCAACTAAAGCGGCACCGGCCGCTAGCGCTGCTGCCGGCAAAGCCGATAAACGCCCGCCGCTCAGTCGCAAGCCCATGCCCGCCAGCGCGGCCAAGCCATTGCAGCCAAATGAGGTGATTCATACCGCGCTTTGCGTGCAGGTCCGTGACGGTCGCTTGCACATCTTTATGCCGCCACTGAAACGCATCGAAGACTATTTGGCGCTGGTCACGGCCATCGAGCACACGGCCAGCAAGTTGCAACTAAAGCTGCGCATCGAGGGCTATCCACCGCCCCGCGATCCACGGATTAAACTGCTCAGCGTGACCCCCGACCCCGGCGTCATCGAGGTCAACGTGCACCCGGCCGCCAGTTGGAGCGAGTTGGTGTACACCACCACCACCCTCTATCAAGAAGCCCGGCTGTGCCGTTTGGGCGCCGAAAAATTTATGCACGACGGCCGGCATACCGGCACCGGCGGCGGCAATCACGCCACCCTCGGCGGGGCCACGGCCGAAGACAGCCCGCTGCTGCGTCGGCCCGATTTGCTGAAAAGCCTGATCACTTACTGGCAGAACCACCCGGCGCTGTCGTACCTGTTTTCCGGCACCTTTATCGGCCCCACCAGCCAAGCGCCACGGGTCGATGAGGCGCGTGACGACAACCTCTACGAGCTGGCGATTGCCTTTCAGCAGATGGACCAGTTGCTGCCCCACATGCACCCCGGCGATAAACCCTGGATGGTCGATCGGCTGCTGCGCAACCTGCTGGTCGATCTGACCGGCAACACTCACAGAAGCGAAATTTCCATCGACAAGCTGTACTCGCCAGACGGCCCCACCGGGCGCTTGGGCTTGGTCGAGTTTCGTGCCTTTGAAATGCCCCCGCACGAGCGCATGAGCCTGCTGCAGATGCTCTTGCTGCGCGCCTTGGTGGCGCGTTTTTGGCGCGAGCCGTACCAAGCCAAGCTGGTAAATTGGGGCACCGCCCTGCATGACCGTTGGATGCTGCCGCATTTTGTCGCGCAAGATATTCGCGACGTGGTGCAAGACCTGCGCGCCAGCGGCTATGCCTTTGAGGAGCACTGGTTCGAGCCCTTTATCGAGTTTCGTTTCCCGCGTTTTGGCACCGTGGTCTATCAGGGCGTCGAGCTGGAACTGCGCCAAGCCATAGAACCCTGGCATGTGCTCGGTGAGGAAATGAGCGCCGGCGGCACCGCCCGCTATGTCGACTCCTCGGTGGAGCGCATGCAGTTGCGGGTGCGCGGGCTTACCGATGGCCGTCACGAAATCGCCTGCAATGGCCGGCGCTTGCCGCTGCACCCCACCGGGGTGCCGGGCGAGTACGTGGCCGGGGTGCGCTTTCGCGCCTGGAGCCCGTGGTCGGCGCTGCACCCGACCATCAAGGTGCAGGCACCCTTGACCTTCGATCTGGTAGACAGCTGGAGCGGCCGCGCCATCGGCGGCTGCACCTACCATGTAGTGCATCCGGGCGGGCGCAGTGAAGACAGCTCGCCGGTCAATGCCAACGCCGCCGAAGCGCGCCGCTTCGCCCGTTTTTGGGCGTACGGGCACACGCCGGGAGCGATGCGCGTATTCAAGGAAGAACTCAATCCGAACTTCCCGATGACCTTGGATTTACGTTGGATGCCCAGCTGAGCAGGCAAGGCTTACGTAGGGTGGGCTTCAGCCCACCACGGCAAACCCCGGCGGGCTGAAGCCCGCCCTAAGCATCATTCGAACAGACCTGAACTGAGCCGATGTTAAAAAAACTGCTTGGCGATTATCGCCCCGCCCGCAACAGTTTCGATGAATTGCTGGATGCCGATCAGCAACCGCGTGCCCATTGGCAAGCGTTGCTGGCCAACTTGGCCAAAGAGTCGCCACAAGTAATCCGCCAGCGCCTCGAAACCGTGGCGCAACAGGTGCGCGAAAACGGCGTGACCTACAACGTGTATGCCGACGCCAAAGGCAAGCAGCGGCCTTGGGACTTAAACCTGTTGCCGTTGATTTTGCCGTACGCCGAATGGGCCGGGATTGAGGCGGCGGTGATCCAGCGTGCGGGGCTGCTCAATCAGATTCTCGGCGACCTGTATGGCGAGCAACGCTTGCTGCAAGAAGGCTTGCTGCCGAGCGCCTTGGTGCATGGCAACGCCGGTTTCTTGCGCCCGGCCCACGGCATCAAACATCCCGGTTCGGTGGCCTTGCACTTTTACGCGGTGGATCTGGCCCGTGCGCCCAATGGTCAATGGTGGGTACTGGCCGATCGCACCCAAGCGCCGTCCGGGGCCGGTTATGCGCTGGAAAATCGCGCGGTCATCGCCCGTACCTTTGCCGATTTGCTGCGCGAGTTACAGGTGCAAGACCTCAGCGGTTTTTTCCGCAGCATGCGCGACAGCCTGGCCCTGTGGGGTCGCCAATGCGCGGCCAATAGCGGCGCGCCGCTGAGTGCCAGCGAGGCGCCATTGATTGTGCTGCTGACGCCCGGACCCTACAACGAAACCTATTACGAGCAGGCGTATCTGGCCCGGCATCTGGGCTTGCCACTGGTGGAAGGCAGCGACCTCACCGTGCGCGGCGGCTGCGTGTGGCTGAAAACCTTGTCTGGCCTGCAACGCGTACACGTAATCATGCGCCGGGTGGATGATGATTTTTGCGACCCACTGGAGCTGCGCAGCGAGTCGGCGCTCGGCGTGGCTGGGCTGACCGAGGCTGCGCGCTTGGGCAATGTGCTGATCGCCAATAGCTTGGGTGCCAACCTGTTGGAGTCCGGGGCGCTGCTGGGCTTTTTGCCGGCGCTCAGTCAACGCCTGCTCGGCGAGTCGCTGCTGATGCCCTCGGTGGCCACCTGGTGGTGTGGCGAGCCGGCCGCGCTGGAGCAAGTCATCAGCAAACTCGATCAGCTGGTGATTAAACCCAGTGTGCCGCAACTGCGCCAATTGCCGGTGTTCGGCCAAGATTTAGACGCCGCCGGGCGCGCCAGCTTAATCGCCAAACTGCGCGCCAACCCGCGTGACTATATCGCCCAAGAGCTGGTGCGCTTGTCGCAAGCGCCGGTGTACGCGCCGGGCAACAGCGCCAGCTTAAGCGCCTGCGCCGTCGGCTTGCGGGTGTATGCCTGCGCCACCGCCAATGGTTATGTGGTGATGCCCGGCGGGCTGACGCGGGTGGCCAGCGGTCCAGACTCGCGGGTGATTACTATGCAGCGCGGCGGCAGCAGCAAAGACACCTGGGTGCAGGCGCGCATGCAGGCCAGCCCACATCGGCCCGCCAGCCGCACCACCACTGGCAAGGAGCTGATTCGCGACGACACTAATCTGTCCAGTCGCATGGCCGAAAACCTCTATTGGTTGGGCCGCAATACCGAGCGCTGCGACAACATCGCCCGGCTAATGCGGGTGGCCCTGAATTTCCTATTTAACCTCAGCCCGACTGAGCGCAGCGCCGAGTGGAACAGCGTCAAGGCACTGTGCGCGGCCTTGCAACTGATCGAAACGCCAGAGCCGGGCAGCGCCGCCGTCGTCAGTGGCTCGGCACAAAGCCAAAGCCAAGCATCCAGCCCACCAGCGCTGATTCGCTGGAGCGATGCACGGATCGAGGCCGCCTTGTTGCAGGCGGTCGTTTGCGCCGAGGTGCCGGGGCTGGCCAACCAACAGCAGCAGCTGCACAACAGCGCCAGTCAACTGCGCGAGCGTTTGTCCGCCGACAACTGGCGCGCCCTCAACCGACTGTTGCAACGCAGCAAAGAGGCCGATGCGCAGCTGACCCCAGCCGAAGTCATGAGCATTCTCGACGACGCCACCGCCTCGCTGATGACCCTGTCCGGCTTTGCACTAGACGGCATGACCCGCGATCAAGGTTGGAGTTTCTTGTCGATTGGCCGCCGCTTGGAACGTCTGCAATTTCAAACCTTGGCGCTGCAACACGCACTGCGCATGGACGCCGACGGCGGCCTCGACTGGCTGCTGGAGCTGGCCGACAGCATCGTCACCTACCGCAGCCGTTATCGCGCCCAACCGCAATGGTTGCCGGTGCTGGATTTACTCCTGCTCGACCAGACTAATCCGCGCTCGTTGCTGTTCCAGTTGGACGGTTTAGTCGGCAGCCTGCAAAAACTTAGCGAGCGCCACGGCGACTGCGGCCTGAACTTATTGACGCCGTTGCTTACGCAGTTACAAGGCCTCGACGTGGACGCCGAACTGTCTTGCGCCAACCCGCGTTTGCTGGCCTTGCTGGCGCGTATTCAGCAGGCTAGCGGGCAATTATCGGAGCAGCTCAGCGTGCGTTTTTTTAGCTATACCGCCACAGCACCAAGCACCGCCACCGCTAAAACTAGCCAGCAGGCACCGCTATG
This sequence comes from Pseudomonas sp., assembly GCA_044354115.1. Classification (GTDB taxonomy): domain Bacteria; phylum Pseudomonadota; class Gammaproteobacteria; order Pseudomonadales; family Pseudomonadaceae; genus Aquipseudomonas. Next base: position 1,067 of record JBILAR010000021.1, on the reverse strand, counting down.
AGTCAGCTGCTCGCGCCACCTGGCGCCTGCGTGCGTTACCGGGTGCTGCACGAAACTCACTACCAGTATCAGAGTCTGGTCAGTCTCTCGCAGCAATACCTGCACCTAACGCCGCGCTCCTTTGCTTATCAGCACACGCAAAGCCAACACCTGTGGCTCGACCCGCAACCGGCGCAAGCGGTCGAAGGTCTCGACTACTTTGGCAATCACACCCGGCACATCACCCTGATCGAGCCGCACCAAGAGTTGCTGGTGCATGCCGAATGTCGGGTGCTGCTCAGCCCACGCCAAGGCTTGGCGCAGCTGCGTCACAGCCCCGCGTGGGAAAGTTTGGCGCAACAACTACAACAGTTGCGCAACCCCGCCAGCCTCGACGCCGCGCGCTATCTGTACGACTCGCCGCATATCCAATGCAGCAGCGAACTGGCTCGTTATGCGCGCAGCAGCTACAGCCCCGGCCGCCCGCATTTAGAGGCGGCGCTGGCGCTGACCGAGCGGATTTTCGCCGAGTTCGAGTTCGACGCTGAAGCCACCGACATCTCCACGCCCTTGGCCGAGGTGCTCAAGGGCCGCCGTGGGGTCTGTCAGGATTTCGCCCAATTGATGATCGGTTGCCTGCGCAGCCTCGGCCTAGCGTCCCGCTATGTCAGCGGCTACATCCTCACCCAACCACCAGCTGGCCAACCCCGACTAATCGGCGCCGACGCCTCGCACGCCTGGGTGTCGGTGTATTGCCCAACGCTTGGCTGGGTCGATTTCGACCCGACCAACCGCTGTCTGGTGCAAGCCGAACACATCACCCTCGGCTGGGGCCGGGATTTTAGCGACGTCACGCCGTTGCGCGGCGTGGTGCTGGGCGGTGGGGGGCAAGAACTGAGCGTTAGGGTGACGGTGATACCCGATGAAGAAGATGGGGCTGGCCCAACGCCTTTCCAGTAGTGCCTCGTCCGAACGCCGCCTCGGTGTTGTTTGAACGATTGGTTCCGCCCTTACGGCGCCTCACTTGTGCGCCCAGCATGGGCGTCATCCTAGAGGTGAAAGTCCTCTCTTAAGCTGGCCACAGCGAA
>JBILAR010000180.1:0-3778 GCA_044354115.1 Pseudomonas sp. | reverse complement strand
GCAGCGTTCGGCCAGCGCCAGCTTAAGGGCAAAACCATTGCCATCGGGATAGCGCGTCAATTCCGGCAAGGCCGCACTGATCGCCGCCAACGCTTTGGGGCTTGGGCCGAGCGGATTCTCGTTACTGGCTAGCTTGACGATACTCAGTGGATCGAGATTCAGCTCGCGAGCCAGCTCATCGACCGGTTTGCCGGGCACATAAGGCGAAAGTTTTTGTACGCTCGGCAGTGCCTGAGCGAGAAAGTCGCAGCTCATGAAAATTCCTGTATCGCGAGAGACATTAAACGTTGAAAGCGCTTTTGCTTCGTAGGGTGTGGTTAGCCGCAGGCGTAACCCACCACTTTGCGACGACCAAATCCCGCTTGGACTTCACCGTATCCGCTGGTGGGTTACGCCGCAGCGCGTCTAACTCACCCTACGAACCAAGCCAACCGACAAACCTCGAAAACTCAAAGCACCGCTTTTGGATACGAGCCGAGCACTTTCAGCGCCACCGCTTCTTGCTTGATTTTTTCCAGCACCTCGCTGATCAGCGGATCACGGTGATGGCCGACAAAATCGATAAAGAACGCGTAGGTCCACTTGCCACTGCGCGATGGCCGCGTTTCGATGCGGGTCAGGTCTATACCGGCAACGTGGAACGGCACCAGTAACTCATGCAACGCACCGGGCTTGTTGCGCATCGAGACAATCACTGAAGTCTTATCATCGCCGGTTGGCGGCACTTCTTGGTTGCCGATAATCAAGAACCGCGTGGAGTTATCCGGGCGATCTTCAATTTTCTCGGCCAGTTTGCTCAGGCCATACAAGCTGGCAGCCATGTCGCCGGCAATCGCCGCCGAATTCCACTCGCTTTTCACCCGTTTAGCCGCGTCGGCATTGCTCGACACTGCCACGCGCTCAACGTTGGGGTAGTTCGCATCCAACCATTTACGGCACTGGGCCAGCGACTGGGCATGGGAGTAGATACGGGTAATGCGATCGGTCTTGGTGGTTTCACCGACCAGCAAGTGATGGTGAATGCGCAGCTCAACTTCACCGCAAATCACCAGATCGTGCTCGAGAAAACTGTCGAGGGTGTGGTTAACCGCGCCCTCGGTGGAGTTTTCTACCGGCACCACGCCGAAGTTAACGGCGCCCGCCGCCACCTCACGAAACACTTCGTCGATGGCCATCATCGGCACACTAATAACCGCATGACCAAAATGCTTGAGCGCGGCGGCCTGGGTGAAGGTGCCTTCCGGGCCTAGGTAAGCGACTTTCAATGGTTGCTCAAGGGCCAAGCACGAAGACATGATCTCGCGAAATAAACGCGCCACTTCCTCGTTATCCAACGGCCCCTGATTGAGCTCCATAATGTGCTTAAGCACCCAAGCCTCACGCTCTGGGCGATAAAACACGGCTTTCTCACCGACTGGCAACGACTGCAATTTAGCCCGCGCCACCTGCTGCGCGCAGCTGGCACGCTCACTGATCAGCTCGAGAATTTTCTCATCGAGGCCGTCAATACGCACCCGCAAGGCTTTGAGCTGATCCTGGTCAGACATCAACCGTGCTCCTTCTCGAACTCTGTCATGTAGCCGACCAAGGCCTCAACCGCATCCATGCCCACCGCATTGTAAATCGAGGCGCGCATGCCGCCGACCGAGCGATGGCCCTGCAAGTTCAGCAAGCCACGGGCATCGGCGCCGGCCAAAAACGGCTTATCCAAACGATCGTCGGCCAAGCGAAACGGCACGTTCATCCACGAGCGGGCATTGTGGGCAATCGGGTTGCTGTACAGCTCGCTGCTGTCGATGGCTTGGTACAGCAACGCTTTCTTAGTGCGGTTAATCCGCTCCATAGCCTCGACACCGCCCTGCTCTTTCAGCCACTCAAACACCAGGCCCGATAGATACCAAGAGAAGGTTGCCGGGGTGTTGTACATCGAGCCGTTATCGGCCGCGACTTTATAATTGAGCATGGTCGGGCAACTTGAGCGCGCTTTACCCAGTAGGTCTTCACGCACTATCACCACCACCAAACCGCTCGGGCCGATGTTCTTTTGCGCGCCAGCGTAGATCAGGCCGAACTGCGAGACGTCGATAGGCCGCGAGAGGATATCGGAGGACATGTCCACCACCAGCGGCACGTCACCCACTTCTGGCACCCAGTCGAACTGCAGACCGCCAATGGTTTCGTTGCTGGCGTAGTGCAGATAGGCGGCGTCTTTGCTCAGTTTCCAGTCATTTTGCCCAGGGATGGCAAAGTAATCGTAAGGCTTGGCGCTGGCGGCCACATTGACGTTACCGAAACGAGCGGCTTCTTCGATGGCTTTTTTCGACCAGATACCGGTATCGATATAGTCGGCAACACCGCCTTCAGGCAGCAGATTGAGGGGAATCTCGGCAAATTGCTGGCTGGCGCCGCCTTGCAAAAACAGCACTTTATAATTGGACGGAATGGCCAGCAGATCGCGCAGATCTCGCTCAGCCTTCTCGGCAATCGCCACATAGTCGGCACTGCGATGGCTCATCTCCATCACAGACAGGCCCTTGCCTTGCCAATCGAGCAGATCGGCCTGGGCACGCAACAATACGGCTTCAGGAAGCGCGGCAGGACCGGCGCAGAAGTTATGGGCTCGTTTGCTCACGGCGACTCTCACTTACTTGTAGGGTGGGGCGACGAATAACGCAGGGCGTTGCTCGCTGATCTAATCGGTGACGGCTGGATGACTGCAACGCAGCGCTAGGCTGCAGCCACCCCACCGTTATTACTCTTCGCTTGGCGCTTCGTTGCTGGCATCGTCGGCAGCAGCGTCAAGTGACTCGCCATCGTGCTCGCCACCTTCCACAGCTTCCAGTTCGCTGGCATCGGCATCCGCGACTGCGAACGCTTCGCCCTCAGCCGCTTCGTCATCGACATCAGACAACTCTTGCACACGCTCCAGACCAACCAGGGTTTCATCGCTGGCCAACTTGATCAGGGTCACGCCCTGGGTGTTACGGCCGGAACTGGAGACTTCGTCGACGCGGGTACGCACTAAGGTGCCCTGGTCGGAGATCAGCATGATTTCTTCGCCGTCGTGCACCTGGATGGCGCCGACCAGCTTGCCGTTACGCTCCTTGGTCACCATACCGATCACACCCTGACCGCCACGGTTACGACGCGGGAACTTGCTCAGCGCCGTGCGCTTACCGAAACCACGCGCAGACGCGGTGAGGATCTGCGCCGCCGGCTCAGGAATCAGCATGGAGATAAGTATCTGCCCTTTACCCAAACGCATGCCGCGAATACCACGGGCACCACGGCCCATAACGCGAATCGCGCTTTCGGCGAAACGAATCACCTTGCCGGCGTCGGAGAACAGCATCACTTCCTTGGCGCCGTCGGTGATGGCGGCGGCGATCAGAGTGTCGCCTTCTTTCAGTTTCAGGGCGATAAGGCCGTTGCTACGCGGACGAGCAAACTGCGACAGCGGGGTCTTCTTAACAGTGCCCATTGCGGTGGCCATAAAGATGTACTCGCCAGTAGACTCGGCGACCCATTCAGCGGTCTCGCCTTCGGCTTCTTCGACTTCCAGCACTTCCTCTGCTTCTACCACTTCGCCTTCGATCACATCGTCGGCATCATCCAGATCGTCGTCAGCACCGGCGGCTTTCTGCAGGGCTTCGAGGTCGATCTGCAGCATGGTAGTGATGTACTCACCCTCATCCAGCGGCAACAGATTAACCAACGGACGGCCACGTGCGGCACGGGATGCTTCCGGGATTTCGTAAGTCTTCAGCCAATACACCTT
>JBILAR010000103.1:0-11814 GCA_044354115.1 Pseudomonas sp. | reverse complement strand
CATGCAAATCCTCCATGCCGGCCGCTATGCCTACAGCCCGAAATCAGTAGCGCCAAGCGCGATTCAAGCGCCGATCAACCCGTTCAAGCCGCGTGAACTGGATGAAGAGGGCATTGAACAGCAGATTCAAGACTTCGTTAATTGCTCGGCGCTGGCCCAGGTAGCCGGCTATGACGGCGTTGAGATCATGGGTTCGGACGGTTATTTCATTAATCAGTTCTTAGCCCTGCACACCAATCAGCGTACCGATCGCTGGGGTGGTAGCTACGCCAATCGTATGCGTCTGCCGGTCGAGATCATTCGCCGGGTGCGTGAGGCGGTTGGCCCGAACTTCATCATCATCTACCGCCTGTCGATGCTCGACTTGGTTGAGGGTGGCAGCAGCTGGGACGAAATCGTGCTGTTGGCCAAGGCTGTAGAACAGGCTGGCGCGACCCTTATCAATACCGGGATCGGCTGGCACGAAGCGCGGATTCCGACCATCGCGACTAAGGTGCCGCGTGCGGCCTTTACTAAAGTGACCGCCAAGCTGCGGGGCGAAGTCAGCATTCCGCTGATCACCACTAACCGTATCAATACCCCGGAAATCGCCGAGCAAGTGCTGGCCGAAGGCGACGCTGACATGGTGTCCATGGCGCGGCCGTTCCTGGCTGATCCAGACTTCGTCAACAAAGCCGCCGCTGGGCGCAGCGACGAAATCAACACCTGCATCGGCTGCAACCAAGCCTGCCTAGACCACACCTTTGGCGGCAAACTGACCAGTTGCTTGGTCAATCCGCGGGCCTGTCACGAAACTGAGTTGAATTACATTCAAACCGTGGCGGTGAAAAAAATCGCCGTGGTCGGCGCCGGGCCTGCCGGTCTGTCGGCGGCCACAGTGGCGGCGGAGCGTGGCCATCAGGTGACTTTATTTGATTCGGCCAGCGAAATCGGCGGCCAATTTAATGTTGCCAAACGCGTGCCGGGTAAAGAAGAGTTCTTTGAAACTCTGCGTTACTTTGCGCGTAAAGTTCAAACCACGGGTGTGGATCTGCGTTTGAATACCCGTGTCAGTGCGGCAGATCTGGTTGCTGGCGGTTTTGATGAGATTATTTTGGCCACCGGTATCGCACCGCGCACCCCGGCAATTGACGGTGTGGATAATCCGATGGTGATCAATTACCTCGATGCGATTCTTGGCCGTAAGCCGGTTGGTCAGCGCGTTGCGGTAATCGGCGCTGGCGGCATCGGTTTTGACGTGTCGGAATTTATTACCCATGAAGGTCAGGCTACCAGTCTGGATCGCGACGCGTTCTGGAAAGAGTGGGGGATCGATAAGGACTTAGTCGCTCGTGGCGGAGTTGCCGGGATTAAGGCCCAGGTGCATGCGCCGGCCCGCGAAGTGTTCTTGCTGCAACGGAAAAAATCTAAAGTTGGCGATGGCTTGGGTAAAACCACCGGCTGGATTCATCGTGCCGGCTTAAAGAACAAAAATGTGCAGATGCTCAACAGCGTTGAATACCTGAAAGTTGATGATGCGGGCCTGCACATTCGCATTGCCGAGGGTGAACCACAGGTGTTGGCCGTCGATACGGTAATCATCTGCGCCGGCCAAGACCCGCAGCGCGAATTGCAGGCGGCCCTTGAGGCCGCAGGGCAATCGGTGCACTTGATTGGCGGTGCTGATGTGGCCGCCGAGCTGGATGCTAAGCGTGCTATCAATCAGGGCTCGCGTTTAGCTGCCGCGCTTTAAGCCTCGGTTAGTTCGGCGATGGCGCATCCAGTCTCTCGATGCGCCATCGCCTGATTCTCAGTGCTGCGTTTGGGCTGCTTGTGAGTGCCTGCGCCGCTGAATCTGTCCGACCAGATCACAGTTTGCACTTGCTGCGCACGGCCTTTAGTTCAGCTCAAGGGCGACTGCCAACCCAGTCACATTGCCCATAACTGTTTTTCCCCTAAACTCGCTAAAGCACCGGCTGACATCCGCGCGCTCAGGTTTTAACCTGTCCGTGTGAGTGCCAGTTGCAACTTCAGGTGCTTGGTTGGTTTAGAGGAATGAGCATGAGCATGCAGAAAAAACCCCAGATGGTCGAAGCCGTGATGTTCTTCAGTGAACGTGGCGGCATCTGCAAGGAAATGCTCTATGCCGAGTTTGAGGCGTTGCTCGACGGCGTGGTGAATATGCCGGAATTTGCCGATCAGCAAATGCGCATGGCTTATCTGCTGATCAATCCGCGCTTGCTGGTGCGCTCGGCGGTGTTCTTCTATCTGGATTTCGACGAGAAGGGCGCGGCCGACAGCGGCTGGAATATTCCCCTGCGCCATCTCGCCGACAATGCCGGGCGCGGTCCGGATTTAGGCGCAGGACCTATTCGTTTGGCGTGCCGCAGCCAGTGCCCAGTCTCTTGGCATCAGATGCACCTCTGGGACCCAAGCCTGAGCCCCGAGCATAACGATTTAGCCTTGGTACGCGACGCGGCCAAGCGCAATCATATGGGTTTGTTGGTTGACGATGATACGCCGCAGCTACTTGCCGCCGAGCGTTTGCAGTTAGTGGCTGAAGATCATTGGCATCCCATCGATCCTCAGCAGCAAGCGGTTGAGGAGCAGGCGCAGGCGCAGGCGGCTAAGGCTGATCAAGAACAACGTCTCAAGGCCTCGCAGTTAGTTAATCAGCAGCGTTTGCAGCTCAGCAGCTTGGCCCAGCAGCACGAGCAAGAGTTGGGTCAGTTTCGCTTGGCCAGCGAGGAACAAGCGACGGCTTTAAATGCTCAATTGTTGGCTTTGCAGCAATCACTTCGGCAACAGGCGGCGCTCAATAGCAGCCTTAAGGCGCAGTTGAACAGTCAGGCCGATGAGTTCACCAGCAGTCGAGAGTTGATGACCGGCCAACTGCGTGCCCTTGAGCAGCATGCGCAAACTGAAGTTGAGATTCTTCGCCGCCAATTTGAGGTCGAACTGGCAGCTAAGGTGGCCGCTGCGGTGGTGGCCTGCAAAGAACAGCTAGCCCATGGTGAAGCTCAGGATTTGGACAAGTTTCGCTTGGCCAGCGATGAGCACAATCAAGCGTTGCAAACCCAGTTGCGTTCACTGCAACAGACTTTGCGTCAGCAGGAAGAGTTAAATCTCAATTTAAAGGCCCAGCTGAGCACTCAGGCCGATGGCTTGCAAAGCGCGCGTGAGCAAATGAGTACGCAGTTGCGGGCGCTTGAGCAGCACGCACAAACGGAGGCCGATATTCTTCGCCGCCAATTTGCCAGTGAGTTGCAGGCTAAGGTGGCTTCTGCGGTGGTCGAGTATAAAGAGCAAATTGCCATTCGCGATGTCGAGTTGGCTTATCGCACCGAGTTGGATCAGCAACTTGAACAGGAGGTTGCACGACTCAAGCGTGAACGCGATGAATTTGCCGGGCAGGGCAGTGAGCAGGTGTTAGAGCGGTTGTCCAAGCTGGGCGTGGTGTTCGTGGTGTATCACCCAGGCGCCGGCCATCTGACGATCTCCTTGGCCGATGTGGCGCGTTATCAAGACAACCCTATGGCGTATGTCGCGGCCAAATGCTTTGTCAGTGAGGTGCAATACCGCGAGTGGCTCGCGCACTATCAAAACCCTAGTTGCTCGGGCTTATTGCCGAGCGGTGAGCGTTGCGGCATGCCGCTGGATCGGGTCGATGCGCCGAGTCGTTTTGTGGTTGGCCATTCCAATTGCTGCGCACGGCACAAGAGTGCCAGTCCACTGCGCACCACGGTTTAAACGTTGTCCTTGTTAATGCCGCAATGGCAGCCGCAGGCACCGCTACAACCCTTGGAATTTGATTGGTCGCGCGCGGCGGGGATTGAGCTGGCGGTGCTGCGTCTTGATCTAATTGACCCACTGATATCCGGTAATAAGTGGTTCAAGTTAGCGCCGTATTTGCGTACGGCTGCGGATGCTGGTTTTAGCGGGCTGATGAGTTTGGGCGGGCCGCACTCCAATCATCTGCATGCATTAGCGGCGGCCGGTCAGCGCTTCAACTTTGCGACGGTAGGCCTGCTGCGTGGTGAGCCGCAAGACACGCCGACAGTGCGTGACTTGCAGGCCATGGGCATGCAGTTGCACTGGCTCGGTTATGGCGGTTATCGGGCGCGGCATGCGGCCGATTTTTGGCTACCGTGGCAGCAGCTCTATCCGCACTTATTTGCGGTGGCCGAAGGTGGCCTTGGTTTGCCGGCGGCACGCAGTTGCGCCGGTTTGCGTGCGCAGGTGCAAACGCAATTAACGGCGCTAGGCTGGCACGACTATGACGCTTGGTGGCTGGCGGCCGGTACGGGCACCACCTTGGCTGGTTTGGTTTTGGCCGAGGCCGGTGAACACCCGGTTTATGCTGCGTTGGCGGTGCCGGCTGGGCATGGTGTCGACAAGCAAGTGGCGGCGCTATTAACCGAGGCCGGCATGGCTAATCAGGGCTACCATCTAATTGACGCGTGTCGTGGCGGCTTTGCCCGGGTAGACCCGCAGTTGCTGGCGTTTATGGCCGAGGCTGAAGCCAGTAGCGGTGTAACTTTAGAGCCTTTATATACGGCAAAAGCGTTACTGGCATTGCGCCAGCAGGCTGAGGCCGGTTACTTTGCGCCCGCGACGCGGTTGTTGTTTGTGCATACCGGTGGCTTGCAGGGCCGTCGGGCGTTGCTGGCCGGCTAAGGTCTTGCGCACACAGGGCTGGTTAACGTCGGCTGAAAACTTCAGTGTCGATCCACGGAGCTTGGATATAGTCATGAGCGAGCCGTTAAATCCCGAGCAATTACGCAGCCTGACACCGCTCAATGCGTTGTCTGAGCAGCAATGGCGCGAACTGCGCAGCCAATTGGTGCCGCAGCATTTATTGGCCGGGCAATTGTTGTTTCGCCAAGGTGATAAAGCCCGGCAGACCTACTATCTGCTGTCCGGCGTGCTGTTGTTGCGCGACGAGGCGGGCGTTGAGCAGCAATTACAGGCCGGCTCCGAGCCGAGTTGTCATCCGTTGTCGCCAAGCTTGCCCCGTTTGCATGAGGCGCGGGCACTCACCGATGTCAGCTTGCTGGTGCTCGACAGCGCCACCCTCTCGCGGTTGTTGACCTGGCGTCTGGCCTATCACGACCTGCTGCTGGAGTTGGCGCACAGTGGAGAGGATGTCGATTGGATTGAGCGCTTGCTGGAAAATCCGATTTTCGCCAAGGTGCCGCCTTCTAATGTGCGCGCCATGCTCGGGCGTTTGCAGCGCCTTGAGTTAGCCGCTGGTAGCCCAGTGCTGAGTGAGGGCGAGATCGGCGATTGCTGTTACTTTCTTAAAAGCGGTCGCGCCGAAGTGATTCGCGGTGCCGGCGGTGCCCATCAGGTTCTGGCCGAGCTTGAAGTGGGTGCTTGCTTTGGTGAGGAAGCCTTGCTGGCCGATTTACCGCGTAACGCTAGCGTTACCATGCTGGAAGATGGCGTGGTGCTGCGCCTCGATCGACAAGATTTCTTCGCGTTATTAAAGGCACCGGTGGTCGATGAGGTGTCCTTTGGCGAGGCCACTCGGCTGTTGACCGGCGGAGCGCAATGGTTGGATGTGCGCTTGCAGCAGGAGTACGAGCACATGCACGCGCAGCAGGCGCTGAATATGCCGCTGCACTTGTTGCGTTTGAAAGCGCGCTTGTTGGACAAAACCCACACCTACCTGTGCTACTGCGACAGCGGTAAGCGCAGCGCCAGCGCGGTGTTTTTACTCTCACAGTTGGGTTACAAGGCCTACGCCCTGCGCGACGGTTTAGATGCTTTACCGGCCGTGCAGCGCGGCGCGTTGTTGTGTGAGCGCGGCTCGGGTTACTTGGCCCGCTCCGGTGGGCGCACCGAACGCAGTTTGTAATGGTCTGCTTGGCAACGCGGATGCTGATACCACTGGCATTAAGCGCCAGCGGCTGATGTGTCGGCATTCGGCCAGTCATCACTGACCACAAATAAACGCTGCACCTCATGCCAATCGCCATCGGCGCATAGCGTTAATTGCGCGACCAGCTGCGGACTAGGCGGGTGGCTACTGGTCTGCAATTGCTCGGTTAACTGCGCCAAGCTGAAACTGCTGGCTTGATCGGCGCGCGCCGGGGCCAGCCAGCGACCGCGGGGCAAAATTTGCCAGCGTCCCTGATTGGTTTGCGCGGCAAATTCCGGCCATTGCCGGCGATATAGCCAGTGCCCGCGTAAATGTTGCGGGTGCGCGCCACGGGGCATGGCGCAACCGCTCGGCCAGGGATAAAACAAATAGCCGCCTAGCCACAGCTCGGCTTGTACGTCTCGAATATGCAGGTTGGCGAGCGCTGCTTGCGCCTCTGGTCGGCTGGACAGGGTTAGCTGGCGTTGGCGCAGATGCGCCAGTTTTAAGCCCAAACGATCCTGCCCGCCTGGGCCAAGCCAGTTCAGTGGCTCGCTGGCGCAGGCGTGTTCTGGGCCGAGAAAAAACTTACAGGCCAGCTCGGTGTGATGGTCGCCGTCGCCGTCGCGGCTGAGTAAATCCATCTCGCCTAGGGTGTTAGCGCCTTGGCGAATTGCTACGTTGGCGGCTAATAGCTGTACGTCAGGCGCGTTATCTAAAGCGAACTGCCAGAGCTTTTCGTAGTACAGGCCCAACCGCCGATTGGAGCTGCGCGCCAGCCAAGTCTCCAACGTACTGGCATCTTTATCCAGTTGCCGCAGCCAGTCAGCCAGCTTTTCCGGCTCATGCGCCCAACGGCTGCCGGCTAGCGGATGGCGTTGTAGCCACTGCGCATCGAGCAGCAGCGGCGGGGCGATCAGTGTCCAAGCGAGGTCGCGCACGCTCGATTGCTGGAGTTGCGCCGGCAGTTGCTGCAATGAGTTAAATGGGTTCATATCCCCAGCATAACGGCTGAGCGCTGCTTGCTGGCGGATAAAACTGCAGTGTGGGTTTGCTGCCGTTGCCGGCTTGCCGCCATAATCGCGGCAATCCATTTATGCAGAGAGCCCCATGGAGCAATTTCGCAATGTCGGCATCATTGGCCGGCTCGGTAGTGCCCAGGTGCTGGACACCATTCGGCGGCTAAAGAACTTTTTAATCGCCCGTCAGCTGCATGTGATTCTCGAAGACAGCATTGCCGAGGTATTGCCCGGCCATGGTTTACAAACCTCGTCGCGCAAATTGCTGGGTGAGATTTGCGATCTGGTGATTGTCGTCGGCGGTGACGGCAGCTTGCTTGGCGCCGCACGGGTGTTGGCCCAGCACAAGGTGCCGGTGTTGGGGATTAACCGGGGCAGCTTGGGCTTTTTGACCGACATTCGTCCCGATGAGCTAGAGCTCAAAGTAGGCGAGGTGTTGGATGGCAAGTACCTGAGCGAAACCCGTTTTTTATTGGCTGCCGAAGTGCGCCGCCATAACGAGACCATCGGCCAGGGCGATGCGCTAAACGACGTGGTGCTGCATCCGGGCAAGTCCACCCGGATGATCGAGTTTGAGCTGTATATCGACGGCCAGTTTGTTTGCAGTCAAAAGGCCGATGGCCTGATTGTCGCCACGCCCACCGGCTCCACCGCCTATGCCTTATCTGCGGGCGGGCCGATCATGCATCCTAAGTTGGATGCCATTGTCATAGTGCCGATGTACCCGCACACGCTGTCGAGCCGGCCGATTGTGGTGGATGGTAATAGCGAGCTGAAGGTGGTGGTGTCCAAAGACCTGCAGATCTATCCGTTGGTCTCTTGCGACGGCCAGAATCACTTCACCTGCGCCCCCGGTGACACCATCACCATCAGCAAGAAACCGCAAAAGCTCACCTTGATTCATCCGCTTGATCACAACTTCTATGAGGCCTGCCGGACCAAGCTGGGTTGGGGCAGTCGTTTGGGCGGCAGCGACTGATGCTGCTCGATCCGCAGCGCAGCTATGACCTAATCGGCGATGTGCACGGCTGCGCCCATAGTCTGCAGCGCCTGCTTGAGCAACTCGGTTATCGCCTGCACGCCGGTGTTTGGCGCCATCCGCGGCGGATGGCGGTGTTCTTGGGCGATATTATCGACCGTGGCCCGCGGATTCGTGAGGCGCTGCATCTGGTGCATGGCATGGTCGATGCCGGGCAGGCGCTGTGCTTGATGGGCAATCACGAGTTCAATGCCCTTGGCTGGCAAACCCCAGTGCTGGGCGCAGGCGAGCCGCGTTATGTGCGTGAACACACGCCGCTGCATGCCCGCCAACTGCAACAAACCCATGAGCAATTTGCCGCTTATCCGGCCGACTGGCGTGAATTCACTCAGTGGTTTCAGCAGTTGCCGTTATTTGTCGATGCGCTGCGTTTTCGCGTGGTGCACGCCTGCTGGGATGCACCGATGATCGCCCAGTTGCAACTGGACTACCCGCACGGCTGTATTGATCAGGCGTTTGTGCAGGCCGCTGGCGACCCGAGCAGCTTTGCCAGTCGGGTGTTTAATCGACTGCTGCGTGGCACCGACATGCGCCTGCCGGATGGCCTGACGCTAACCGGCGACGATGGTTATACCCGCGCGCATTTTCGTACCAAGTTTTGGGCCGACGCGCCGCAAACCTATGGCGATATTGTCTTTCAGCCGGATGCCTTGCCTGAGCATGTGGCGCAGCGGCCGCTTTCGCTTGAGCAAAAGCAGCATTTGCTGCAATACCCGCTGGATCAGCCCTTGTTGTTTATCGGCCACTACTGGCGGCGCGGTAAGCCGGCAGCGATACAGGCCAACTTGGCCTGCTTGGACTACAGCGCGGTACTCAGCGGCAAGCTGGTGGCCTATCGGCTGGACCAAGAGCGGCAACTTGAGCCGAATAAATTTTGCTGGGTCGAAGTTGATCGGCCCGAGGCGCCATTATGAATTCCACCGCTATGACTGCCACAGAAGCCTTACGTTTACCGCAGGATATTGATTTGGCCGCTTTTGTCAGCTTGCTGCAGCGTATGCAGGTGCCGCATCGGGTCACCGAAGAGTCAGGCGAGCAAGTGCTCTGGGTGCCCGACGAGGGCTTTGCGACTACTGCCCGTGAACTGTACGCGCGCTTCCCGCAAGGCCAGGCGCCGGCTGCGGCGCGACGACCGATCCGTACGTCGAGTGCGCTGGGGGTGATTGGCCAGCGTTTACGCAGCAGTTGGATGAGTGCCACGGTATTGGCCTTAACCCTGTTGGTGGCGCTGGTGACCCTGCTCGGCGATAACATCCAGAGCATTCAGTGGCTGAGTTTTCAGGGCTTTCGCATCGACGGCGATCGGCTGTTTTTTATCCCGCTGGCCGACAGTTTGGCCGCTGGCCAATGGTGGCGCTTACTGACCCCGATGCTGGTGCACTTTGGTATTTTGCATTTGGCCATGAACGCCATGTGGTACTGGGAATTAGGCCGACGGATTGAGCACAGGCAAGGTCCTTGGAGCTTGTTGTGGCTGACCCTGCTGTTTGGCTTGGTGTCCAACGTCGCGCAATTTACCTTTGGTGGCTCGTCGTTGTTTGGTGGTTTGTCTGGGGTGTTGTACGGCTTGCTCGGTTACTGCTGGATTTATCAACGCCTCGCACCGACGCCGGCGTATCAATTGCCGCCGGGTGTGCTGGTGATGATGCTGGTTTGGTTGCTGCTGTGTATTTCGGGCGTGGTCAGCGCCATGGGCTTTGGCTCTATCGCCAATGCCGCCCACGTGGGTGGTCTGCTGATTGGCTGTCCAACGGGTTTAGTGGCCGGTGCGTTGGCGCGCCTACGCCGTTAAACTGCCCTTTTTTGGAGATTGTTATGTCGTCCTTTGCTGCAATGATCGAAAACATCACCCCGGAAATTTACCAAAGCCTGAAGCTGGCGGTGGAACTGGGTAAATGGGCGGACGGGCGCAAGCTGACGCTGGAGCAAAAAGAGCTGACCCTACAGGCGATGATCGCTTGGGAGCTGCACAATCTGCCGGAAGAACAGCGCACCGGTTATATGGAGCAGGAGTGCGAGTCGCATCCAGCGCCGAAGCTAAATATCTTGTTTAAGTCCTCGGATACCCAGCACTGATGCTTGAGCTTGGACGCGGTGCCCTCAGCAAAATGAGCGCCCAGTTGGGTGTGGATGCACAGTCGGTGCAATACGGTTTGCGCTTGGGTGATCTGGACGTGCCGCTTAATCCACTGATTGGGCAAAAATTGCGCCTGGAGTACTTGGGCGAGATCTTTTGCAGCCATTGCGCGCGCAAAACCAAGAAGAGCTTCAGTCAGGGTTATTGCTATCCGTGTTTCACCAAATTGGCGCAGTGCGACACCTGCATGATGAGCCCGGAACGTTGCCATTACGCCGCCGGCACCTGCCGCGAGCCGAGTTGGGGTGAACAGTTCTGCATGACCGATCACGTGGTGTATTTGGCCAACTCCTCTGGGGTTAAGGTCGGTATTACCCGTGCCAGCCAAGTGCCGACGCGCTGGATCGATCAAGGTGCCACTCAAGCGTTACCCATAGTGCGGGTGGCAACGCGTCAGCAATCGGGCTTCGTCGAGGACTTGTTGCGCACTCAGGTGGCCGATCGCACTAACTGGCGGGCGATGCTTAAAGGTCAGGCCGAAGCGGTTGACCTGCGCCAAGTCGCCGAGCAAATTCTAGGTGTGTGCGCCGAGGGTTTTAGCGAGTTGCAGCAGCGCTTTGGTTTGCAGGCGATTCAGCCGCTGAGCGATGCGCAGGTGCTGGAAATTCGTTACCCGGTCACGGCCTATCCGGCCAAAGTAACCAGCTTAGATTTAGAAAAAACTCCGCTCATCGAGGGCACGCTGCTGGGCATTAAGGGCCAGTACCTGATCTTCGATGCGGGGGTGATTAACTTGCGTAAATACACCGCTTATCAACTTGCCGTGCAGCAACTCTAGGGGCTACCTGTTATGCGTACCGAACAGCCGAAAATGATTTACCTAAAGGACTATCAGGCGCCTGAGTACCTGATCGACGAGACTAATCTGACCTTCGAGCTGTTCGATGACCATACCTTGGTGCATGCGCAGTTGCTGATGCGCCGCAACCCGGCGCGCGGTGCGGGACTGCCGGCGCTGGTGCTGGATGGTCAGCAGTTGGAGTTGCTGGCGCTGAGTATGGATGAGCAGCAGTTGCAGGCGGGTGACTATCAACTCACGGAAAATCACCTGACACTGCAGCCGATCGCTGCGAGCTTTACCCTTAACAGTAGCGTGCGTATTCACCCCGAAACCAACACCGCGCTGGAGGGTTTGTACAAATCCAGCGGGATGTTTTGCACTCAGTGCGAGGCCGAGGGTTTTCGCAAGATCACCTATTATCTCGATCGCCCCGATGTGATGAGCCGCTTTACCACCAGTTTGAGCGCTTCTAAGCAGGACTATCCGGTGTTGCTATCGAACGGCAATCCGATTGCCAGCGGTGTAGAAGACACTGCCCCTGGAGAGAGTGTTCGGCATTGGGCCACCTGGCAAGATCCCTTTATGAAACCGGCGTATCTGTTCGCCTTGGTGGCTGGTGATCTCTGGTGCATTGAAGACCGCTTCATCACCATGAGCGAGCGCGAGGTAACTCTGCGCATTTATGTTGAGCCGGAGAACATCGACAAGTGCCAACACGCCATGGACAGCCTGAAAAAGTCCATGCGTTGGGACGAGCAGGTGTACGGCCGCGAGTACGATCTGGATATCTTTATGATCGTCGCCGTGAATGACTTCAACATGGGCGCCATGGAAAACAAGGGCCTGAATATCTTCAATTCCAGTTGCGTGCTGGCCCGCGCCGAAACCGCCACCGATGCCGCGCACCAGCGCGTCGAAGCGGTGGTCGCCCATGAGTATTTCCACAACTGGTCGGGTAACCGGGTGACTTGCCGCGACTGGTTTCAGTTGTCGTTG
>JBILAR010000178.1:0-3810 GCA_044354115.1 Pseudomonas sp. | reverse complement strand
GAAAACTACTGCGCTCGGTTATGCCGCGTTAAAAACAGGCTCAAAATGCTCATTTACAACCCGTAAACTGCGCTTTCTCGCCTGTTTTTGCCTTGCCTAACCTTCGCTCGCTACGTTTTCAAACAGTCTGATCTCCCGGGCTTTTATCCCGCCGTGTAACCTCGAACGAGGTCGCCAACTCTCGGACCAGCCACTCACCGGTGCGGTTAAGCACTCGGCGAATCGGAACCCTAGTCAGCCATTGCAAATTGTCGTGCCGCGCCCCAACAGGGCAGCTACTGCATGCTTAGGACATAGCGAACATCGTGCCAGTTTGCCTAAACGCAGCAGGCGCAGGCGTCAGGCCTTGGCTGTCGGCTGTTTCAGTGAAAACGCTGCGCCGCGCTGGTGCGCGGTGTCGGTGGTCGCTCTGTTCTGGTGCTTACAGCTTGCCGTCGCTGGCCAGTTGCAAGAAGCTGGGGTCAAAGCGCAATTTGATTTTCTCAGGATTACCCAGCACCCGGCCGTTACTGAAGCTGATACCCAGCTGGCTTAAACCCTTACCTTGGCCACCGAGTAGTTGATGGGCATCGGCGAAATCGGCCACCCGTTGCATCAGCACCGGCAGCTTGTCGCTGTTGGCAAATTCCAACGCCGGTCGTGGGCTGTAGAAGGAGCGCAGGGTGTGCAGTTGGTCGTCAAAATCCTCGGCGGTAGTGCTGGCGGCACTGGCCATTTTGGCCCGTGCGGCTTTGCCCTCGGCGCTATGGGCGCCCATCAGTCGTTGGGTTTCAAACCAGGCGCCGGTCAGGGCTTTGCCCAGTTCTGGGTGGGCGGCGAGGGTGGCGCTGTTGACCACCATGAGGTCGACAATTTCACCGGGAATCGAGTGGGAACTGTAGACCTGACTGACCGTGACTTGTTGCTTGATGCTCGACAGCAGCGGGTTCCAGGTAATCACCGCATCGCCTTGGCCGGCGATAAAGGCCTGAACAATATCCTTGTCGGAAATGCTTTGAATTTTCACATCGCTCTCTCTGAAATTAGCCAACTCCAGGGCGCGGCCGAGCAGGTAATGTGACACCGAGTTTTCCACCAGTAGAATGGTTTTGCCTTTCAAGTCACGCAGCGTCATGCCGTGGCCGCGAATCAAAATGCCATCGGCGCCAGAGGAGAAATCGCCAATGATCAGGGCGGTTGAGTCCACTCCAGCGGCGGCCGGAATGGTCAGTGCGTCCATATTGGTCATGGCGCAGCCATCGAATTTGCCGGCGCTGTATTGCTCGATTGAATTGATGTAATCCGGCACTTCTTCAACGGCAATTTGAATGCCGTATTTGTCCGCCCACTTGTTGATGATTTGCTCTTGGGCGGCATACCCCCAAGGCATCCAGCCGGCAAAAATCGACCAGCAGACCTTGAAGCTTGGTTTGGCTGGCGCGGTGATTGTGCTGGTCGTGGCGCTCGCCGGCATGGCCAGCAATAGCGCCAGTAAGGCCGGTAAAAGGCGATAGAACAGGGGTGTGACGTGCATAGGATTACCTCAGCGATTGGAATAAAAAGTGAACAGGCTGGCAGCGCCGTTGCTGCGTTCTCCCGGGCTTTTATCCCGCCGTGTAACCTCTAAACGAGGTCGTCGACTCTCGGACCAGCAACGGCTAAAAGACCGTTCGGAACCCTAGTCAACCATTGTCGCCGGCATCCTTGGCGCTACTGGGCTGGCGCCCATGCAGCGTTCTGTTTGCAAGCTAAGCTGCTGAATTTATTATTGATTAGCGAAATTCATGCCAGCTTTCGCAGAGGTGTTGATGGGCTTTTTTATGGCGCTGCCTGCGTTAGCTGTAGCGCCATGTTCGAGCCTTTGTAATGCCCAGAAAAAATGGCTTAATAGCGCTGTTTTGACCCCTGCCGAGGTTTGGCCGCCCAGCGCTATGCTGAACGCCACTCTTGGCCGTTGGCGGTTGAGCGCTAACCGATCATAAAACAGACCTTTCTGGATAAGCCCCGGCCCATGCCCAACCAACCGCAACAGTCGCCCAGCGCGATGCCAACGCGCGCGCCCTCGGTGAGTTTTATCCAGGCTTTCTGGTTTTGGCTGAAGCTGGGCTTTATTAGTTTCGGCGGCCCGGCTGGGCAAATTTCGATCATGCACCAGGAGCTAGTCGAGCGTCGGCGCTGGATTTCTGAGAAGCGATTTCTGCATGCGCTGAATTACTGCATGCTGCTGCCCGGCCCTGAGGCGCAGCAACTGGCCATCTATATTGGCTGGCTGCTGCACCGCACCTGGGGTGGGGTGATTGCCGGCGTGCTTTTTGTGTTGCCGTCGCTGTTTATCTTGATTGCGTTGTCGTGGCTGTATATCGCTTTTGGCGACGTGCCAGTGGTCGCCGGGTTGTTCTATGGCATCAAGCCAGCCGTCACCGCGATAGTGCTGCAGGCCGCTCACCGCATTGGTTCGCGGGCGCTGAAGAACAACTGGTTATGGGGTATTGCCGGCGCCTCGTTCGTGGCGATTTTTGCCCTGCAATTGCCCTTTCCGTTAATCGTCATCGCGGCGGCCCTGATCGGCTATTTTGGTGGTCGATTTGCGCCAGCGGTGTTCATCATTGGCGGTGGGCATGCTGCTAGCAAACAGTCATTTGGTCCGGCGCTGATTGACGACGACACGCCAAGCCCTGCCCATGCGCGCTTTAGCTGGCCGCGCTTGGCGTTGTTGCTGTTGGTCGGTGCCGTCTTGTGGGCCTTGCCAATGGGGATTTTGACCGCCGTTTTTGGCTGGCAGGGCACGCTAACGCAGATGGCCTGGTTCTTTACCAAGGCGGCGTTGCTGACCTTCGGTGGCGCTTATGC
Source organism: Pseudomonas sp. (assembly GCA_044354115.1). Lineage (GTDB taxonomy): Bacteria > Pseudomonadota > Gammaproteobacteria > Pseudomonadales > Pseudomonadaceae > Aquipseudomonas. The sequence goes on along the minus strand of JBILAR010000178.1, from coordinate 981 downwards.
GGTGCTGCCTTACGTGTATCAGGGTGCGGTCGGTCACTATGGCTGGTTGAGCCCGACGCAGATGATCGATGGCTTGGCGTTGGGCGAAACCACGCCGGGCCCGTTGATTATGGTGGTGGCCTTTGTCGGTTTTATCGGCGGTTACCTGCAGCCCATGTTTGGCCCTGAGCAGGTGTTTTTGGCCGGCGCGGTGGCCGCCAGTTTAGTCACCTGGTTTACTTTTTTGCCCTCATTTTTGTTCATTTTGGCCGGCGGCCCGCTGGTTGAATCGACCCACAATCAACTGCAGTTCACCGCACCGCTGACGGCCATCACCGCTGCGGTGGTCGGGGTAATAGTCAATTTGGCGTTGTTTTTTGCTTATCACGTGCTCTGGCCAAACGGCTTTAGCGGCACCTTCGACTGGCCCTCGGCACTGATCGCCTTGGCGGCTGCGGTGGCGTTGTTTCGCTTTAAGCGTGGGGTTATTGAGGTGTTGATCAGTTGCGGTTTAGTTGGGCTGGCGGTGCATTTGCTGTAGCCCCAAAAGGCGATGTACCAGTTGCGGGTTGCAACCCTAGCTAACGGTAAAAAATGCAAAACCTGTAGGGGCGAGCTTGCTCGCGATGCTTGTGCCGTTAGCGATTTCGTCCGGTAGTCGCCAAAAATGGCAGCATTTGCCCGAGTCGGATCACCAGGCAGAAGCCGATCCCTACGGCGCACTGCATTTCCCACATTCATGTGGGTCACAAGCTGGCTCCTGCAAAGGGCTGCGCGCATCTCCAATATGTAGCTAGGACAGAGCAAAAAAGGCTATGTACCAGTTATGTGTTGCGCCAATTTTTAGCGAGTCACCCGCTTATATTGCGGCATGGCCTCTACCGGTTTCGCCCTGACGGCGAGTTACTTGTGCGCCCAGCATGGGCGTCATCCTAGAGGTGAAAGTCCTCTCTTAAGCTGGCCACAGCGAATGAAGCAAAGCGCAACGGCATGAGGGCGACC
>JBILAR010000166.1:0-4439 GCA_044354115.1 Pseudomonas sp. | reverse complement strand
CGTACAGGGTGTTTTCCAGCAGGCAGGCGCGGGTCATAGGGCCAACACCGCCGGGTACTGGGGTGATCCAGCTAGCGCGGGGCAGGGCGGTGTCAAACACCACGTCGCCAATCAGCTTGCCATCGGCTTGGCGGTTGATGCCGACATCGATAACGATGGCGCCTTGCTTGATCCACTCACCTTTAACCAGTCCTGGTTTACCGGCAGCGACTACCACTAAGTCAGCGCTGGCTAAATGGCCTGGCAGGTCTTTGGTGAAGCGATGGGTCACAGTCACAGTGCAGCCAGCCAGCAGCAATTCCATCGCCATCGGCCGGCCAACAATGTTGGATGCGCCGACAATCACCGCGTGCATGCCGTGCAGGTCAGCGCCAGTGCTTTGCAGCAGCGTCATGATGCCTTTTGGTGTGCAGGGGCGAAGCACTGGGATGCGTTGTGCTAAACGGCCAATGTTGTAGGGGTGAAAGCCGTCGACGTCTTTGTCTGGATTAATCCGCTCGAGCAGCAGAGAGGCATCGAGATGTGCCGGTAGCGGTAATTGCACCAGAATGCCGTCGATGTTTGTGTCGGCATTCAGCTGGTCGATTAATGCCAGTAACTGGGCTTGCTCGGTGTCTGCGGGCAGGTCGTAGGCTTTAGATAAAAAGCCGACTTCTTCGCAGTCTTTGCGTTTATGCGAAACATAAACCTCGGAGGCCGGGTCGCTGCCGACCAGAATTACTGCAAGGCCGGGTACGCGAAGGCCGCGCTGGCTCCGCTCGGCGACACGTTGGGCGATCTGCTGGCGCAGGCTGGCGGCAATCGCTTTGCCGTCGATCAGTTGTGCGGTCATGTCGCTTGGTTAACCATCAATGTGAAATAAATAAGAGCAGCTATTCTCGCATGACCAGCTCGGCGGGCAAAGGCGCAGCCTGAGGAAAATCAGCTAACCCCTTTATCTTGCTGATTTTTTTAGCAATAAGTGTTGACGGGTGGTCGCTGGATGGCTAACATTTGCCCCGCTTGTTGAGCACAACCCGCTACTGGGTAACTAGCTAAAGCGTGACGAAAGTTGATGTTGCTCTAGTTAAGCTTTGGTCAGCCCTCTGCAAGAGAGCCGATATATAAGTGCCCGTAGCTCAGTTGGATAGAGCATCCGCCTTCTAAGCGGATGGTCGCTGGTTCGAGTCCAGCCGGGTGCGCCATTAGGCTGCTAAGTATAGGAAGCGCAACAAGTAACGCAATATGGTGGGTGTAGCTCAGTTGGTAGAGCACAGGATTGTGACTCCTGGTGTCGAGGGTTCGATCCCCTTCATCCACCCCATATTACGAAACAAGCCAGACTCCATCGTCTGGCTTGTTTGCTTAATGGTTGCACGCGGACGTGGTGGAATTGGTAGACACACTGGATTTAGGTTCCAGCGGCGCAAGCTGTGAGAGTTCGAGTCTCTCCGTCCGCACCAATATAAAAAAACCGGCTAATAGCCGGTTTTTTTATGTCTGCTAGAAATAGCCCTCCTTCTAGTTGTGCGCTCGGTTGCTAAAGGTCTTTTATGCGTGTTTTGTGCCGCTAGCGCGGTGCTTTTGAGCTAAAAACAGGTGGGTTGGGCGGTTTTTGTTAAGGTTTTGAGCTAGGTTACGCCGTTGGGTGACTTCTGTGGTTTGAGCTACTAGAATGTTCGCCTTTGATTCTGGGGCCGCTGTGGCCTGTTTGTGTCTCTGTAACGAGGAATATCCATGCAAGTTTCTGTTGAAAGCACCTCCGCTCTTGAGCGCCGCATGACCATTGGCGTTCCGGCTGAGCGTATCGAGACCGAAGTTACTAAGCGCCTGCAGCAAACTGCACGTCGCGCTAAGGTTGCCGGTTTCCGTCCGGGCAAGGTGCCAATGAGCGTGATTCGTCAGCGTTATGAAGACGCTGCGCGCCAAGAAGCCTTGGGTGATCTAATCCAAGCAACTTTTTACGAAGCCGTAACTGCGCAAAAGCTTAATCCGGCCGGTTCGCCTGCCGTTGAGCCAAAGCTGTTCGAAAAAGGCAAAGATCTAGAGTACGTAGCTACCTTCGAAGTATTCCCAGAATTTGAAGTGACTGGCCTGGAAGGCATCGCTATCGAGCGTCTGCAGGCTGATGTAGCTGATGCTGACTTGGATAAAATGCTGGAAATCTTGCGCAAGCAAAACACCCGCTTTGAGGCCGCCACTCGCGCCGCTCAAGATGCTGATCAGCTGACTATCGACTTCGTTGGTAAGGTTGATGGCGAGGTTTTCGCTGGCGGTTCGGCTAAGGCCACTCAGCTGGTGCTAGGCTCTGGTCGGATGATTCCAGGCTTTGAAGACGGTTTGCTGGGTGCAACTGCCGGTGAAGAGCGCGTACTTAGCCTGACATTCCCGGCTGATTACCAGAATTTGGAACTGGCCGGCAAAGCAGCTGAGTTCACTGTTAACGTTACGGCTGTCGCTGCACCGACACTGCCTGAGTTGAACAGCGAATTCTTCGCCCTGTTTGGTGTTAAGGAAGGCGGTCTTGATGATTTCCGTGCTGAGGTTCGCAAGAACATGCAGCGCGAACTGCGTCAGGCGGTTAAATCCAAGGTTAAGAATCAAGTGATGGATGGTCTGCTGGCCGCCAACCCGATTGAAGTGCCAAAGACCTTGCTGGGTAACGAAGTGAATCGCTTGCGTGTGCAAGCCGTTCAGCAGTTTGGTGGCAATATCAAGCCAGACCAGTTGCCAGCTGAGTTGTTCGAAGAGCAGGCTCGTCGTCGCGTGGTGCTGGGTTTGATCGTTGCTGAAGTGGTCAAGCAGTTCGAGCTCAAGCCGGATGACGCTCGCGTTCGTGAGATGATTCAAGAGATGGCTTCTGCCTATCAAGAGCCTGAGCAGGTGGTTGCTTGGTACTACAAAAATGACCAGCAAATGAACGAAGTACGCTCGGTTGTACTGGAAGAGCAAGTTGTAGATACTGTGCTGAGCAAGGCTAATGTGACCGATAAGTCGGTCTCTTACGAAGATGCTGTTAAGCCGGTAGAAGCAGCACCTGCCGCTTAATCGCTTCGCCTCGTTTGAGTAACCATAAGCCAGCCTTAGTGCTGGCTTATGTGTCTTTGAGATATGACATTTAGGGAGCGATCGCAGGCCATGTCCCATAATTCTTTTATGCAGTCCCAAGCTATTCAGGCTGCCGGTGGCCTAGTGCCGATGGTTGTTGAGCAGTCCGCCCGTGGCGAACGTGCCTACGACATTTACTCGCGCCTGTTGAAAGAGCGCGTGATCTTCTTGGTTGGCCCGGTTGAAGACTACATGGCTAACTTGGTGGTTGCGCAGTTGCTGTTTCTGGAAGCCGAAAACCCAGAAAAAGACATCCATTTGTACATCAACTCGCCGGGTGGTTCGGTCACTGCGGGTATGTCGATCTACGACACCATGCAGTTCATCAAACCGGACGTATCGACCATCTGTATTGGTCAGGCGTGCAGCATGGGTGCGTTGCTGTTGGTCGGTGGTGCGGAAAATAAGCGTTATTGCTTGCCGCATTCGCGAATGATGATTCACCAACCGCTGGGCGGCTTCCAGGGGCAGGCCTCGGATTTTGAGATTCACGCTAAGGAAATCTTGACCATCCGTGATCGTCTCAATCAGATCATGGCGCACCACACTGGTCAGCCATTGGATGTGATTGCCCGTGATACTGATCGCGATAATTTCATGAGCGCCTCGGAAGCCGTTAGCTATGGCCTTATCGATAAAGTGATCAGCAAGCGCGAAATGGCGGTCTAAAATAGCTGTAAAACGCGATTGAACATTGTTCAGTCGTGGGCGCAGGCTTGAAAAAGCCTGTATTTGCCCTCATCTTGTATAGCAAGCCTACTGGATTGGATTGATCGAATGACTGATATCCGCAATGGCGAGGACAACGGCAAATTGCTTTATTGCTCCTTCTGCGGCAAAAGCCAGCATGAAGTGCGCAAATTGATTGCCGGCCCGTCGGTTTTTATCTGTGACGAATGCGTAGACCTGTGCAACGACATCATCCGTGAGGAGGTGCAAGAAGCACAGACCGAGACTGGTGCTCACAAGCTGCCAGTGCCGAAAGAAATTAGCGGCATTCTTGATCAGTATGTAATTGGTCAAGAGCGTGCGAAGAAGGTTTTGGCGGTAGCGGTGTACAACCACTACAAACGTCTTAATCAGCGTGACAAGAAGGACGATATTGAGCTCGGCAAAAGTAATATTTTGCTGATCGGTCCTACTGGCTCGGGTAAAACCCTGCTGGCAGAGACCTTGGCGCGCCTGTTGAATGTGCCTTTCACAATTGCCGACGCAACCACCTTGACTGAGGCGGGCTATGTCGGTGAAGACGTTGAAAACATCATTCAAAAGCTCTTGCAAAAATGCGATTACGACGTAGAAAAAGCTCAGATGGGCATCGTCTATATCGATGAAATCGACAAGATTTCGCG
>JBILAR010000137.1:0-7430 GCA_044354115.1 Pseudomonas sp. | reverse complement strand
CGAGGGCGTGCAACAGGCCTTGCTGAAGTTGATCGAAGGTACGGTTGCTTCGGTTCCGCCACAAGGTGGTCGTAAACACCCGCAGCAAGAATTCTTGCAGGTTGATACGCGCAATATTTTGTTTATTTGTGGTGGCGCTTTCTCCGGTCTGGAGAAGGTCATTCAGGGTCGTTCGACCAAGGGTGGCATTGGTTTTAATGCCGAAGTGCGCAGCGTTGATTTGGGCAAAAAAGTTGGCGAGTCGTTGCGTGGCGTTGAGCCGGACGACTTGGTTAAGTTTGGTTTGATTCCTGAGTTCGTTGGTCGCTTGCCGGTCATCGCAACACTGGACGAATTGGATGAGGCTGCGTTGATGCAGATCCTCACTGAGCCGAAAAATGCCTTAACCAAGCAATACGGCAAAATGTTTGAGATGGAAGGCGTTGCCCTCGAGTTTCGCCCGGATGCACTCAAGGCGGTTGCCCAGCGTGCGCTGGAACGCAAGACTGGTGCGCGTGGTTTGCGCTCCATTCTTGAAGGTGTGCTGCTCGATACCATGTATGAAATCCCCTCGCAGTCAGAGGTGAGCAAGGTGGTTATCGATGAGAGCGTCATCGAGGGTAAGTCCAAGCCTTTATTGATCTATGAAAATACCGACTTGCCTGCCAAGGCCATGCCGGAAGCTTGACGCCTGTTTAAATAACAGCTGTTGAAACCCAGGGGCCTTCGGGCCCCTTTGTTTTTACTGCGCAAGCTTGTTTTTTCTTGGGGCTACCCCCATCTTGACTACAAGGGTACTCCCATCTGTTTACGGCCAAATGGCCGCTGTTGAGCCGAGATCATGAAGACAATCCTCGAATTGCCGCTCTTGCCACTACGCGATGTAGTGGTTTATCCGCATATGGTCATCCCGCTATTTGTCGGTCGTGAGAAATCCATTGAAGCCCTCGAGGCTGCCATGGCTGGCGACAAGCAAATTCTCTTGGTGGCGCAGAAAAACCCGGCCGACGATGATCCCAGCGAAGATGGGCTGTATCGGGTCGGTACCGTGGCCAGTGTGCTGCAGCTACTAAAACTTCCCGATGGCACCGTTAAAGTTTTGGTCGAGGGTGAGCAGCGCGGCGTTATCGAGCGTTTTGTTGAAACGGTCGGTTACAGTCGTGCCGAGGTGCAACTGATTGCCGAGGCGCCTGCTGAGCAGCGTGAGACTGAAGTTTTTACCCGCACCTTGCTGAGCCAGTTTGAGCAGTACGTGCAGTTGGGTAAAAAGGTTCCTGCTGAGGTTTTGGCTTCGCTCAATGGCATCGATGAGGCTGGGCGCTTAGTCGACACCATGGCCGCGCACATGTTGCTAAAAATCGAGCAGAAACAAGAAATTCTCGAAATTATCGACCTGACCGCGCGGGTTGAGCATGTGCTCGTACTTTTGGACACGGAAATCGACCTGTTGCAGGTTGAAAAGCGTATCCGTGGCCGGGTTAAAAAGCAGATGGAGCGCAGTCAGCGCGAGTACTACCTGAATGAGCAGATGAAGGCTATTCAGAAAGAACTCGGCGAAAGTGAAGACGGCCATAACGAACTCGATGATATTAAAAAGCGCATTGATGCTGCGGGCTTGAGCAAAGAAGCCTACGCCAAGGCACAAACTGAGTTGAGCAAACTCAAGCAGATGTCGCCGATGTCTGCAGAAGCTACGGTGGTGCGCTCCTATATTGATTGGTTGATCAATGTGCCTTGGACTGCCGAAACCAAGGTGCGTCTGGATTTGGCTAAGGCCGAAGATATTCTCGATGGCGATCACTATGGCCTTGAGGAGGTTAAAGAGCGGATTCTTGAGTATCTCGCGGTGCAAAAGCGCGTGAAAAAGGTCAAGGGGCCGGTCATTTGCTTGGTTGGCCCACCAGGTGTGGGTAAGACTTCGCTGGCTGAATCCATTGCCCATGCGACTAATCGCAAATTCGTTCGTATGGCTTTGGGTGGCGTGCGTGATGAGGCGGAAATTCGCGGTCATCGACGCACCTATATTGGTTCGATGCCGGGTCGTTTGATTCAAAAAATGACCAAGGTTGGCGTGCGTAATCCGCTGTTCTTGCTCGATGAAATCGACAAGATGGGCCAGGATATGCGCGGTGATCCGGCTTCGGCTTTGCTTGAAGTGCTGGATCCTGAGCAGAATCACAACTTTAACGATCACTATTTAGAGGTCGATTACGACCTCTCTGATGTGATGTTTTTGTGCACCGCTAACTCGATGAATATCCCGCCGGCGCTGCTTGATCGGATGGAAATTATTCGCCTGCCGGGTTACACCGAAGACGAAAAAATTAATATCGCGGTTAAGTATTTGACTCCCAAGCAAACCGAGGCCAATGGCCTGAAAAAAGGCGAATTGGAGTTCGAAGAGGCTGCGATTCGCGACATTATTCGCTACTACAGTCGCGAGGCTGGGGTGCGCAGCCTTGAGCGGCAGATTGCGAAGATTTGCCGCAAGGCGGTTAGGGAGCATGCGCAAGAGAAGCGTTTTAAGGTGCTGGTGACGGCCGATTCTCTCGAACATTTTCTCGGTGTGCGCAAGCATCGCTACGGCTTGGCCGAGCAGCAAGATCAAATTGGTCAGGTTACCGGGCTTGCGTGGACGCAAGTCGGCGGTGAGTTACTGACCATCGAGGCGGCTGTGGTGCCGGGCAAAGGTCAGCTGACCAAGACCGGTTCGTTGGGCGATGTTATGAGTGAGTCCATCACTGCCGCTTTAACCGTGGTACGTAGTCGCGCGCAGAGTCTAGGGATCGCTGTAGACTTCCACGAGAAGCGTGACATCCATATCCATATGCCGGAGGGAGCCACCCCTAAAGATGGTCCTAGTGCAGGCGTTGGCATGTGTACGGCGCTGGTTTCGGCCTTGACGCAGATACCTGTACGGGCGGATGTGGCTATGACCGGTGAAATTACCCTGCGTGGACAGGTGCTGGCGATCGGTGGGCTAAAGGAGAAATTGTTGGCCGCGCACCGGGGTGGGATCAAGACCGTGATCATTCCAGAGGAGAATGTGCGTGATTTGAAGGAGATTCCTGAGAATATTAAGCAAGACTTGGCAATTAAGCCGGTTAAATGGATTGACGAGGTCCTGCAAATTGCGCTGCAATACGCACCCGAACCCTTGCCTGATGCGGGTTCGGCGATTGTTGCAAAGGATGACAAGCGCGAGACTGATTCCAGTGAGCGAATTAGCACGCATTAGCCGGGGGGCTTTCATGACACTTTTTAAGAGCCCTTGTTAAAAAGCGGCTTTTGGTGTCTTGGCTAGCCACCTAGCAAACGTTTTACACTGCAAGAAATTCAACAAAATAACTTAATAAGTAAGGGGACTAGAGTGAATAAGTCGGAACTGATTGATGCCATCGCAGCATCTGCTGATATCCCAAAAGCTGTTGCTGGCCGTGCGCTGGACGCAGTAATTGAATCCGTTACTGGCGCTCTGAAGGCTGGTGATTCAGTAGTACTGGTTGGTTTTGGTACTTTCGCTGTTAAAGATCGCGCTGCACGTACTGGCCGCAATCCACAAACCGGTAACCCGATCAGCATCGCTGCTGCCAAGATCCCTGGTTTCAAAGCCGGTAAAGCACTGAAAGACGCCGTTAACTAAGCGTCTTTTGAGCTTTGCCCTTCCAGTTTAGGTTTGCCTAAACTGGCAGCGGAGCGGTAGTTCAGTCGGTTAGAATACCGGCCTGTCACGCCGGGGGTCGCGGGTTCGAGTCCCGTCCGCTCCGCCAGTTTCTCCAAGGCGCATCCTCGGATGCGCCTTTCTTATATTCGGATTTCACCCGCGCTACACGGCTGGTAAATCACTACAGCCGATTCTGGGGGACGCATGCTGCAAGATATTCGCGACAAATCACAGGGCTGGATTGCGAAAACAATCATCGGCGTAATAGTCGTGCTGATGGCATTTACGGGCGTTGAAGCCATTTTTCAGGCCACTAGCACCAGTCAGGATGCCGCGCAGGTGAATGGCGAGGTCATCAGCCAGAACGAGTTGGCGCAGGCCGCCGATATGCAGCGTCGACAAATGATGCAGCGCTTGGGCAAGGACTTCGATGCCTCGTTGCTCGACGATAAAATGCTTAAAGAATCCGCACTTAAAAGTCTGATTGATCGCAAAGTGTTGCTGCAAAGCGCAGCCGGTGCCGGATTTGCGCTTTCCCCCGCAGCGCTGGATCAGGTTATTTTGCAGATCCCAGCCTTCCAAGAAAATGGCAAATTCAACGCCGATCTTTTTGATCAGCGCATTCGTCAGCAAGGCTTCAACCGCATGCAGTTTCGTCAGGAATTGGAGAAAGACATTCTTGCCAGTCAACTGCAAGCCGGTATTGCAGGTAGTGGTTTTGTCACGGATGAAGAAATTCAAGCATTTGCCCGCTTAGAAAAACAAACCCGCGATTTTGCTACGCTAAATCTGAAGGCTGATGCCAAAGCCGTTAAGGTCAGTGATGAGCAATTGCAGGCTTACTACGATGAACATAACAGTCAGTTCATGAGCCAAGAGCAGGTCGTTCTTGAGTACATTGAGCTGAAAAAAGCGGCTTTCTTCGATCAGGTCCAAGTTAAAGACGAAGATCTAGAAAGTGCTTATCAGAAAGAAATTGCCAGCCTCGCCGAGCAGCGTCAAGCGGCGCACATCCTTCTTGAAGTGAATGACAAGCTCGGTGATGAACAAGCTAAAACCCAAATCGAAGCGCTTAAGCAGCGACTTGATCAAGGTGAAGACTTCGCTAAGTTGGCTAAAGAATTTTCTAAGGATCCAGGCTCGGCGTCCAAAGGTGGTGATTTAGGTTATGCCGCACCTGGGGTTTATGATCCTGCTTTCGAAGAGGCGCTTTACGCGCTCAAGCAGGGCGACGTTTCAATTCCGGTACGCAGTCAGTTTGGTTGGCATCTAATCAAGCTGCTGGGTGTGCAGGCGCCTCAAGTGCCGAGCTTTGCCAGCCTGAAAGATAAGCTGGTGCATGACTTAAAAGCGCAGCAAGTTGAGACGCGTTTTGTTGAGGTCAGTAAAGAACTCGAAGATGCCGCTTTCGAGGCCTCCGATTTGTCTCAGCCAGCCCAGGAACATGGCTTGCAGGTGAAAACCAGTGCCGCGTTCGGTCGTGAAGGTGGTGTTGGAGTTACCGCAAATCGTCAGGTTCTGACGGCTGCATTCAGCCAGGAAGTACTCGAAGATTCGGCTAATAGTGGCGCCATCGAGCTTGATCCTGAAACTGTGGTGGTATTGCGCGTTAAAGAACACCTTAAGCCAGCATTGCTGCCATTTGAACAAGTGTCAGCGGCAATACGTCAACAGTTGACCGTACAGCTGGCCAGCGACGCGGTGAAGGCTAAGGGTGAGGCTCTGTTAGTGAGTTTGCGCGAAGGTAAAGCTGCACAAAATGGCCTCGTCTGGAAACAGCTGGAGGCTGCAACCCGTAATCAAGAGGGCGTTGATCCACAGGTTCTGCAGCAAGCGTTCCGTATGCCTAAGCCAGGCGCTGCAGACAAGCCTACCTTTGTGGGTGTAAGTCTTTCCGATGGCGATTTTGTGTTGGTGCGCTTAAATGGCGTTAATGCCCCAGTAGAGGCCTTGGGCGATGAAGAGAAAGCCATGTATCGGCGCTTTCTGACTTCGCGTAGCGGTCAGCAGGACTTCACTGCTTACAGTCGCCAACAAGAGGCCGCTGCAAAAATCGAGCGCTACTAAGCTTTAGCTTGTAGCTTTGATTTTGGTTGTAAAAAAGCCGCTCTATTGAGCGGCTTTTTTATGCCTGCAGATTTTTACTCTTCGATCTGACCCATGGCGGTGGTGTTGAAGCCGCCATCGACGTAGAGGATTTCACCGCTGATACCGGAGGCTAAGTCGGAGCAGAGGAAGGCACCGGCGTTGCCGACTTCTTCGATGGTGACGTTGCGGCGCAGTGGGGTTTGCTTCTGGTTAGCGGCCAGCATTTTGCGGAAGTTTTTAATCCCCGAGGCGGCGAGGGTGCGGATCGGCCCGGCCGATACGGCGTTGACTCGGGTACCTTCAGGGCCAAGGCTGCCAGCCAAATAACGCACACCGGCTTCTAAGCTGGCTTTGGCCATGCCCATCACGTTGTAGTTAGGCATGGTGCGCTCGGCGCCCAAGTACGACAGGGTCAGAATGCTGCCGTTACGGCCTTGCATCATTGGCCGACCGGCTTTGGCCAAGGCGACCAAGCTGTAGGCGCTGATATCGTGGGCAATGCGGAAACCTTCGCGGGTGGTGACTTCGGTGAAGTCGCCATCCAGTTGATCGCCCGGCGCAAAGCCAACCGAGTGGACGATGATATCCAGCGCGTCCCATTTTTGTCCGAGCGCGGCAAACACTGCGGCGATTTCGTCATCGTTGCCAACATCGCACGGGAAGCACAGTTCTGGGTTGGAACCCCAGCCAGCGGCGTACTCTTCAACCCGGCCTTTGAGCTTGTCGTTTTGATAGGTAAACGCCAGCTCGGCTCCTTCGCGGTGCATGGCTTCGGCGATGCCTGAGGCGATCGACAGTTTGCTGGCGACGCCAACGATTAGTACCCGCTTACCGGCGAGAAAACCCATGATGCTATCCCTCGTGTTGTTTTCAGGTTGTTGTTAGCAAAAATGTTGTTTGCAGATTGCTGTTTTCAGCTCTTTGTTTTCAAGATTCAGGCGGTTGCTAGTGGCGCCATAAAGGCTGCCTCCAGCAACTGCTGGGTGTATAGGTGTTGCGGCGCGGCAAAAATAGCGGCTGCCGGGCCTTGTTCGATGACTTGACCTTGCTTGATCACCAACAACTGGTGACTGAGCGCTCTGACCACCGCCAAATCATGGCTGATAAACAGATAGGTCAGGTTGTACTTACTTTGTAACTTGCGCAGCAACTCGACTACTTGTCGTTGTACTGTGCGGTCGAGCGCCGAAGTCGGCTCGTCCAGTAGTATCAGTTCTGGCTTCAATACCAGTGCCCGGGCAATCGCTATGCGCTGGCGTTGGCCGCCGGAAAATTCGTGCGGATAACGGTTGCGCGTTGCTGGGTCTAGACCCACCTCAAGCATGGCGGCAATGATCGCCTGCTGTTGTTCGTCCGCCGTGCCCATTTGATGAATCGCTAAGCCCTCACCGATAATCTCACTCACCGACATGCGCGGGCTGAGGCTGCCGTACGGGTCTTGAAAGACCACCTGCATTTGCCGACGAAACGGGCGAATGGCCCCTTGCGACAAACCTTGCAGCGACTCACCGCAATAACGAATGCCTCCTTGGCTGTTGATCAGGCGCAAAATCGCCAAGCCTAGGGTTGATTTGCCCGAACCACTCTCGCCGACAATCCCTAATGTCTGGCCTTTTTCCAGTTTGAAACTCACCCCGTCGAGGGCTTTTACGTGATCTACGGTGCGCCGTAACAGGCCTTGTTTGATCGGGAACCACAC
>JBILAR010000176.1:0-3825 GCA_044354115.1 Pseudomonas sp. | reverse complement strand
ATAATGGTCGAGGCGATCAGCACGTTAAAGCGCTTGTGATAAAAGTCGCTCATCACCTGTTCCAGTTCGCGCTCACCGAGCTGACCGTGGCCGATGCCGATGCGCGCCTCGGGCACCAGTTCGGCCAGATCGGCGGCGCATTTCTCGATGGTTTTCACATCGTTGTGCAGGTAGTACACCTGGCCGCCACGCAGCAACTCACGCAGTAAGGCTTCCTTGATGATGGGTTTTTGCTCCTCCATCACGAAGGTGCGCACCGACAAACGTCGAGCCGGCGGGGTGGCGATAATCGACAGGTCGCGCATGCCGGACACGGCCATGTTGAGCGTGCGCGGAATCGGCGTGGCGGTCAGGGTGAGGATGTCCACCTCGCTGCGCAGGGCCTTCATCTGCTCCTTCTGGCGTACGCCAAAGCGGTGCTCTTCGTCGATAATCACCAAACCGAGATTTTTGATTTTCACATCGTCTTGCAGCAACTTATGGGTGCCAATGACGATGTCGATTTTGCCCTCGGCCAATTGCACGACGGCGGCATTCACTTCCTTGGTCGACTTGAAGCGACTCATCACCTCGACCGTCACCGGCCAGTCGGCAAAGCGGTCGCGAAAGCTGTTGTAGTGTTGCTGGGCGAGTAATGTGGTCGGCACCAAAATCGCCACCTGCTTGCCGCTGTGCACGGCAATAAAGGCGGCGCGCATGGCCACTTCGGTTTTGCCAAAGCCGACATCACCGCAGACCAAGCGATCCATCGGCTTGCCGCTGAGCATGTCGGCCTTAACCGCGTCGATGGTGGTTTGCTGGTCGGGAGTTTCTTCAAAGGCAAAGCCGGCGCTGAAGGTGGCGTAGTCGGCCATTGGGTCGCTAAAGGCATAGCCTTCACGGGCGGCGCGGCGGGCATAAATGTCGAGCAATTCGGCGGCGACGTCGCGTACCTGTTCGGCGGCTTTGCGCTTGGCCTTTTGCCAAATTTCCGAACCAAGGCGGTGCAGCGGTGCCAGGGCGTCGTCGCTGCCGGTGTAGCGGGCGATCAGGTGCAGGCTGGCCACCGGCACATACAACTTGGCTTCCTCGGCGTACATCAGCGCGAGAAATTCGGCGGCTTGATTGTCGATCTCCAGCGTCACCAAGCCTAAATAGCGGCCGACACCGTGATCGATATGCACCACGGGCGCGCCTTCGCGCAGTTCGGTGAGGTTCTTGATCACCGCATCGTGGCTCTCGGCGCGCTTCTCGCGCCGCCGCCGTTGCATCACGCGCTGACCAAACAGCGGGCTCTCGGCGATCAGCGCCAGCGCCGGGTCAGTCAGCAGCAAACCATCGTCCAGCGGCGCAATGCAAATGGCTAAGCGTGCGTCGCTGGTGACGAAATCTTCCCAGCTGTCCACCGCTTGCGGACGCAGTTGCAGGCGCGCCAGTAACTCCAGTAACACCTCGCGGCGACCGGCGGATTCGGCGGTAAACAGCACCCGGCCGGCAAACTCGTTGAGAAAGCGTTCTAGGTGGCCCAGCGGCTGATCGCCAGCTCTGGCAGTTGCCGCGCCGGCAAATTATGCCGGCCGACGCCCGGCTCTATGGCTGGCTGGCTGACCACCACCCGCGGCCATTGCTTGAGGCGGGCGAAGCAGTCTTCCACCGGCAAGAACAACTCGGCCGGCGGCAATAGCGGCCGCTCAGGGTCGACGCGGCGCTCCTCATAGCGGTTGCGCACGTCGGTCCAAAAATGTTCGGCGGCTTTTTCGATCCCCGGCAATGAGAACACCTGGGTGTCGCTGGGCAGGTAGTCGAACAGGGTGGCGTTGTCCTCGAAAAACAGCGGCAGGTAATACTCGATACCGGCCGGGGTAATGCCGCTGTTGAGGTCTTGATAGATGGTGCAGCGGCGAAAATCCACATCGAAGCGCTCGCGAAACCGCGCACGAAAACCGGTAATGGCTTCTTTAGTCAGCGGGAATTCACGGGCCGGCAGCAGACGAATCGACTCGACCTTGGTGATCGAACGCTGCGTCTCGGGGTCGAAGGTGCGCAGGGTTTCGATCTCGTCATCGAATAAATCGATGCGGTAGGGCTGCGGATTGCCCATCGGGAACAGGTCGATAATCGCCCCGCGAACGGCAAACTCACCGTGTTCGTATACCGTATCGACGCAGCGATAGCCGCTGGCCTGCAAGCGCGTGCGCATCTGCTCCACATCGAGCTTCTGGCCGACATCCAGCACCAGGCTGGAACCGAGCAAGAAATTAGTCGGCGCCAAACGGTGCAGAGCAGTGGTGATAGGTACCACCAAGATGCCGTGGGCCAGTTCCGGCAGGCGATAGAGCGCGGCGATGCGCTGCGAGAGGATGTCTTGATGCGGCGAGAACAGGTCGTAGGGCAGGGTTTCCCAGTCGGGAAAGTGCAGCACTGGTAGCTCTGGGGCAAAAAAGCTCAGCTCTTGCTCGAGGCGCTCGGCGCTTTGGCTGTCGGCGGTCAGCAGCAAAGTGAAACGCTTGGCCGCGCTGGCAGCTTCGGCAATCGCCAAACTTAGCGCGGCGCCGCACAGGCTGCCCCACTCTTGTTTGCCGGCAGACTGCTTGGCATTGGCTAAGGTGCCGCTGGCGGCAGGCAAAGACGGTAAAGACAATACTGGCACGGGCAGCTCGCGGGCGTGACGAGAAAGGCTGCGATTGTAGCGGCCAGCGCCGCCGAATGTCAGTCATCGCCATGCATGTCAGTCATGCATCTCCGTCGCGAATAGCCGTCGCGCATAATCAGTCATGTGCGGCGCGCATTGCTCCGATCGATTTGCGCCGTCATAATGTAGTCCCTTTTTTTAGCCCCTACATCTTGTGGAAGGTATCGCCTGTGACTCAGAAGTCCGACCAGTGTCTCAGTGAGTGGATTGACCGTGAAGCGCTCGCCGAGGCGATGATTCCGCTGATTGGCCAGCTGTACCGCAATAATAATGTGGTGAGTTCGGTCTTCGGCCGTGGCTTGATCAATCGCTCGGTAATCTCGATCCTTAAGGCCCATCGTTTCGCTCGTCACCGTCTGGCTGACGGCGCCGATCTGTCCGTGCATGACACCTTTCCGCTGATCAAGGCTATGAGCGAGCTTAAGCTTGGCGCCGCCTCTGTCGATCTCGGCAAAATGGCAGCTAAGTTCAAAAGCGCTGGCGCTGGCCGCACTGTTGAACAGTTCCTGCGTGACGAATTGGCACCGGTGGTTGGCCAGCAAAATGGCGTACCACGTAAGGGTACTGACGTAGTGCTCTACGGTTTTGGCCGTATTGGCCGCCTGTTGGCGCGCATCCTGATTGAAAAAACTGGTGGCGGTGATGGCTTGCGTTTACGTGCCATAGTCGTGCGCAAAGGTGCCGAAAATGATCTGGTTAAGCGCGCCAGCTTGCTGCGCCGCGACTCGGTGCATGGCCCGTTCGATGGCACCATCACCATCGACGAAGCCAACAGCACCATCACCGCTAACGGTAACTTGATCCAGGTTATCTACGCTAAAGATCCGAAGGAAGTCGACTACAGCAAATACGGCATTCAAAACGCCTTGTTGGTCGACAACACCGGTGTTTGGCGGGATGCCGAAGGTCTGGGTCAGCATTTGGCCTGCCCAGGCATCGACCGTGTGGTGCTAACTGCACCGGGCAAAGGTGAGCTGAAGAACATCGTGCATGGCGTTAACCATGGCGATATCACTGCCGATGACAAAATCATCTCGGCCGCTTCCTGTACCACTAACGCCATAGTGCCGATCCTCAAGGCGATCAACGATCAGTACGGCATTGCCAATGGTCACGTTGAGACTGTGCACTCGTACACCAACGACCAGAACCTG
>JBILAR010000020.1:0-36776 GCA_044354115.1 Pseudomonas sp. | reverse complement strand
GCCGGGGAAGAACGCCTTGCGCGCGAGGTGCAGCATCACGGCGGAGTCTTTACCGATGGAGTAGAGCATCACCGGGTTATCAAACTCAGCGGCGACCTCACGGATGATGTGGATGCTTTCCGCCTCCAACTGCTTTAGATGGGTCAATTTGTCGAGCATGGCTACTCACGTTAGGCAAAAGGACGGCCGCTAGGCCTGGGAAGATGCGCGCACTTTATCACAGCAGCATCGTCTAATCAGGCGCGCATCTAGATCTAAAAGTTCTAGTCATATGCCGCTCAAACAGGGTTGGGGCAATCGATAAATAGATGTTCGATGGCAAAGCGCCGCGCCAAGTATTCACCCAAGGCCTGCACCCCATAACGTTCGGTGGCATGGTGGCCGGCGGCGATAAAGCTCACGCCATTCTCTTGAGCGCTATGGAAGGTTTGCTCGCTGGCCTCGCCGGTCAGGTACAGGTCGACCCCGGCAGCAATCGCTTGATCGATATAGCCCTGACCGCCGCCGGTGCACCAGCCAACCCGATGAATCAAGCCCTGCCCCTCAACCAGCAACGGCTCACGGCCGAGCACCTCGTGCACCCGCCGAGCAAAATCACGCGGTGTCATCGGCTCGGCTAGGCTGCCGATCAAACCGACGCAACGCGGGTTACCCGGCTCCAGCGGCCCTTCGACGATCATGTCGAGCTGACGAGCCAACTGCACGTTATTGCCCACCTCCGGGTGCACATCCAGCGGCAAATGATAAGCCAGCAGGCTGATGTCATTGGCTAGCAGGGTTTTTAAGCGCCGCTGCTTAATGCCGACCACGCAAGGGTTTTCGCCCTTCCAAAAATAGCCGTGATGCACCAGCACCACATCGGCTTCGAGTTCCACGGCGGCGTCCAACAAAGCTTGACTGGCCGTGACACCACTGACGATCCGGCGCACCTGCGGACGGCCTTCAACCTGCAAGCCATTCGGGCAAAAATCGCTAATACTGGCCGCACTCAGGTAGCGCTCGGCCTCGTCAACTAGGGTAGTCAGGGCAATCGCCATAGCAACAGTTCTCCTCATGTAGAGCCGCACAAGCCGCGCAGTCGCGTGCCGGCAGCCTGTATAATGCCGCCACCTTAAGCGGCGCCCTGCGCCCTCGCAACTATCAGGATTCACTTCAATGCCCAAGGCCCTGCGCTTTTATGGTTGGCCGCTCGTGGTTGGCCTGCTGCTAGCGCTGCTGATTATCCAGCGCTACCCCGCGTGGGTTGGCCTACCGGACCAGGATATCCACCTGCGCCAAGCCGCCAGCAGCGCACTCTCGCAACAAGGCCCGGTGTCCTATGCCGACGCGGTGAGCAATGCCGCCCCAGCGGTGGCCAACCTGTACACCACCAAGCTGGTCAACAAACCGACCTCGGTACTGACTGACGACCCGCAGTTTCAGCGTTTTCACGGCGACGACCTACCCAAGCAGCGACGTATGGAATCGAGCCTCGGCTCGGCGGTAATCATGAGTCCTGAAGGCTATTTGCTCACCAATAACCACGTGGTCGCCGATGCCGAGCAAATTGTCGTGGCGCTCAAAGATGGCCGCGAAACCGTGGCCCGAGTAATTGGCAGCGACCCAGAAACCGACCTCGCCGTACTGAAAATTGACCTGCCGGACTTACCGGCAATCACCCTCGGTTACTCCAACAAAATCCATATTGGCGACGTCGCCTTGGCGATTGGCAATCCGTTTGGGGTCGGCCAAACCGTAACCATGGGCATCATCAGCGCGACCGGGCGTAATCAGTTAGGCCTGAACACCTACGAGGACTTTATCCAAACCGATGCGGCCATCAACCCCGGCAACTCCGGCGGCGCACTGGTGGATGCGCTGGGCAATCTGGTCGGCATCAACACGGCGATCTTCTCCAAGTCCGGCGGCTCACAAGGCATAGGTTTTGCCATCCCAACCAAGCTGGCGCTGGAAGTGATGAACGCCATTATTGAACACGGCCGGGTGATTCGCGGCTGGCTGGGGATCGAGGTGCAACCGCTGACCCCCGAACTGGCGGAGTCTTTCGGCTTAGCGGGACGTGCTGGGATAGTCGTGGCAACGGTGTATCGCGACAGCCCGGCGGCTCGCGCCGGCCTGCAAGCGGGCGACATTATTTTCAGCATCAACGATGAGCCTGCGGGTGACGGACGCAATAGCATGAACTTAGTCGCGCAAGCTAAACCCGGCGAAAAGGTCAATATTCAACTGATGCGCGCTGGCCAGATACTGGAACTACCCACCGAGATCGGCGTGCGCCCGCAGTTAAGCGCCCCAGCGAAAAAATAAACCCTGAGCTGACAGCAACTAAAACGGCGCCCGCAGGCGCCGTGAAAACGTAACGAGCGAAGGTTAGGCAAGGCAAAAACAGGCGAGGACGCGCAGTTTACGAGTTGTAAATGAGCAGTCCGAGCTTGTTTTTAACGCCGCATAACCGAGCGCAGTAGTTTTCACTCAGCCTGCGCAGGCGCCGTTTTAGTTGGCCGACACAGCTACCGCAAACACACCGCCAGCCCATCCAGCAGCGCCTGATTCTGCTCCGGCGTGCCGATGCTAATGCGCAAAAACTGCGCGATACGCGCCTGTTTAAAGTGCCGCACTATCACCCCATGCTCACGCAACCCGGCCGCCAACTGGGCCGCGTCGTGCTGGGGATGGCGGGCAAAAATGAAGTTAGCCGCCGAGGGCAGCACATCAAAGCCGCGCGACTGCAACTCAGCCACCAAGGCTTGGCGGCTGTCGATCACCCGTTGGCAGGTGCTGGCAAAGTAGGCCTGATCTTCGAACGACGCCGCCGCCCCGGCAATCGCGATGCGATCCAGCGGATAGGAGTTAAAGCTGTTTTTGATCCGCTCCAACGCCTCGATCAAGTCTGGCTGGCCGACCGCAAAACCAACCCGTAAACCCGCCAGCGAGCGCGATTTAGACAGCGTTTGGCAAACCAATAAATTCCCATAGCGCGCGACCAAGCTAATCGCCGAGACGCCACCGAAATCGATATAGGCCTCATCGACCAGCACCACCGTATCGGGATTAGCCTGCAGCAAGCGCTCAATCGCCTCCAGTGCTAGCAAGCAACCGGTGGGCGCATTCGGGTTGGGGAAGACGATGCCGCCATTGGGCCGCTGATAGTCCTCGACGCGAATCTGGAAGTTGTCATCCAGTGCTATCGGTTCAAACGGGATGCCGTACAGGCCGCAATACACCGGATAAAAGCTGTAGCTGATATCGGGAAATAACAGCGGTTGGCCGTGCTGAAACAAACCATGAAAAGCGTGGGCCAGCACCTCATCGGAGCCATTACCGACAAATACCTGCGCCGCAGGCACGTCGTAATAGCCGGCAATAGCCTGCTTTAAGCGATCGCTGTTGGGGTCGGGATACAGGCGCAGATCGTCGTTCAACTCGGCACGCATCGCGGCCAAGGCAAGCGGTGACGGGCCATAGGGATTCTCGTTGGTGTTGAGTTTCACCAGCTTGGCCAATTTAGGCTGCTCGCCGGGTACATAAGGCACCAGCGTCTTGACGAAGGGGCTCCAGAATTTGCTCATGATCATTCCCCCTGCTCTGGCGCGATACGGTATTCGGCGCTGCGGGCGTGGGCGGTCAATGACTCGCCACGGGCCAGCACCGAGGCCACCTTACCCAACTCCGAGGCGCCGACCGCCGAGCAGTTAATGATCGAGGAACGCTTCTGGAAGTCATACACCCCCAGCGGTGAAGAAAACCGCGCTGTGCCTGAGGTTGGCAACACGTGGTTGGGACCTGCGCAGTAGTCGCCCAAGGCTTCGGCGGTGTAACGGCCCATAAAGATCGCCCCGGCGTGACGAATCTGCGGCAGCCATTGCTCAGGCTCGGCCACCGACAGTTCCAAGTGCTCGGGCGCAATGCGATTCGCCACCTCAATGGCTTGGCCCATGTCGGCCACTAAAATCAAAGCGCCACGGGCCAATAAAGAGGCGCGGATAATCTCGGCACGCTCCATGGTCGGCAGCAACTTGTCGATGCTGGCTGCGACCCGATCGAGAAACTCGGCATCCGGACTGAGCAAAATCGACTGGGCATCTTCGTCGTGCTCGGCCTGCGAAAACAGGTCCATGGCGATCCAGTCCGGATCAGTCTGGCCATCGCAAATCACCAAAATCTCCGAGGGCCCGGCGATCATATCGATGCCGACTTTACCGAACACATGACGCTTGGCGGTGGCCACGTAGATATTGCCGGGGCCGACGATTTTGTCCACCGGCGGCACGCTCTCGGTGCCATAGGCCAGCGCGGCAACCGCCTGCGCCCCGCCAATGGTAAAGACCCGATCGACACCGGCGATGCACGCCGCAGCCAGTACCATTTCATTGATCTCACCGCGCGGAGTCGGCACCACCATCACCACTTCGGCCACGCCGGCAACCTTGGCCGGAATCGCATTCATCAACACCGACGACGGGTAAGTGGCCTTGCCGCCGGGCACATACAAACCGGCGCGATCCAGCGGGGTAACCTGCTGACCGAGCACAGTGCCGTCGGCCTCGGTGTAACTCCAAGAACCCTGCTTTTGCCGCTCGTGGTAAATCCGCACGCGCTCGGCCGCGACCTCCAGAGCATTGCGCTGTTCTGGGGTAATGCGGGTTAAGGCCAACTCCAGACGCGCACGGGGCAAAATCAAATCGGCCATTGAGCTGACACTCAGGCCATCAAAACGCTGGGTGTACTCCACCAACGCCGCATCGCCACGCTCACGCACGGCGGCAATGATTTCTAGCACACGCTGATTAACCGACTCATCGGACACGCTTTCCCAGCTCAGCAGATGATCCAGATGACCCGCGAAGTCTGGATCGGCAGCGTTGAGTCGGCGAATAGCAGTGGCAATAGTCATGGCAGCTCTCAATAAATGTGCGGTTATTCAGGCGTAGCTTTAACTCTGGGTAATTTTTCAGGCAGGACTAGGCTAACAAGCCGATTCCATGGATGCCCGAGAAATTTGACGATGAGGCGAATGGGCGTACCGAAAAGGCTTCGGCAGTGCCGCCATCCTTGGCGACGGCGCGGCGATCACCGCGCAGAGAGATTAAGCTTGGTGCCTGGACTCTACCGCTTGGCGCAGGGTGTCGATTAACGCCTGAATGCGGCCATGCTGCATTTTCATCGAGGCCTTGTTGACCACCAGCCGCGAGCTGACGTGGGCAATCAGCTCTTGCGCTTCCAAACCATTGGCACGCAGGGTGTTGCCGGTGTCGACTACATCGATGATTTTGTCGGCCAAACCCACCAAAGGCGCCAACTCCATCGAACCATACAGCTTAATGACGTCGACTTGACGACCTTGGGCGGCATAGTAAGCCTTGGCCACATTGACGAACTTGGTCGCCACCCGCAGCCGACCCTTGGGCTCAACCGCACCTATGGCACCAGCGGTCATCAGTTTGCACTTGGCAATCTGCAGATCCAACGGCTCGTACAAGCCTTGGCCGCCGTATTCCATCAACACGTCTTTACCGGCGACACCCAAATCGGCGGCACCATGCTCGACATAGGTCGGCACATCGGTGGCGCGCACGATCAGCAGACGCACATCCGGCTGGGTGGTGGCGATAATCAGCTTGCGGCTGGTATCCGGGTTCTCGGTCGGCACTATGCCCGCCGCCGCGAGTAGCGGCAGCGTGTCATCGAGAATCCGACCTTTGGAGAGGGCGATAGTTAACATGGTAACGACTGTCCTTAGTTGCCCGGTACGCGGCGAATTTTAGCGCCCAACATCTGCAGCTTCTCTTCGATGCATTCGTAGCCGCGGTCGATGTGATAAATCCGATCAATCAGCGTGTCGCCCTCGGCGACCAAGGCACTGAGCACCAAGCTGGCGGAAGCGCGCAGGTCGGTGGCCATGACTGGCGCGCCCTTGAGCTTGTCAACCCCGGTGACGATGGCGGTGTTGCCCTCGACCAGAATCTGCGCGCCCATGCGGTTCATTTCATAAACGTGCATAAAGCGATTTTCAAATACGGTTTCGATCACCGCACCCGTACCTTCGGCCACCGAGTTCAGCGACACGAACTGCGCTTGCATATCGGTTGGGAATGCAGGGTACGGTGCGGTACGCAGGTTAACGGCCTTCGGCCGCTTGCCATGCATGTCCAACTCGATCCAGTTATTGCCGGTGGTGATGGTGGCACCCGCCTCCTGCAACTTGAGCAACACTGCCTCAAGAATGGTCGGGTCGGTGTCTTTCAGCTTGACCCGACCGCCAGTGATGGCCGCGGCCACCAAGTAGGTGCCGGTTTCGATACGGTCGGGCATGACTCTGTAGGTCGCACTGTGCAGGCGCTCAACCCCATCAATGGTGATGGTGTCGGTGCCAGCGCCGGTGATCTTGGCGCCCATGGCGATCAGGCAATTAGCCAAGTCAACCACTTCTGGTTCGCGCGCGGCGTTTTCCAATACCGAACGACCACGGGCTAGGCTCGCGGCCATCATGATGTTGTCGGTGCCGGTTACGCTGACAACATCGAAGAAGAAATGCGCGCCGACCAAGCCGCCTTCAGGCGCCTTAGCCTTGATATAACCGCCCTCAACGTCAATTTTCGCACCCATGGCTTCGAGGCCACGAATGTGCAAATCGACCGGCCGCGAACCAATAGCACAACCACCCGGCAGGGCAACTTCGGCATAACCGAAGCGCGCCACCATAGGCCCGAGCACCAGAATCGAGGCGCGCATGGTTTTCACCAGTTCGTAGGGCGCGACTAAGGTTTTGATCGCTCGAGCATCGATTTCAACGCTGAGTTTCTCGTCAATCACCGGCTCAATACCCATGCGCCCAAACAACTCGATCATGGTGGTGATGTCGTGCAAGTGCGGCAAATTGGACACAGTCACCGGACCATCGGCCAGCAAGGTGGCGGCCAAAATCGGCAAGGCGGCGTTTTTGGCACCCGAGATACGAATCTCGCCATCAATGCGCGCGCCGCCGGTAATAATTAATTTATCCATAGCAATCTCAATCTCATCGCCCGCAGGCTTAAGGACGCGCAGCCCAAGCTGCACGGCTGAAAAATTTCATGGTGACGGCGTGAATACTGCCATCGGCGATCCAAGCATTGAGATGGGCATAAACCTGCTGCTGACGCTTTACCGGGCTCATACCGGCCAATTCGTCGCCAATCAGATTTAACTGGAAGCTACAGCCTTCCCCTTCTACCTCTACCTGGGTATTGGGCAGTTGTGCCTCCAGGAGGTTTTTCACTTCTACGGCCTGCATACACAACCTCTATCGGCGCCCGTCACTTACGGGGCGGCCATCATACAAAAAAGCCCCCCGCCTGCGAACCCCGATAAGGGTATCGCTGACCGAAGGGCCATCAATACAAGCAGATTTACTCGCTCAAGCCTGCAGCGGCAGTATCTCAAGCAAACCTGACACTTGAGCAATTTCGCGCATATCGGCCGGCAAACCACTCACGGTTAAGGATTTATTAGCGGCCTTAGCGTCGCGCATAAAAGCCAACAACAACGACAAGCCGACGCTGCTGGATTTTGTCACCTGCGCACAACTGATGCTCAACACGGCAGCGGTATTCTTGCCGATCAGCAGGCGTCCCGCCTCACGCAAGGCCGGAGCACTCTGATAGTCAAGCACGCCGGTCAGGACTAACTCGCCGGGCGCGCCGTGACCAATGCTGGCCTCGCTCATATACCGTTAGCCTGCTGATTAGTCGCCGAGGACTTGGCTTTGGCGACGATATCGGCCCAGCCATCGATAGCCTTATCGAGGTTATTGCCATTCTTCTGCATGGTGTCGGCAAACTGGTCACGGAACAATTTGCCGATATTGATGCCGTTGATAATCAAGTTGCGCAGTTTCCACTGACCATTGACGTTGGTCATGGTGTACGACACCGGATAAACGGTGCCCTTGCTGTCTTTGAACTCCATGCCGACGCTGGTGCGCTCCGCATCTTCGACCTTAGCCGGCAACACCCGAATTTCTTGGTTGTCGTACTCCAGCAGGGCGTTGCCATAGAACTGCATCAGACTGAGCTTGAAGTTATCTTGAAAACGCTGCATTTGCGCCGGCGTGGCGCGGCGCGAATACTTCACGGTCATGATGCTGCGCGAGATACCGTCAGCATCGACTACCGGCCCCAGCGTGCGTTCAAGTGCGGCATAAAAAGTTGCCGGATCGGCCTGATAAACAGCCTTATTGGCCTTTAAATCGCCCAATAACTGATCAACTGTCTGTTGCACCACTTGCTGCGCGGTGGGTGCGGCATTGGCCAGCAGCGGCAAACTCGCCAGCAGTACAAGCAAACCACGACGAAAAAAACCTGTCATGTCGACTTTCCTCATTACTTACTGTCCTTGTTAACGGTATTAAGCAAAAACTTGCCGATCAAGTCTTCCAGCACCAGCGCCGACTGGGTGTCGTGAATTACGCCGCCCTCTTTGAGCAGGGCTTCATCGCCGCCAACGCTAATACCGATGTACTTTTCACCCAGCAGGCCGGCGGTCAGAATTGAGGCGGTAGAGTCTGTGGACAAGTTATCCACGCGCCGCTGCACATCCATAGTGACGCGAGCGGTATAGCTATCGCGATCCAGATCAATAGCGCTAATTTTGCCAATGGTCACCCCGGCCATGGTCACTTTGGCGCGCACGGTCAAGCCGGCGACGTTGTCAAAGTTGGCATACAACTTATAGGTATCAGCGCTGTCCGCCACCGTCAGGCCGCTTACGCGCAAAGCCAGTAACAATAAAGCCAGCAGTCCTGCCAAGAGGAACAGGCCGACACCGATTTCCATGGTGCGGGTTTGCATCAGAAGTCTCCAAACATCAAGGCAGTCAAAATAAAGTCCAGGCCAAGCACCGCGAGGGAGGCATAGACCACAGTCTTAGTGGTAGCGCGACCGATCCCTTCCGAGGTCGGTTCACAGTCGTATCCTTGGAACACCGCAATCCAGGTGATGACAAAAGCAAACACGATGCTTTTGATCACGCCGTTGAGCACGTCTTCCTGAAAGCTCACACTGTTTTGCATGTTGCCCCAGTACGAGCCCTCGTAAACGCCCAGCCAGTCGACGGCCACCATAGCGCCGCCCCAGATACCGACCACACTGAAGATCATCGCCAGCAGCGGCATCGAGATAAAACCGGCCCAGAGGCGCGGCGCGATGATGTACTTGAGCGGGTCAACACCGATCATTTCTAAGCTAGAGAGCTGCTCGGTGGACTTCATGTTGCCAATTTCAGCGGTTAATGCCGAACCGGCGCGACCGGCAAACAGCAAACCGGTGACCACCGGCCCGAGTTCGCGCAACAGGGTCAGCGCGACCATCTGCCCAACCGCCTGCTCGGAGCCGTAAGACACCAGAATATTAAAGCCCTGCAGCGCCAACACCATGCCGATAAACAACCCCGACACCACGATAATCGCCAGCGATAATACGCCCACCGAATACAGCTGTTTAAGCAGTAACTGGAAACCGTTGCCCAAGCTGTTGCGCCCCAGCAACACGTGCAACAAGAACAGCGTCGAACGCCCCAAACTCTCGAGCACCGCAAGACCTGCGCGACCGAACAGCGCCAGTCGGTCAAGCATTGAAATCTGGCGCATCAAAGCCCTCCCAGCAGGTCATTGCGGTAATCGCTGGCCGGATAATGAAACGGCACTGGGCCATCGGGGGTGCCTTGCATAAATTGGCGGATGCGCGGGTTGTCTGAGTTCATTAATTCATCCGGGGTGCCGTGGCCCAGTACCTGTGCATCACCGACCACATAAAGATAATCGGCAATGCTGGCGGTTTCAGTCAGGTCATGGGAAACCACAATACTGGTGATCCCCAGCGCGTCATTAAGCAAACGAATCAAGCGCACCAGCACACCCATGGCGATTGGGTCTTGGCCAACAAAGGGCTCGTCATACATCAAAATCTGCGGATCCAACGCAATGGCGCGGGCCAGCGCCACTCGACGTTTCATGCCACCCGACAATTCATCGGGCATTAAAGCCACAGCGCCGCGCAAACCTACGGCCTGCAACTTCATCAGCACGATGTCGCGGATCATTTCTTCCGGCAGTTTGGTGTGTACCCGCAGCGGAAAGGCCACGTTCTCGAACACATCCAAATCAGTAAACAGCGCGCCACTTTGAAACAACACGCCCATCTGCTTGCGCATATCAAACAGCTCGGCCCGCGACAAGGTCGGCAGATTCTGCCCAGCGACTAAAATTTCGCCACTGGACGGCTTGAGTTGCGCGGCGATCAGGTGCAGCAGCGTAGTCTTACCGCAACCGGAAGGCCCCATGATGCCGGTGACCTTGCCGCGTGGAATAAAGATATCGACGTTATCGAAAATTTTGCGTTCGCCGCGCGCAAAGGTGACCCCTCGCAGTTCGACGGCATTGATACTCTCGGCACTCATTTAAACTCCTTACGCTCCCTACACCACTCAGACGCAGCACCTTGCAACCAAGACACCCGCCCATGGAGGGCCGAATTAAGCTGCGCACTATAGCATTGCGCCCGACGCCGCCCAAGATCGAAAAGCGCTTTCGTTCAGCGTTGCGACAGCAAGGCACAGCAGCCGCCAATAATGGAGAGTGAGCAATTGGGCCTTTACCGCTATAATCGCCGCCCTTTCATTCGGCCACTGCATCCCATGAGCCAATCCAGCGACCTGATCCAGTCTGCGCAGCGCACCATCCGCCTTGAAATCGAGGCGGTCGAAGGGTTACTGCCGCGCATCAATGCCGACTTCGTGCGTGCCTGCGAACTGATTTTGGCCAGCAAAGGTCGCGTGGTGGTGGTCGGCATGGGTAAGTCCGGGCACATCGGCAATAAAATCGCCGCCACCCTGGCAAGCACCGGCACCACCGCTTTCTTTGTTCATCCAGCGGAAGCCAGTCACGGCGACATGGGCATGATCACCCGCGATGACGTGGTGTTAGCGCTGTCTAACTCTGGTTCCACCGCCGAAATCGTCACCCTGCTGCCGCTGATTAAACGCCTCGGCATCTGCCTAATCAGCATGACCGGCAACCCTGACTCGCCGCTGGCCCAGGCCGCAGAAGTCAACTTAGATGCGCGCATTAGCCAAGAGGCCTGCCCGCTGAACCTAGCGCCAACCTCCTCGACCACTGCATCCTTGGTACTCGGGGATGCCCTAGCAATCGCCCTATTGGAAGCGCGCGGCTTTACCGCCGAAGACTTCGCCTTCTCCCATCCGGGCGGCGCCCTCGGCCGACGTTTATTACTTAAGGTGGAGCACGTCATGCACAGTGGCGCCCGCCTGCCGCAGGTGGCGCGCGGCACCAGCTTGCGCGACGCGCTGATGGAAATGACCGAAAAAGGCCTCGGCATGACCGTGGTATTGGAAGCGGATGGTAGCCTCGCTGGGGTCTTCACCGACGGTGACCTGCGCCGCACACTAGATCGCGGCACCGACATTCGCCAAGCCAAGATTGATGACGTGATGACTGCCCACGGCAAAACCGCCCGCGCCGAAATGCTCGCCGCCGAAGCTTTGAAAATCATGGAAGACCATAAAATTAATGCCTTGGTCGTGATTGATCAGCACAACCGCCCCGTTGGCGCGCTGAACATGCACGACCTACTGCGCGCGGGAGTGATGTAATGAACAACACCCAAACCGACCCGCAACTACTGCAACGCGGCCAAGCGATTAAGTTGGCGATTTTCGATGTAGACGGCGTACTGACTGACGGCCGCCTGTACTTCTTGGCCGACGGCAGTGAATTTAAAACCTTTAATACCCTCGACGGCCAAGGGATTAAAATGCTTATCGCCTCAGGCGTGCGTACTGCCATCATTAGCGGACGCAGCACGCCAATCGTCGAGCGCCGCGCGCAAAATCTCGGCATTCAACACCTGTATCAAGGCCGCGAAGATAAGCTCGTGGTGCTCGACGAACTGCTCGACGAACTCGGTTTGAACTACGCTGATGTAGCCTACCTAGGTGATGACCTACCGGATTTACCGGTTATGCGCCGCGCAGGTCTGGGCATGGCCGTGGCTAACGCCAATGCATTTGTGCGCCAACACGCCCATGGCGTGACCCAAGCACGCGGCGGCGAAGGCGCAGCACGTGAATTTTGCGAACTTATTTTAGCCGCCCAAGGCAACCTTGCAGCCGCCCAAGCGGCCTACCTGTAGTGACCGCCATGCTAAATAAACTACGCCTAAGACTGACACTGGCAACGCTGGCCCTGTTATTGGCCGCCGTCGGCTACTGGAACGTTCGCCCGGAGTCTTTCACCTCCAAGAGCGCTAGCGATATCAGCAACAATGACATCGACTTTTATGTCATCAAGGCTAAAAGCACGCAGTTTCAAGTCGACGGCAAACTGGCCCACAGCATGACCAGCGACAAGCTCGAACACCTTAGTAGCAGCGATATCACCCTGCTCACCAATCCTGACCTGCTGCTTTACCGTGGCACCGAACTGCCGTGGCACGTGCAAAGCTTGCGCGCCGAAGTCGCCCCAGAGGGCAGCCAGGTCGAATTAATCGACTCAGTACGGGTCGCACGTACCGACGCCAAAGGCCGCCCCACTATTCTGACCACCAGTCGCCTGACGGTATTCCCCGACAAAGAATATGCGCAGACCGAGCAAGCCGTTAGAATTGAGGCAGCCAATGGAGTGACCACGGCACAAGGAATGAAAGCGTACTTGAATGACGGCAGGATGCTCCTGCAGTCCAACGTAAGAGGCCAGCATGCGGTTCGTTAAAACCATTCCACTCCTGCTCAGCTTGAGCAGCGCGCTGTTTAGCGCAAGCACCTGGGCTCTGCCGACCGATCGCGAGCAACCTATCCGCGTGCAGGCCGACAGCGCCGAACTCGACGACAAACAAGGCGTTGCCGTGTATCGCGGTGGCGTGGTGATTACTCAGGGAACCCTGAAAATCACTGGTGACACCGTGACCATTACCCAGACCCCAGAGGGTGATATCGACGTGTTTACCGCGGTCGGCAAACCGGCCTACTACGAGCAGCAGCCCTCTGCCGACAAACAGATAGTCAAGGCTTACGGCATCACTATTCAGTACTACGCCAGCAATGAGCGCATCGTGCTGATCGACCAAGCCAAGGTCATCCAAGAAGGCAACACCTTCGAAGGTGAGAAAATTGTCTATGACACCAAACGCCAAATCGTCAACGCCGGCCGCGCCAAGGGCAACTCAGTGACCTCGCCACAGCCACGCATCGACATGGTTATTTTGCCGAAGAACAAACCTGCGCAGACCACACCCTAATGGCGATATTGACAGCTCAACACCTAGCCAAAAGCTATAAAGGCCGTCAAGTCGTACGCGACGTCAGCCTGTCGATTGAAAGTGGGCAAATTGTTGGCCTGCTGGGCCCCAACGGCGCCGGCAAAACCACCTGCTTTTACATGATCGTCGGCCTAGTGGCCGCCGACCAAGGCCGGGTAATGATCGACCAGCAAGACGTAACCTTTTTGCCCATGCATGGCCGCGCACTCGCAGGCATCGGCTACTTGCCACAAGAGGCGTCGATTTTTCGCAAGCTCAGTGTCGCCGACAACATCATGGCGATTCTCGAAACGCGCAAAGAACTCGATCGCGCCGCACGGCGCGAAACACTCGAAAGCCTGCTGCAAGAGTTTCACATCACCCATATTCGCGACAGCCTCGGCATGAGCCTGTCGGGTGGCGAGCGCCGCCGCGTGGAGATTGCCCGCGCACTGGCCTCGGCGCCGAAATTTATCTTGCTCGACGAGCCCTTTGCTGGCGTTGACCCCATTTCAGTGGGCGACATCAAACAAATCATTCATCAACTCAAAGCCAAGGGCATCGGCGTATTGATCACCGATCACAACGTGCGCGAGACCCTAGATATTTGCGAAACCGCTTATATTGTTAATGACGGTCAGCTAATCGCCGAGGGTAACGCTGAAAGCATTCTGGCCAACCAGTTGGTCAAGGACGTGTATCTGGGCCACGAGTTTCGCCTTTAAGCAGCACCGCAGTTACCGACAGAATAAGTTGCGCACAGCAGGGAAATACTTCAAGGTCGGGCATATAATTTGCTTATTGTGGACGCACTAGCGTCCTGTAGTAGATGGCGCTATTGCGTCGGCGAATAAGGTCCTAAGCCTGCTATGAAACCATCGCTCGTCCTGAAAATGGGCCAGCAGCTGACGATGACACCGCAGCTGCAACAAGCCATCCGCTTGCTCCAACTCTCCACCCTCGATCTGCAACAAGAGATCCAAGAGGCGCTGGAGGCCAACCCGATGTTGGAGCGCCAAGAAGAAGGCGAAGACTTCGATAATGCCGACCCGATGGCCGACAACGTCGAGCACGCCCAAGCCGCCAGCGCCCCCGAGCAACCCGACCACCAAGACTCTGCCCCCACCGTCGACAGCCTCGACGAGGGCGATTGGGGCGAGCGCATTCCCAATGAGCTGCCGGTCGATACCTCTTGGGAAGATATTTACCAAACCAGTGCCAGCAGCCTGCCCAGCAACAGCGACGACGATGAGTGGGATTTCACCAGCCGCACCTCGACTGGCGAGAGCCTGCACAGCCACCTACTTTGGCAGCTGAATTTGGCACCGATGTCAGACACCGACCGGCTGATCGCGACCACTCTGATCGACTGCATCGGCAGCAATGGCTACCTGGAAGAAAGTCTCGAAGAAATCGTTGAGGCGTTTGACCCAGAGCTGGACATCGAACTTGATGAAGTTGAGGCGGTGCTGCATCGCATCCAACAGTTTGAGCCCGCCGGCGTCGCCGCCCGCGACCTGCGTGAATGTCTACTGCTGCAACTGCGCCAGCTAGACGCCAGCACGCCTTGGCTGGCGGAAGCCAAGCGCTTGACCAGTGAATATCTCGAGCTACTCGGCGGTCGCGACTACAACCAGCTAATGCGTCGACTGAAACTCAAAGAAGACGACCTGCGTCAGGTGGTTGAACTAATCCAGAGCCTCAACCCACGGCCCTGCTCGCAAATATCGGCCAGCGAGCCAGAGTACGTGGTGCCCGACGTCATAGTGCGCAAGCACAACGAGCGCTGGCTGGTTGAACTCAATCAA
Organism: Pseudomonas sp.; assembly: GCA_044354115.1. Lineage (GTDB taxonomy): Bacteria > Pseudomonadota > Gammaproteobacteria > Pseudomonadales > Pseudomonadaceae > Aquipseudomonas. The sequence goes on along the minus strand of JBILAR010000020.1, from coordinate 21,679 downwards.
GAAACCGTGCCGCGTTTGCGCGTTAATCCGCAGTATGCAGGGTTCGTGCGGCGCGCCGATGCCAGCGCTGATAACACCTTTATGCGCAACCAGCTGCAAGAGGCGCGTTGGTTTATCAAGAGCCTGCAAAGCCGCAACGAAACCTTAATGAAAGTCGCCACGCAGATTGTTGAACACCAGCGCGGTTTTCTGGAGTACGGCGATGAGGCCATGAAACCGCTGGTATTGCATGACATTGCCGAAGCTGTGGGCATGCATGAGTCGACTATTTCGCGCGTCACCACGCAAAAATTCATGCACACCCCGCGCGGTATTTACGAGCTGAAATACTTCTTTTCCAGCCATGTGAGCACCTCCGAAGGCGGCGAATGCTCATCCACAGCCATCCGCGCGATCATTAAAAAACTGGTCGCCGCCGAAAACGCGAAAAAGCCGTTGAGCGACAGCAAGATCGCTGCTTTACTGGAAGGACAGGGTATTCAAGTGGCACGCCGGACCGTCGCCAAATATCGCGAATCACTGGCGATAGCGCCTTCCAGCGAGCGCAAACGATTAATCTGAACCACGCTTATACAAGGTCAGAAGTTTCCGGTGGCAGCGCTCTTAGACTGTCACTTACACACGGCAACAAGGAGAATGTGGTATGCAAGTCAACATCAGTGGACACCAGCTGGATGTGACCGACGCCCTGCGTGATTACATCGACGAAAAATTTGCCCGATTATCACGCCACTTTGACCGGATCACCAATGTTCAGGTGACCATGGCCGTCGAGAAGCTCAAGCAGAAAATCGAAGCCACCCTGCACGTAGCCGGCGCCGAAGTGGTTGCCAACGCCGAACACCAAGACATGTACGCAGCGATTGACCTACTCGCTGACAAACTTGACCGCCAATTGATCAAACACAAGGAAAAACAGCTTGAACGTCTGCAGGGCGCTACCGCCCGCTGACCTCTCCTACGCCCCCCTCCTATGATTCGATTAGAAAATATCCTGACCCCCGCACGTTCTTTAGTGAACGTGCCGGGCGGCAGCAAGAAACGCGTCCTCGAGCAAATTGCTCATTTAGTAGCCGGCGAATTGCCTCAACTGAATGAACAAGACATCTTCGAGAGCCTAATAGCCCGTGAAAAACTCGGCTCCACCGGTTTCGGTAATGGCATTGCCATTCCACACTGTCGCCTGCCAGGTTGCGATTCGCCGCTGAGCGCAGTGCTGCGCTTAGACAGCGCTGTCGACTTCGACGCCATCGATGGCGAACCCGTCGACCTGCTGTTTGTCTTGCTGGTACCAGAAGCGGCTACCGACGAACACCTCGAACTGCTCCGACAAATCGCCAGCATGCTCGACCGTACTGAGGTGCGCGAGCGTCTACGCCAAGCACCCAGCAGCCAAGCGCTGTTCCAAGTGGTGCTGGATGTGCAGAGCGGTCAATAAGCATGCACCTGATCATCGTTAGCGGCCGCTCCGGCTCCGGCAAAAGCACCGCCCTCGACGTTCTCGAAGACAATGGCTTTTACTGCATAGACAATCTGCCAGCCGGACTATTGCCAGAGCTGGCCGAACGCACCTTATTGCAAACCGAGATGCTCCAGCCGCAAGTGGCGGTGTCTATCGATGCGCGCAACCTGCCCAGCCAATTGCAACGCTTTCCAGAGCTACTGGCCGAGGTGCGCGCTCGGCATATCCAATGCGACGTGCTGTATTTGGATGCCGACGAAGAAACCCTGCTTAAACGGTTTTCCGAAACCCGCCGGCGCCACCCGCTAACCCATGAAAACCGCTCACTGGCCGAAGCCATTCGCGATGAAAGCCTGTTACTAGGGCCGATCCGCGACCTGACCGACCTGCAAATTGACACTACGCACCTGAATTTGTATCAACTGCGCGACACCCTAAAGCTGCGGTTACTGAACAAACCCGAGCCAGGCACCGCCTTTTTAATCGAATCCTTTGGCTTTAAACGCGGTATGCCGGTGGATGCCGACCTAGTGTTTGATGTGCGCTGCTTGCCTAATCCGTATTGGAAGCCTGATTTACGTGAACACTCAGGGCTCGATCAGCCGGTAATCGACTACCTAGCCGCACAGCCTGATGTCGACGAGATGTACCACGACATCCACGCTTACCTGCACAAGTGGCTGCCACGCTTTGCCGCCAGCAATAGAGCCTATGTGACCATTGCGATTGGCTGTACGGGCGGGCATCATCGTTCGGTCTATCTGGCTGAACGCTTAGGGCAAACACTAAAACCGCAACTTAAAAATATGCAGGTTCGCCACCGCGACCTAAAACCATAGGACTCCACGCGTTATGCCTGCCTGCGAAATCACCATCATCAACAAACTTGGCCTGCATGCGCGAGCGGCGGCCAAGTTCGTCGGCGTCGCCAGCCGCTTTCCCTGCCAAGTTCGCCTAGGGCGCAGTCCGGAAAGTTTGATCGATGGCAAAAGCATCATGGCAGTGATGATGCTTGCGGCTGGCAAGGGCACCGCCATCCACCTGTACACCGAAGGCGAGCAGGACGAAGACGCCATGCAGGCGGTCGTTGCGCTGATTAATAACTACTTCGACGAAGGCGAATAGTTGCTGCAACTGTGATGGTGGGTTACGGCGCGCGCAATATTCAGCGCGAGCCAAAACTCACCTCATGCACGCCCCGCCCTACGCCTTAACTTCCGGCGACAGTCATCCGCTCGATCAACACCGAACCGGTGCGGATGTTACTGCGCAACTCCAGATCATTACCGACCGCGACTATCTGCTTAAACATATCCCGTAGATTGCCGGCGATAGTCACCTCTTGCACCGGAAACTGGATTTCACCGTTTTCGACCCAGTAACCGCCAGCGCCACGGGAATAATCCCCGGTGAGCAGATTCAGGCCCTGGCCCATCAACTCAGTCACCAGCAAGCCACGGCCCATACGCTTGAGCAGCGCCGCTAGATTGTCGTCGCCATGACTGACGAACAGATTGTGCACCCCGCCGGAGTTGGCCGTACTCGGCATGCCCAGCTTGCGCCCCGAATAGGTGCCGAGAATGTACGACTGCAACTCGCCGCGCTCGACAAATAACTTACCGTAAGTGGCCAGGCCATCACCATCAAAACTGCCGCTGCCCAAAGCCCGGGCAATATGCGGGCGCTCCTCCAAACTCAGCCAGTCGGGAAATAACTGCTGGCCCAAACTGTCTTCCAGAAACGACGATTTACGGTACAGATTGCCACCCGAGACGGCCGCCAAAAAGTGCCCGAACAAACCCGTGGCCACTTCGGCAGCAAACAGCACCGGCACTTCGCAGGTAGGCACCGGCCGCGCACCCAGCCGGCTGACGGCACGTTCGGCGGCGCGCTGGCCAATCAGCGCAGACGCGCCCAGCAATTCACCCTGGCGATTCACGTCGTACCAGTAATCGCGCTGCATCAGGCCCTCGGCCTCGGCAATCATCACGCAGCTCAGGCTGTGCCGGGTGCTGGCATAGCCACCGATAAAGCCATGACTATTGCCATACACCCGGCAGCCTTGATGGGTGCTCAGGGTCGTGCCGTCGGCGTTTTTAATCCGCGCATCATGGGCGAAGGCCGCGGCCTCGCAGCTCAGCGCTTGCTCGATGGCTTGCTCAGGCGTGATCGACCACGGGTGATAGAGGTCCAAATCGGGCAGCTCGCGGGCCATCAATGCGGCGTCGGCCAAACCGGCGCAATCATCTTCGGAGGCATGTTTGGCGATTGCCAGTGCTGCGGCGACCGTTTCGCGAATCGCCGCCTCGCCACTGGCCGAGGTACTCGCCGAGCCTTTGCGCTGACCCACGTATAAGGTAATGCCAAAACCCTGATCACGATTGAACTCGACGGTTTCCACCTCGCCTTGGCGCACCGAAGTCGACAGCCCCTGCTCCAGCGAAACCGCCACCTCGCAAGCACTGGCACCTTGGCGCGCGGCTTCTTGGATGATCCGTTCAACCTGGGCCTGCAGTTCGGGTAAGGCCTGCGGACCAACGGTTGCAGATGCGCTCATATGTTTCTCCAGTAATACTTCATCACATTCAGCCGAGACCTCCGGCCTTTGTCGGTTATCATGGCAGCGTTTCCAATTGGATCAGCCCCATGTCTGACTACTTTAAAAAAAACTCTCTCGACGACTTCTCTGATGAGAAGAGTAAATCCCAGGTAAAACGCGACTTGCAGGCACTGGTGGACTTGGGCGAACGCCTGACCACCTTCAAACCTGACCTAATCGCCCGCCTGCCGTTGACCGACGCGCTACGTCGGGCGCTGGCCGATGCACCCAAGCACACGGCCAACATTGCCCGCAAACGGCATATCCACTTCATTGGCAAACTGATGCGTGATCAGGATACCGATGCCATTTTGGTTCTCATCGACCAACTGGATGCCTCGACACGCCAATACAACGAGCGCTTCCATAACCTTGAACGCTGGCGTGATCGCTTGCTGGCAGGCACCGATGCGGTCCTCGACAGTTTTGTTGCCGACTACCCCGAGGCTGACCGCCAACACCTGCGCCAACTGATACGCCAAGCCCAGCATGAAGCTGCGCAAAGTAAACCACCGGCGTCGGTGCGTAAAATTTTCAAATACATCCGTGAACTGGATGAAGCTAAACGCGGACTACGCTAGGCCAAATCGTAATGGCGGGTTACGGCGTGCTGAGTTGCTCGATTAATTCAACTTCTGCGACGCTAACCCGCCCTACGACGTAGCCCACCTATGGTTTTATCCAAAGCACCAGCGGCACCAACCAGCCAAGCGTGACGAAGAAGCCAAGCAAGGCCATGAGTTGTTCGTTCGCGCCCGCCGCCACTGGGTCATATCGCCCCAACGACAATACGCGTAAAGCCCAGCATCCCTGCACGTAAAAGAACACCGATACCAGCAGATTGCCAAGCACGCTCAAAAGCCCGTCAAGCATTTCAGGCCCCAGTTCCACCCACGGTAATGGCATCAATCTTCAAGGTTGGCTGGCCGACGCCAACGGGCAACGATTGACCATCTTTGCCACAAGTACCGACACCGCTGTCCAGCGCCAAGTCGTTACCGACCATCGACACTCGGCTCATGGCTTCTGGGCCATTACCAATCAAAGTGGCACCCTTGACCGGCGCGGTGATTTTACCGTTCTCGATCAAATAGGCTTCGCTGGTGGAAAACACGAACTTGCCGCTGGTGATATCCACCTGACCACCGCCTAGGTTGGCGCAGTAGATGCCTTTTTTCACCGAGGCGATAATTTCTGCCGGGTCGCTCGCGCCCGCCAACATGTAGGTATTGGTCATGCGCGGCATCGGCAGATGCGCATAGGACTCGCGCCGACCATTACCGGTCGGGGCTACGCCCATCAAGCGGGCATTCAGTTTGTCTTGCATATAGCCTTTAAGAATGCCGTTTTCGATCAGGGTGGTGCACTGGGTTTTAGTCCCTTCGTCATCCACACTTAATGAACCACGCCGCTCGAACAGGGTGCCGTCATCGACGATGGTGCATAGGCTGGAGGCAACTTTTTCGCCCACTCGCCCGCTATACGCCGAGCTGCCTTTGCGGTTGAAGTCGCCCTCTAAACCGTGGCCAACCGCTTCGTGCAGCAGCACGCCAGACCAGCCGGCCCCCATCACCACCGGCATACTGCCGGCCGGCGCGGCTATGGCTTCGAGGTTGACCAAGGCTTGACGCAAGGCTTCACGGGCATAACCCATGGCCCGGTCTTCGGTTAGAAAGAACCGGTAATCAGTACGGCCACCTCCGCCATGGCCGCCGCGTTCACGCCGCCCGTTTTGCTCGACGATAACGCTGACGTTAAAGCGCACCAGCGGGCGGACATCGGCGGCCAAACTGCCGTCCAGTGCGGCGACCAAGATTCGCTCCCAAACGCCGGCGAGGCTCACGGTGACCTTCTGAATGCGCGGATCTAAGGCACGAGTCGCAACATCGACGCGTTTGAGCAGTTCAACTTTCTCCGCCCGAGTCAGTACATCCAGCGGATTATCCGGGGCATACAGCGCCGTTACCTGCGCACTGTTGAATGCCTGCACACGGCCATGCTGACCGGCGCGGGAAATCGAGCGGGCGGCGCCAGCGGCCTGACTCAGCGCCTCAGGGGTGATGGCATTGCTGTAGGCAAAACCGGTTTTCTCGCCGGACTGGGCGCGCACGCCAACCCCTTGATCGAGGTTAAAGCTTCCTTCCTTGACGATGCCATCTTCCAGCACCCAAGTTTCGGAAACCTGCGCATGAAAATACAGATCAGCCGCGTCAATCCCTGGCCCAGCCAGCTCGCCCAATACCGCCGGTAAACGCTCGATGGTTAAACCACCCGGGCCGAGTAGGTGCTCACTGACAGACAACAACAACTCACTCATAACAACTCCACAGAAAATCGGCGATGGCTGCACACGGGCATACGTTGGCGAATAGCCGCCTGGGCTGGCGCATCACGCTGCGCCAATAACACGCCGGGGCCTTGTGCCTGTTCGGCTAAGGGTACACCCCAGGGATCGATAATGGCGCTATGACCAAAGGTGGCACGACCACCCGGATGGCTACCGCCCTGATCGGCGGCCAGAAGATAACACTGGGTTTCAATCGCTCGCGCCCGCAGCAACACCTGCCAGTGGGCCGCGCCAGTCACGGCGGTAAAGGCCGATGGCACGCTGATCAGCTCGGCGCCAGCATCGCGTAAGGCGCTATACATCTCAGGAAAGCGCAGGTCATAACAAACGCTCAGGCCCAAACGCCCGACCGGGGTATCGGCCAGCACCAAGCGCGCGCCGTGGGCGTAATCGGCCGATTCGCGGTACTGACCACGGCTGTCGGCCACCTCAACATCAAACAGGTGCAGCTTGTCATAACGCGCCACCCGCTGGCCGTGCTCATCAATCAACAGTGAGCAGGCATGCGCCTTGGCCTGCGGCTGGTCATCGGGCGGCAAGGGCAAGGTGCCGGCGACTATCCATAACTGCAACTCGCGCGCGGCCTGCGCCAGCCACGGCAATATCGGCCCTTCACCCAAGGCTTCGGCGCGGCCCAGTGCGGCCAGATCGCGCCGGCCCATGGCAGCAAAGTTCTCCGGCAACACGGCCAAGCGCGCGCCCCCAGCGGCGGCCTGCTCCAGCAAGACTCGGGCAGCGGCTAAGTTGGCTAGCACATCGTCTTGGCTGACCATCTGGATTACGGCAACACTCATTGCAGCCTCCGGGCACTGGCTAGGCCAGTTAGAAATACGCCGCTGATGATGCTCAAAAGGGCTTAACGAAACTGATCGCAGGGTTACCCAAAGGGCCAACGGCGCGATACTCGACACTGGTTAAGGACGACAAGCGGCCGCTAAAGAGCTTATCGGCGACAAAAATAGCCCCGCCAATTGCCGGCGCACCAATCGCCAATGCGGCGAGCGGCAAGTTACTGGCCAGTGGCAAAGTCACCCGAATGCGGGTATCCACCGTTTGCTCGCGCAGATTAACTTTGCCGTCGAGCACTATGGTTGATGCGCCACTGAGCGTCAGCGGGGTCGTGGTGACAAACTCGCCGTTAGTGCCTTGCAGTTCGCCCTTGACGGTATCGTAAGCCAAGCCTTTATCGGTCAGGTCGGAGAAGTCCAAACGCAAGCGGCGGCCTAGGGAGTTAAAGTTGAGCAAACCAAATACTCGTAACGCAGCGCCAGAGCCGCCTTTAACCTCTAAGAACTGGCCATCGGTGAGCTTCACATCAAGGCTACCGCTCAGCTCACGCATGCTAAAGGCCGCCGGTGAACCGGGCCATTGCACGTCGCTGTCAACCCGAAAACTCTCACTCTCAGCGCTCGGTGCATAGCCCCAGGCGGTCAACACATCGGCCAGATTTTTACCGCCGATGCGACCCTTGAAACTGCTGCGAGTAGCGCCGACTGCACCGTCCCAATTCAGCGCACCGGTCACCAATAAGCCTTTCAAGTCGATACTTAGCTCACTCAGGCGCACGCCACTGGCACGCGGGCGCGCTTGCACCGACCAAGCACCGAGCACCTCACTACCGCGCAACACTTGGCCAATCGACAGGTCCAAGGCCGGAATACTGCGCGGATCAAGCGTCGCTAACGGGTCAAGCGCAACGCTCCCGGTGCTGGTGACAGGGTCCGCCGCCGGCAACTGCAGACGTTGCAGCGCCGCCACTATGGTCGCGCCCGGGGCGTCGGGCAGCGTCACTTGACCCGTAACTAAATCACTATCGAGTTTGAGCAACCAACTGGCCGCGCCACGCGTCAGTTGCGCATCGACACTATTGAGCACCACGCCAAAACCCTGAAAACGACCGATCTGCAACGCGATGCTGGCGAGCATATCGGGGCGCACACCGGTTTGTTTAGGCAGATAACGGTTACTGACCGCCTGCCACGCATCCAAATCCAACGCACTCAGGCTGCCGCGCACCCCCAGCCCTTTACGCGTTGGCAGACTCGCCTGGCCCTTACCCAGCAATAACTCCCCACGTCCTTCTAGCAGTGCGTCGGCCGGTGCCGCCAATGCGAGGTTGGCGAGGTCTTCATAACTAAACCAATAACGTCGTTCTTTACCTTGCAGGGTCATCCGCCAATCGGCGTAGCGCGCCTCACTGGCGGTTTTGCCGAAGGGTGGTGGCAGGTCGATGACCAGCCCTTTGAGGGTCGAATCAACTTGCAACTGACTGTCATCGCCGTCCAAGGTCAAACGCAAGCGGTACGGCAGTTCGCCGCTCAGCGGCAGCGGCTGGGTAATTGCCAACCAATCGACCAGGCTCTTGAGTGCCACCTGGCCACTGGCCTCCACTCGGGTACGGGTGCGTCCACGGGCGCCTTCGGCAACAATTTTAGCCCGCACCGACCGACCAAAAATTTGCGCCCGCACATCCGGGGAACTCAAACCACTGGCGCTATTAAAGCGAAATGCGCCTTTTAACTGGCTGAGTGATAAGGCCGGCTGGCTAATGTTCAGCTGCGCGCCCTCGGTGGCAAAGTCGACCTGGACCACGGGTGCGTCCTTACCGGCCAAGGGAATGTCCAGTTTTAGCTGCCCACTCAGCGGACCCTGTCCTTGCCAGCCAGCAAAGAGCGCTTGAGTGCCAATCGGGGCTTCTTTAAGGATCTGCAAACCATCGGCGACGCTGCTTTGTAGCGCGCCATCGAGGGCCAAGCGCGACACGCCGCCCTTGGCCGGGGTCGGAATATTCACCCTCACCGCACTGAGCGTGCTGTTCAGCACCTGCCCTTGCGAGACCTGTACGCGCACACCACGCTCATCGATAAACACCTCGCCACTGGCATTTAGCAGCGCTGGCCAACCGGGCTGATAGGCCAACTCGGCGCCATGCACCTTGAAAAACAAGCTGATGCTGCTGGCGATAGCCGGGGCCGTAGGTGCCAGTGCGCCTTGATATTGAAAAAAGCCCTCATCCACCTGGCCGGCGCGGATTGCCGTTATCAGCCAGTTAGCCAGTTCAGGGCTAAACCCAGGGGAGCGGGTCGGTAAGTATTTTTCGGTAGCGCGTGCGTCGCCGTTTTTAATCCCCACACGCAAATCCATGTAGCTTTCTGCCCCCGGGGCAAAAGGCAGGCGAATCATCATGTCGCCGGTTAACTGCCCCTCAACAGCATCTAGGCGCATATAGGGGCTACTAATGGTTAGCTCTTGCGCATTCAGCGTCCATTTCAATTCAGCCTGTGCTTGCTGATAATGCCAAGGCTTAGCAAATAGATGATCGAGATCGAGCACAAAATCATCCGCCGCCAAGCGCAATTCGCCCTGGCCCAGATCGCCCATAATGCTGCCACTGACATTTCCCAGCCCCGGCACCCCAGCGTAAGCGTTAACGGCTATGCGTTCGAGGTTGGCGCTAAACTGTAACTGCTGATCGGCCTGAATTTGCGGCCGATAGCTCAGCTGCAAATTGCGCAAGGCACCGCGCGGGGCCAAACCATCGAGTACCCCGGCAATATTCTCCGGCAGTGGTGCCAGCGCCTTGATCACCGGCGCCAACGGAGTCAAATCGAGTCGATCGGCAGTCAACTGCCAACGCTGCTGGTGCTCAGTATCTTCAGCCTGATACTGCAAACCTAGGCGCACATCGCCCCAGCGGGTTGCCCCCAAACTGGCTGCCAGCGAATCGAGTTGCACGGTAAAGCCACTGTCGGTGCGGTCGTAATAAGCATTAACGGCCATATCGGTCAGATCCACCGATTTACGCTGCGCATAAGCGCCGCGCAGTTGCGGCGCATGCACATGCGCCACTGCTCGCTGCACAGCACCTTTAGCCCACGACAACCAAAAATCACCACCGACTTGCAGCTTTTCCGCCTGCCAGCCAGCGGTCAGCGAGGCCGGCAACCAACGCGCCCAATCGCTCATCGGCGCACTCAGATACAGCTCGGCCTCGGCCTTGGCCCACTCACTTGGATGTAAACGGGTGCGCAAACGCCAAGCCAGTGGCTGACCGTCCGGCAACACCAAGCGGCCATCTAAGCGCTGGCGACTGCCGATACTGCGCAGGCTTAAATTCACATAGGTTAATGACAGCGGCTCCTGCCCTTGCGGCTGCAGGGTGATTTGACTGTTCAACAAAGACAACCAGCCGACGTGCTGCAAGCCGACCAGTACCGCCTCGGGAGAAAAACCTGCGGAGTCGTCCTGAGTCCGTGCAGGCACGCCCTCCAGGTTCCATTGACCATCAAGGCCCTCGCGCAGACTAATGCGCAAGCCTTCGATTTGCAGATCGGCGAGGATAATTTGCCCGGCCAGCAGACTACCCAGCACATCAGGAATGACCCGTACCTGCTCCAGATGCAATGCGCCGGCCTGTTCGCCGAGGCTCACATCATGCACCAGCAGTACCGGAGCAAAGTGTTGCCAGCCGCCACTCAAGCGCCCGATACGCACGGGCATACCCAGTGTCTGCTGGGCGCGGGCCTCGATTTCGCTTTGATACTCGGCGACCAGCGGAGTCAGCTCGCGGCCGACACTGACATACAGCGCCAGCAGCATCAGCAGCAGTACGGCGAAACTCAGCGAACCGCGCAGCAGCCACGCGAACAAGCGGGCAAGCCGACTAATCAAGGCCGCGCCTCAGAGCAGCACGACATCGTATTGCTCCTGGGAGTACATGCTCTCGACTTGAAACTTAATGGTACGACCGATAAAACTTTCCAAGTCGGCAACATTGCCCGACTCTTCATCGAGCAACCGGTCGATGACCTTTTGGTTGGCCAAGACCAAATAAGCACCGGCTTGGTAGGCACGCGCTTCCCGCAGAATTTCGCGGAAAATCTCGTAGCAAATGGTCTCTGGAGTTTTCAGCTTGCCGCGTCCCTGACAACTACTGCAAGGCTCGCAGAGCACCTGCTCTAGGCTCTCGCGGGTGCGTTTGCGGGTCATCTGCACCAAGCCCAACTCGGTAATACCGAGCATATTGGTCTTGGCATGATCGCGTTCGAGTTGCTTCTCCAGAGTTCGCAACACTTGGCGTTGGTGCTCTTCATCTTGCATGTCGATGAAGTCGATGATGATGATGCCGCCCAAATTACGCAGGCGCAGCTGCCGGGCGATGGTGGTGGCCGCCTCCAAGTTAGTCTTGAAGATGGTTTCTTCCAGATTGCGATGACCGACAAAGGCGCCGGTGTTTACATCGATGGTGCTCATCGCCTCGGCCGGGTCGATGATCAGATAACCGCCGGATTTGAGCGGCACCTTGCGCTCCAGTGCCTTTTGCACCTCATCCTCGACGCCGTACAGATCGAAAATCGGCCGTTCGCCGGGGTAATGCTCCAGCCGCCCAGCAATCTCCGGCATCAGTTCATCGACGAACTGAACGATTTTCTGAAAGGTTTCGCGCGAGTCGACCCGGACTTTCTCGATCCGTGGGCTGACCAGATCGCGCAGGGTACGAAAGGCCAAACTCAAATCTTGGTAGATCACACTCGGGCTGGAGGCGGTTTGCATCTGCCCGCGAATTTGCTCCCAAAGCCTGCGTACATAACGGATATCCATGAGGATTTCATCGGCACCCGCGCCGTCGGCGGCGGTGCGCAAAATAAACCCTCCCGCCTCGGCAATCCCCTCGGCGGCAATGCACTCAGCCACCACGCGCTTGAGCCGCTCACGTTCGGCTTCATCTTCAATCTTCAGGGAAATGCCAACATGGCTGGTGCGCGGCATGTACACCAGATAACGCGAGGGAATCGACAGTTGCGTGGTTAAGCGCGCGCCCTTGCTGCCGATCGGGTCCTTGGTGACCTGCACCACCAAACTCTGCCCTTCATGCACCAAGGCGCTGATGGTCTCGTTGGTGCCGGTGTTGCCCTCACGGCTGGCGATTTCGCCAACATGAATAAAGCCCGCACGCTCCAGCCCAATATCGACAAAGGCCGCTTGCATGCCGGGGAGCACGCGTACCACCTTGCCCTTATAAATATTGCCGACAATGCCACGACGCTGGGTGCGCTCAACATGCACCTCCTGCAACACGCCGTTTTCTACCACGGCCACGCGCGATTCCATCGGTGTGATATTGATCAGAATTTCTTCACTCATGTGCCGCTTCACTTATAGATGTGGGGTCCGGGCGCTGCCAACAAGGAATGCCGAAATCAGCGAGCAATGCCGCAGTCTCGCACACTGGCAAGCCAACCACCGCCGAAAAACTACCCTCAAGGCGGCTAACAAACACCGCGCCCAAGCCTTGAATGGCATAACTGCCAGCCTTATCGAGCGGCTCGCCGCTGTGCCAATAGACGTCAATTTCATCACTGGTGAGCGGGCGAAAGCTCACTTGACTACGCACAGTGAGCACCTCGCAGCGCTCTACACTGGCCAACGCCACGGCGGTAAGCACTTCATGGGTATTGCCGGAGAGGGCTGTCAGCATCGCCTGCGCATCGGCGCGATCCAGCGGCTTACCCAAAATCTGCCCAGCTAGAATCACACTGGTGTCGGCGCCCAACACCACAGCGTCCGAGCAATCGGCCAGCGCCGCCAAACCGGCTTGCGCCTTAGCCTGCGCTAAGCGCCGAACATACTCGACCGGCGACTCGGACGCCTTGGGGGTTTCATCAATGCTGGTGGGCAGCACGGTGAACGGCACACCAATTTGCGTCAGCAGCTCACGGCGACGCGGCGAGCCTGAGGCGAGGAACAATCTAGCCATGAACAATCCTGGTGGCGTAACGATGCACAGATAAAAACGCCGCTAACAGCGGCGCGGTGCAACTAAAAAGTGATCCAGCAAGACGCTCGAACAGCCAAGTACTTAGAACTTGAAGTTAACCAACTTGTCCGAGTCAAGATTCACTTTACGGCTCTGGGTAACGCCATCAGAAATCACCTGCACGCGGTACACGCCTTTATCAAGCATCAACGACATTGGCGTGGCGCCCTGTAACTGCTCGTTGATAAGCACCCGATCATTAAACTTATTGCTGCGCACACTCAATGCATAAGATTGACTGTCACAGAGCGCCTCGGCCACCCCTAGCAGCGCACAAGGCATGACCTTCTTAGCCTCAATAGCAACTTCGAAACTGATTTGCGCCGTCACGCTACCGTCCAATTCCATACTGGCTTGGGTAAAGCTGCTCTTGCTACGATAAGTAAACCAGTCCGCGTTCAACTTGGGGTTATCGACTTGGCCGCGCAAGGCTTCATCCAGCGCGTGCTGATAATTGCTCAGCACCAACTGACGTAAATTGGCCCCGCGATCGAACTCATTCAAGCAAGTCGCCAGACTCTTGCTCGACGAACAACGAAAACTTACTGAGTCGCTGAAATTCAGGGTCTTATTCAGCACCTGAGCAATCGCCTTAATGCGCTGCTGGTCACGCGCTCGCTGCTCGACAGCCAGTCGCGCCTTAAGTTGCTGCACGCCGCGATCGGCCAGAAGAAATTTCAGTTGCTGCTCGCTGAGTTTTTTCTGCGTACTAGCAACGCGCAGGCGCGCGCTGTTTTCGGCTTCGGCTTCGCGCTTGAAATCGCCCAGCATCATGTCCAGCCGCTCATGACTGGCACTTTGCGCGAAGTAATCTTCGACTTCAGCGCGAATCAGTTTCTTCGAATTGGCGGCCTGCAAACTGGCGGCCTCGTAGGTGCTTTTCTCAGAGCTGAGAAGGTCTTCGAGACTATTTTTTTCCAGCGCTATAGCGTCAAGCTCGCGAAGACTCACGGCTAACTGCTGCTCGCCACCCGGCACGCTGGCTTCAGCGGTTGACGCAGGCGCGGCGGCTGCCGGCTCAGTATTGACTTGCGAATACGCGTTGCCTGCCAAGAACAACACCGAGAAGACCAAGGCGCTACCGACCCCAGCCAATTTAAAATCACCGGCAAAGCGCCGCGACGATGTTAAAACTGCAGCAAAAACACTCATCATTGCCCCACCCACCCCGTGTGTATTTATAGTTATTGTCATGCTGCATTTACTGCCTGCTGATCTATGCCAGCCTTTCCCTGCATGTAGCAACATCGTAAAGGCAAATCTGTACTGCTGTGTAGCTGTCTAACGGCTACGACTAAGTCACTCCGTAGCTCAAGCGTACTCGGCGCAAAATTACCGAGACCCACGGCCAGCACAATGCACTAATAGGCACCGGCAACAGAAATAATAGAGTCGAGGGGCGGTTGCCCACCAACACATTCAACCAAAGCTGCACCAACTGCGCCAGACCAAAAACAATCAACAGCATCAGGCTTTGGCTCCACAGCGGCGCAACGCGCAAGCGTTGCTGCAGGGTCAGCACCAAAAAGGCGACCAAACTTAATGCCAGCGCGTTCTGGCCAAGCAGCGAGCCGTACAACACATCAGCGGCCAACCCCAGCAGCCAAGCCGTGACCATGCCAACACGATGCGGCAGCGCCAGCATCCAGTAGGTGACAAACATGGCCAGCCATAGCGGTCGCGCCGTATCCATAAAGCTTGGCACTGGCACCACGCTCAGCAGCAAAGCCAAAGCGAAGCTAAACCAAATAATCCAAGCGTTACGCGGACGTAAACCGACCATCAGTGAGCCCTCACAGGTGCAACGGGTTTAACCGGAGCAACAGTACCGGGCGTCAGCGGACTGGCAACACCACCGTTCGGGAGCGCTGGCGCAACACTGTTGGGCTGCGGCGCGGGCAGAACAGTCGCCGGCAGAGTGCTGGTCGTAGGCGCAGCCGTAGCTGCGGCCACGCCAATTTTATCGGCGGCCTCTTGCGCCAAGGCGGCGTCGCTGGCGCGTTGTTCGGCGCTACGTTTATCAGTGAAGACCAGCAATACATAGCGGCTGCGATTAAGCGCTGCCGTAGGTTCGGCGCGAATAACCGCAAATGGCTGACCGGTGTCGTGATTCACCTCGCGCACCGTGGCTACCGGATAACCCGCCGGGAAGCGCAGGCCAAGACCGGAGCTAACCAGCAAGTCGCCTTCTTTGATATCGGCGGTATCCGCCACATGGCGCAGTTCAAGACGCTCAGGATTACCCGTACCGCTGGCAATAGCGCGTAACCCGTTACGATTAACCTGCACCGGAATGCTATGGGTCGCATCGGTCAGCAGCAGCACCCGCGAGGAGTACGGCATTACCTCAACCACCTGGCCCATCAGGCCGCGCGCATCGAGCACTGGCTGGCCAACAAACACCCCGTCTTTCTCGCCTTTATCGATCAACAAGCGCTGGGTAAAGGGATTCGGGTCGACGCCAATTAACTCGCCCACCAACACCTGATCATCGACCAAGGATGAGGAGTTAAGCAGCTCGCGCAGGCGCACGTTTTGTTCAATCAAGGTGGCCAATTTTTGCAGGCGACGCTGCATCAACAAGGCTTCGGCTTTGAGCTTTTCGTTTTCCGCGACTAGTTCAGTATGGCTACTGAACTGTTGAGTGACGTTCTGCCACAGCCGTGCAGGCAAGTCCGCCACCCAATAAAACGGCGTCAACACCAAGCCCAGCTGGCTGCGCACCGGTTTTAGGGTTTCTAGACGCGCATCGACCAACATCAGCGTGACCGAAAGCACGGTCAGCACCAATAGACGCGTGCCCAGCGAGGGTCCCTTGGCAAATAACGGTTTGATGGTGCGCTCCTAGCAACGGCAAGCCTCAAGCCGCACGCGCAACGCTCAAGCAGCGCCCGCCGATCTGCAACTTGAAGCTAATGACTGGCACTGCCGGCTTACTCAGCCGAGAGCAGATCCATAGTGTTGCGATCCATCATTTCCAGTGCCATACCGCCGCCGCGTGCCACACAGGTCAGCGGGTCTTCGGCAACAATGACCGGTAAACCGGTTTCTTGCGAGAGCAATTTATCCAGATCGCGCAGCAAGGCGCCACCGCCAGTCAGGACGATACCGCGCTCGGCGATGTCCGAGGCCAACTCCGGTGGAGACTGCTCAAGCGCACTCTTCACCGACTGCACGATGGCCGCCAGCGATTCTTGCAAGGCTTCCAGCACTTCGTTGGAGTTCAGGGTAAAGCTGCGCGGCACGCCCTCAGCCAGATTACGGCCACGCACGTCAACTTCACGCAACTCGCCGCCTGGGAAGGCGGTACCAATTTCTTGCTTGATCCGCTCAGCGGTCGACTCACCGATCAGGCTGCCGTAGTTGCGACGCACATAGGTAATGATCGCTTCGTCGAAACGGTCGCCGCCAACCCGCACAGATTCACCGTAAACCACGCCGTTCAGCGAGATCAGGGCAATTTCCGTGGTGCCGCCGCCGATATCCACCACCATCGAACCGCGTGCCTCATCCACCGGCAAGCCGGCACCGATAGCCGCGGCCATTGGCTCTTCGATCAAAAATACTTCGCGAGCACCGGCACCAATGGCCGACTCACGAATGGCGCGGCGCTCAACCTGAGTGGACTTGCACGGCACGCAAATCAGCACGCGCGGGCTTGGCTGCAGGAAACTGTTTTCGTGCACTTTATTGATAAAGTACTGGAGCATTTTCTCGCACACGCTGAAATCGGCAATTACGCCGTCTTTCATTGGTCGAATCGCCGCAATATTGCCGGGTGTACGACCGAGCATGCGCTTGGCGTCAGTGCCGACCGCTACCACGCTTTTTTGGTTATTGGAGCTGGTACGAATGGCCACAACCGAAGGCTCGTTCAATACGATGCCGCGATCGCGCACATAAATCAGGGTGTTGGCAGTCCCCAAGTCGATCGACAGATCGCTGGAAAACATGCCACGCAATTTCTTAAACATGAGTAGGGAGCCTTGGGCAGCGCGCAGGTAAACATGCGCAGGTAAAAAAGTGCCGCAAACTCTAACAACGACAGGGATTTTGGGCAAGGCGGCAATATGTTAGATTGCCGCTTTTTAGCTGTCTTGCCGCCCACATCACGGCATTTAGCCGTATAGGGGCTGGATTTACCGCCCGTAAGTTTTTTTGCCTATGCAGCTGCCCAGCTCGGCTGGTGGCTGTCTTTATGGAGTATCCCGATGGCGCTTGAACGCTGCGACGTGGAAAAAATCGCTCATCTAGCCCGAATTGGCCTGAATGAAGCCGATATTCCGAGTACCACCGCGACCCTGAATAACATTCTCGGCCTGATCGATCAGATGCAAGCGGTCGACACCCACGGCATCGAGCCATTGGCCCACCCACTGGAAACCAGCCAGCGCCTGCGCGCCGACCAGGTTAGCGAAACCAATCATCGCGACGCCTACCAAGCCATCGCCCCAGCGGTCGAAAACGGGCTGTATCTGGTTCCGCAAGTCATCGAGTAAGGGAAAGAGCCTAGCCATGCATCAATTATCCCTGGCCGAGATCGCCCGCGCCCTCGCCGCCAAGCAGTTTTCTGCAGAAGAACTAAGCAACCATCTGCTGAGCCGTATCAACGCCCTTGACCCGCAGCTCAACAGCTTTATTACGGTTACCGAAGAGCTGGCCATCAGCCAAGCCAAGGCCGCCGATGCCCGCCGCGCCAATGGTGAAACCGGTGCCTTGCTGGGTGCGCCAATCGCCCACAAAGACCTGTTTTGCACCGAGGGTGTGCGCACCAGTTGCGGCTCGAAGATGCTCGATAACTTTATCGCGCCCTACAACGCCACCGTGGTCGACAAGCTCAATGCAGCAGGCACAGTGACCCTCGGCAAGCTGAACATGGACGAGTTCGCCATGGGCTCGGCCAACGAGTCGAGTCACTACGGCGCAGTTAAAAATCCGTGGGATTTAACCCGCGTACCCGGCGGCTCCTCCGGTGGCTCGGCCGCCGCCGTAGCCGCTCGCTTACTGCCTGCTGCCACCGGCACCGACACTGGCGGTTCGATCCGCCAGCCGGCGGCGCTGACCAACCTCACCGGCATCAAGCCAACCTACGGCCGCGTCTCGCGCTGGGGCATGATCGCCTACGCCTCCAGCCTCGACCAAGCCGGCCCGCTGGCTCGCAATGCCGAAGACTGCGCGTTGCTGCTGCAAGCCATGGCCGGCTTCGACCCGCAAGACTCCACCAGCGTCGAGCAGCCGCTGGATGATTACTTAGCGGCGCTGAACCTGCCGCTAAAAGGCCTGCGCATCGGCCTGCCGAAGGAATACTTCGCCGCTGGTTTAGACAGTCGCATCGCCGCCGCCACCTTGGCAGTGGTCGAAGAGTTGAAAAAGCTCGGCGCCACGGTTAAAGACATCAGCCTGCCGAACACCCAGCACGCGATTGCCGCCTACTACGTGATCGCCCCAGCCGAAGCCAGCTCCAACCTGTCACGCTTCGACGGCGTGCGTTTTGGCTATCGCTGCGAGCAACCGAAAAATCTCGAAGACCTGTACAAGCGCTCGCGCTGCGAAGGTTTTGGCGATGAAGTGAAGCGGCGCATCATGGTCGGCGCCTACGCGCTGTCGGCCGGTTACTACGACGCCTACTACCTGCAAGCGCAGAAGATTCGCCGGCTGATCAAAAACGACTTCGTTGCCGCCTTCCAAGACGTCGACGTGATCCTCAGCCCAACCACGCCGAACCCGGCCTGGAAGCTCGGCGAGAAAAATAACGACCCGGTCGCTCAGTACCTGGAAGACATCTACACCATCACCGCCAACCTCGCTGGCATCCCCGGCCTGTCGATGCCGGCTGGTTTTGTCGATGGCTTGCCGGTGGGCGTACAGTTGCTTGCGCCGTACTTCCAAGAAGGCCGCCTGCTGAATGTTGCCCATCAATACCAGCAGGTCACTGCCTGGCACACCCAAGCCCCGACTGGCTTCTGAGGACGACACACATGCAATGGGAAACAGTTATCGGCCTGGAAATCCACGCCCAGCTCAGCACCAAGTCGAAGATCTTCTCGGCCAGCGCCACCACCTTCGGCGCCGAGCCCAACACTCAGGCCAGCCTGATTGATCTGGGCATGCCCGGCACCTTGCCGGTGCTAAACGCCGAAGCGGTGCGCATGGCCTGCAAGTTCGGTCTGGCGATTGACGCCGAAATTGCCGAGAAAAACGTTTTTGCCCGCAAAAACTACTTCTACCCCGATCTGCCCAAAGGCTACCAAACCAGCCAAATGGATCACCCGATCGTCGGTAAAGGCTTTCTCGACATCACCCTCGAAGACGGCACCAGCAAGCGCATCGGCATCACCCGCGCGCACTTGGAAGAAGACGCCGGCAAAAGCCTGCACGAAGACTTCCACGGCATGACCGGCATCGACCTGAATCGCGCCGGCACCCCGCTGCTGGAGATCGTTTCCGAGCCGGATATTCGCAGCGCCAAAGAAGCGGTCGCCTACGTCAAAGCCATGCACGCCTTGGTGCGTTACCTAGAGATTTGCGACGGCAACATGGCCGAAGGCTCGCTGCGCTGCGACTGCAACGTCTCGGTACGGCCGGTCGGCCAAGCCGCCTACGGCACCCGCGCCGAGATCAAAAACGTCAACTCGTTCCGCTTTATCGAAAAAGCCATCAACCACGAAGTGCAGCGGCAAATCGAGCTGATCGAAGACGGCGGCAAAGTGGTGCAGGAAACCCGCCTGTACGACCCGAACAAAGACGAAACCCGCTCCATGCGCAGCAAAGAGGAAGCCAACGACTACCGCTACTTCCCCTGCCCCGACCTGTTGCCGGTGGTCATTGAGCAAAGCTTTCTCGATGAAATCCGCGCCACCCTGCCCGAGCTACCGGTACAGAAACGTGAGCGCTTCGAAGCGCAGTTTGGCCTGTCCGCTTACGATGCCGACGTACTGGCCAGCAGCCGCGAATTGGCCAACTACTTCGAAGCCGTCAACGCCACCTGCGGCGACGCCAAACTGGCCGCCAACTGGGTGATGGGCGAGCTGTCCAGCCTGCTGAATAAAGACGCTTTAGAAATTGACCAATCGCCTGTCTCCGCCGAGCAACTGGGCGGCATGATCCTACGGATCAAAGACAACACCATCAGCGGCAAAATCGCCAAGATGGTCTTTGAAGCCATGGCCAATGGCGAAGGCAACGCCGACCAAGTGATCGAGGCCCGCGGCCTCAAGCAAGTCACCGACAGCGGCGCCATCGAATCGATGCTCGACGAAATGCTCGCCGCCAACGCCGAACAAGTCGAACAATACCGCGCGGCAGACGAAGCCAAACGCGGCAAAATGTTCGGCTTCTTCGTCGGCCAGGCGATGAAAGTCTCCAAAGGCAAAGCCAACCCAGGGCAAGTTAACCAGTTGCTGAAGAGCAAATTGGAAGGCTAAAGCCCGCAGTACCACCACAAAACGCCGGGCTTGCCCGGCGTTTGTTTAGTGGAAGATGATGCGCGACTGTAAGACTGACCGTCAGCTGTATGGAAATTGAGCAGTCGATTGTATCTCGCGGATCAACCAAAACAGCTAAAAATTGGCGCTCGCAACATATGGGGGAAAATATTTTTTTGTTTTTGCATGCGTTTAATTTTTTAATTTAACTCCCTGGTCAATTCACGTGAAAAAAATAATTATTTTAGTTATTTCCATAGCCGCACTATCGGCGGTCATGTTTTTCATTTTCGGCAAATCTGTTGCCTTTATTGGCAAAAGAGAGTCTGGCTGGATTATTGAAGATATGTGGGGCGAAATATATTTCGGCACCCGCGCAGGAGAACTTAAAAAGAGCGAACTTATATACCTAAAGAGTCTTTCTGATGGAGCAAGCAAGGATCAGAGCCTTATTAGTTATGTGGTTAAAAATAAATGCTATGACGCGACATGGGACTGTTCGATAGTCATGATGAGCGCCTCCAATTTAATGATCGATGCGAAAGACTACGATACTGGCTTGCGTGGTGCCGTTGAGGCACACGAGCGTATTCGTGGGCAGTGTCCAATAATTTATGAGTCTGTGATTTTGAGGTGCAAACTTGGAAAACTATCCGACTCTCCCTACTCCGTGGCGGCGAGTAAGGCAAAATCTATTTTAAATAAAATAAAGCACAACGGGGGTCTCATGACCGATCTCCGAAGTGCAGCCTGCAAGAAACTCTTGAAGGAAAAGCCAGAATATTTTACTACTTACGCGCTTCTTACCTCGAAGCTAATGGAGCTTTCTGGCGGACGAGATGCAAAAGCTGCCGCATATATAAACTCTTTGCCTAAGTGAGTCAGTTTTGTAGGGTGGGCAATGATCGTTAATCGCGGACACGATTAACCGCCGCACCTCTATCGCGCTCACTGTCTATTTCGCCCCTCGGCGAGTTACTTTCTCTTTGCTCGCGCAAAAGAGAAAGTAACCAAAGAGAAAGCGCGCCCG
>JBILAR010000174.1:0-3913 GCA_044354115.1 Pseudomonas sp. | reverse complement strand
CTAGAGTGGGTGAGTGACGCGGTAAAACTACCACGGCGCAGGCTGCAAGCTCTATCGCAGAGCGCAATGATGGCGTTAGGCTAGCAGCCAAATACAGCGTCCCCAAAAACACTGCATCAGCCCTTACTGCGCGCGCTGCAACCTCGCCAACAGCGCTACACTCAAACTAATTGCGGCGTATTAGGTATTAACCCATGCACTCACTTCGCCCTTGGTTGCTGATCAGCCTGCTAAGCCTGCTTGCCGCCCCCCTGCAGGCCAAGGAGACCTTGCGCATTCTGACGTGGCCCGGCTATGCCGACAGCGATCTAGTGGCTGAGTTTGCCCAGCGCTACGGTGTCAATGTTGAAGTGACACTGATCGATAACGACGACGTACTGCGGGCCAAAATGGGCCACAGGCAAGGCGCGGACTTTGACGTATTTGCCGCCAACACCGCCGAGATGCGCCACTACATAGACAACAATCTGGTCCAGCCGCTGCACATCAGCAACATTCCCAACAGCAAACGTCAGCTCTGGCGGTTTCGCAATTTACAAAGCATTCCCGGCATTAGCCGCGCCGACAATATCTACGCGATACCTTACACCTATGCTGAGATGGGCCTCATTTACGACCGCAGCCAATTCAGTAGCCCACCCACCTCGATGGCCAGCCTGTGGGACCCACGCTACCAAGGCCGAGTGCTGGCCTATGACGGCGGCAGCCATAACTTCTCGCTCACCAGCCTGCTGCTGGGCGGTGCGCCCTTTGAAATCAAAGATTCCGAGTTTGCCGCGGTCAGCGCCAAGCTGGTCGAGTTACGCCGCAACGTGCTGACTTTCTACAATCAGCCACAAGAGTCGGTGGAGTTATTTCGCCAACATAAGATCGCCCTGCTGTATGCCAACTATGGCCGCCAACAACTCAAGCTGTTGCAGGATGCCGGTGCCGACGTGGGCTATATCATCCCCAGCGAGGGCGCATTGTCTTGGCTCGACTGCTGGGCCGTCAGTCGCGCAACAAAGAACCTACAACTCGCCGAAAACTGGATCAACTTCACCCTAGAGCCGCGTATCAGCCAAGAGCTTAGTCGCCGCCAAGGGCTATCCAACACCATTGAAGGCGGCAGCCAAAATAACAACGCGGACAAAATCATCTGGCTCGAACCGGTCGAGGACGAGCCACGCCGCACCTATATTTGGAGTCAAATCCGCGCCGGCGAGCGCAACCCAAACATCACCCCTCCTGCGCCAGCTACCACTCAACCATGACGACTCAAGCATGAGCCACAGCATGAACTACAGCCTGCGCTTTAAGCTCACCAGCGCCTTTGCCCTGTTCGGCATACTGGTCACGGTACTGATCGGCTATTACGCCTACGCCAGCAGCCGCAGCATGCTCTTGAGCGTCGCCAAGCGTGACCTTCTGACCGCCACTCAGGTACTGGGGCGCAATCTGCAAAGCAGCCTCAGCAATGCCAGTGAAGATTTACGCCTACTCAGCAGCCTGCCGGAAACCCGCATGCTGACGACTGCGAACCCAGCCATGCAAAATCGCCCGGACGAACACAACGAGCTGGCCGAAACCTTCGCCAGCCTCCTGCAAATTCACTCGCACTACTTGCAAGTGCGCCTAATCGGCGCCGCCGAACATGGCTTAGAACGCGTGCGGGTTGAGCGCGATGATGAGCAGATCAAGCGTATCGACGACGCCCAACTGCAAGAGAAAGCCTACTTCCCCTATATGTATCAGGCGCTAACGCTGGCACCGGGTGCGGTTTATGTTTCGCCGATTGCGATTAACCATGAGTTCGCTGCGCAAGCCAGCCTTAGCCAGCCGACCTTGATTTTATCCAGCCCCATCGCCAATAGCGCCAAGCCCAGCCAAGTAAGCGATGTGATGGTGCTGAACATCGGTCTCAATCCACTGTTCGAGCAGCTCAAAAGCGACCTACCCGCGCATTACCAGGTATTTCTCAGCAATGCCGCCGGTGACATTTTGCTCCACCCCGACGCCAGCCAAACCTTTGGCTTTGATCGCGGCCGACGGATTTTGCTGCAAGACAGTTTTCCCGCCGTGGCCAAGTTAGTGGCCAACGAACACGGCTTAAAAAACATCTCGGTACAAGCCGGCGAACTGGTTGCAAGCTTTGTACGCCTGCAACTGGATCCACAAGACCCGCAACGTTTCGTAATTTTAGGCTTGGCCCAACCGGCCGACCTTATCGTCAGCAACGCGCGCCAGTTGGCGTGGAGCATCGCCAAGATTGTTGCCGCGATCAGCCTGTTAACCCTACTGCTGGCCGCCTTCGCCGCACACGCCATCACCCGCCCCGTACACGAAATGATGCTCTCGGTTAAGCGCTTCGGCACTGATCGCAGCCTCAGTCCATTGCCGCTATTACGCAGTGATGAGATCGGCCTTCTGGCCCGCAGCTTCCATGCCATGCAACTGGAGATCCTCAGCCAACTCAGCGAACTACAAACCAGCCGCACCGCACTGGCTCATCTCGCCCAGCATGACCCAATGACCGGCCTACCCAATCGCCGCTGCTTTTTTGAGCGTTTAGAGCGCGCTATTGCTAATGCCCGGCGCAGCAACAAACCCTTGGCGGTACTCTTTGTTGACCTCGACCACTTCAAGCAAATCAACGACCGTTTCGGGCATGCCGTGGGTGATCAGGTATTACAAAGCGTGGCCCGCCAACTCAGCTCTATTACCCGCGAAATCGACACCGTAGCCCGCCTGGGTGGCGACGAATTTGTGATCTTGCTCGAGCACTTTGAGCAGACCCGCGACATCCTGCAGATTGTGCAAAAACTCCACGACCGCTTCCAAACCAGCCTGTTAATCGACGGTCACGAACTCGACATTCACGCCAGCATCGGCGTCAGCCTCTATCCACGCGACGGCATTAGCGCCGAGCAACTGCTGCAATACGCCGACAGCGCCATGTACAACGCGAAAAACAGCGGCCGCAACACCTACACCTTCCACGATGCGTTTGTCGGGTGGGTGGCGCAGAGCTAGGAGCATCAACTGCTGAATAGGTGCGCACAGAGCATCGCCAGCAAGCTGGCTCCTACCGGTAGCGCAGCGGCTTAATGCAAAACGCCAGCTCGATGGCTGGCGTTTTGCGCGTACTGCGGGATGTCTAACGTGGCACGGCTGGCGGCTTAACAAACTTCGGACCTTTGCCTTTGCTGGCATCCAAGCGGGCTTTACTCGCCTCTTTGTTGCGCTGCATGGCGGCGGCTTTGGCTTGCTCGCGCTTGTCCCACGGATTGCCGGTGGCCTCGGTGGCCCGCGGCGGCAGACCGGTGTGCTGGGTCAGCATGGGCTTGGCGACCTTAGGACTGCCGGCCGGGGTGGAGTTCTTGCGGCGCGCGCTTTGATAGCCTTCGGTGGCCGGCTGGTGCATCGGGATCAGCTGGTTCTTGCCCGGCCCGATCAAATCGGCGCGGCCCATGCGGGTCAGGGCTTCGCGCAGCATTGGCCAGCCTTTCGGGTCGTGATAGCGCAAGAAGGCCTTGTGCAGCCGACGCTGCTCCTCGCTCTTGACGATTTCGACGGCATCGCTCTTGTAGGTCACCTTGCGCAGCGGGTTCTTGCCCGAGTGGTACATGGCGGTGGCGGTGGCCATTGGCGAGGGATAGAAGGCCTGTACCTGATCTGCGCGGAAACCGCTGCTTTTCAGCCACAGGGCCAAATTCATCATATCTTCATCGGTGGTGCCGGGGTGGGCGGCGATAAAGTACGGAATCAGGTACTGCTCCTTGCCCGCCTCCTTGCTGTACTTCTCGAACATCCGCTTGAACTTGTCGTAGCTGCCGATGCCCGGCTTCATCATCTTGGTCAGCGGGCCTTCTTCGGTGTGCTCAGGGGCAATCTTCAGGTAGCCACCGACGTGATGGGTAACCAGCTCCTTGAC
>JBILAR010000063.1:0-19861 GCA_044354115.1 Pseudomonas sp. | reverse complement strand
GTCGGCGTCTTCAATGATGGTGTCGCCGGCGTTGTCGACTCCGTAGGTGTCGTTACCTAGGCCGCCGATCAAAGTGTCTGCGCCCGCGCCGCCACCCAGTAGGTTGTCTGCGCCATTGCCGATCAAGGTGTCATTGAAGGAACTGCCAATTGCATTTTCAATAATGGCGCCATAGGCGATGGTCAGGTAGTTGTTGTTAAGGATGCCTTTTTCGTAGTTGTAGATGTCTTGACCTATGTTACTGAACTCTCCGCTGTTTATATTTAGCGTTACACCGCGGGTTTGATTGCTAGCATCGATGGTGTCGTTGCCGCCAGCATCCCAAATGGTCTGGAAAATCTTTTCGTTACTGTCCCACCTGTAGATATCGTTGCCGGTTTTCCAAGTATCGTTTTTGCCGTAAATATATTGCATCGCTGCAATATCTAGCAGCATGGGGCTGGTAGGCTCGAAATCGTAATTGTTGGTGTAGCTCATGACAGTGTAACGAATGTCGTCATAAGCCGCGGGTAAGGTGTTGTCGTTACCGACTTTTGTTTCAAAGGGGTGTTTCAGGCCGAGCGCATGACCAATTTCATGAGTAAATGTCATGAAGTCGTAGCTGCCGGGAGTCGGTGAACTATCTGCTGTATATGGGCCTATCCACACATCGCCGCCGCTAGGGTTATTGCTTGGATAGTAAGCCCAGGCCGCTGCGTCGGCTGACATGTTGGCGTAGCCAGCAAATCGTAAATCTCCTGCATTGCTGCTTGAGTCGTTTACTTGCCATAAGTCGATATTGGCTACTGCACTCCATTTCCCTAGTGCTGTGCAGATGGAGGTCTCTTGTTGGCTGGTCAGTGTATAGGCTGCTTGATGTTCATTGTCGCCGGAATAGTTGTTCGAATAGTAGGACTTTCCTGGCGAGAAAAAACTATAAGTTAGAGAAGCATGACTGCCGGTAGTGCCGCCCCACTTCGAGCCAGCTAGTAGGCTGTCAATTTGATTGTTGCCGGTAAGGCCGACTGCTGAGTTTGGAGTTGCACTGCTCGGGTACGGCATATTTTATCCCTGCGCTTTAAATACTGCGTCCTAGTTGAGATTATGCTGGTTTATTTTGATTCTTAAATTATGCGTTCTAGTTTTGTTTGGCTTTATCGCTCATGCAAAATATGTGTTGGATTTTAATATTTTGAAACTGATTTTTTCCATCCCTAAACGGGCGAGTTAAAACGGTGCCGGGCACTCAAAGCGCATGGCTTCGCCGGTTTGCGGGTGGGTGAGGCTTAGCATGCGCGCATGCAAACACAGGCGTGGGTAGGCGGCGAGTGCTTCGGGATGGGCGTAGAGGCCGTCGCCGAGCAGCGGGTGACCGATGGAGAGCATGTGTACGCGCAGTTGGTGCGAGCGGCCGGTGATGGGCGTGAGTTCGACGCGGCTGTAATGGCCGCAGCGCTCTAGCACCTGCCAGTGGGTGAGGGCGTGTTTGCCGAATTCGTAATCCACCACGTGCCGTGGTTTGGTCGGCGGGTCGTAGCGCAGGGGGAGGTCGATGCTGCCACTGTCCTGCTCGGGTTCGCCCCAGCACAGGGCAATGTAGGCTTTTTCGGTTTCGCGGTCGTGAAATTGGCGCGACAGTTCACGATGGCTGTCGGGGTCGCGGGCCAGCACTATGACGCCAGAGGTTTCCCAGTCGAGGCGATGCACGATGCGCGCCTCGGGAAAACCGTTTTCTTGCAGGCGGGTCACTAGGCAGTCTTTGTTGTCATCGGCGCGGCCGGGCACCGACAGCAGCAGGGTCGGTTTGTTGATGATCAGCAGGGCGGCGTCCTGGTGGAGAATTTCAATCTGGGACAACGGCATGGGGGCTTCCGGGAAACGCAATCGGCGACCGAGGTCGCCGATTATTTGAAAATATTCTGTAGGAGCCAGCTTGCTGGCGATAGGTTTAGATCGCCAGCAAGCTGGCTCCTACAGTACTGATGCGTTAACGGTCAGGCAGGGTGATGTTCAACTCAAGAATCGAACAGCTGCCTTGGTTTTCCAAGGCGACTTGTACCTGATCCTGATCGATATTGACGTACTTGCGGATCACCTCAACCAGCTCTTTTTGCAGCGCTGGCAGGTAGTCTGGCTGGCTGCGTTGGCCACGTTCGTGGGCAACGATGATCGACAAGCGCTCTTTCGCCACTGAAGCAGGGGTTTCTTTCGGCTTGCGCTCGCGAAAGAAGTCAAAAATATTCATTCACGGCCACCAAATAAACGCTGCATGAGTCCTTTCTTCTGCACATCAACGAAGCGATGAGCAATTTCCTTGCCGAGCAAGCGGTCGACGGCATCGCCATAGGCTTGGCCTGCGTCGCTTTGGTCATCGAGAATCACCGGTACGCCTTGGTTGGAGGCTTTGAGTACCGCTTGCGATTCTGGAATCACACCGAGCAGGCGGATGGCGAGGATTTCTTCCACGTCTTCCACGCCGAGCATTTCGCCTTTAATCACCCGCTCAGGGTTGTAGCGGGTCAGTAGCAGGTGTTCTTTGATCGGCGTTTCGCCCAGTTCGGCGCGTCGCGATTTGCTCGCCAGCAGGCCTAGCATGCGGTCGGAGTCGCGTACCGAGGACACTTCAGGGTTGGTTACCACTATCGCTTCGTCGGCGAAGTACATGGCCATGTGCGCGCCCGTTTCGATGCCGGCCGGTGAGTCGCAAATCACGAATTCGAAGTTTTTCGACAATTCCTCGATGATTTTGCCCACGCCTTCTTTGGTCAGCGCGTCTTTGTCGCGGGTTTGGCTGGCGGCCAAAACGAACAGATTCTCCAAGCGCTTATCTTTGATCAGCGCTTGGGTCAGGGTCGCTTCGCCGTTGATGACGTTAACGAAGTCGTACACCACGCGCCGCTCGCAACCCATGATTAGGTCGAGGTTACGCAGGCCAACGTCGAAGTCGACGATGACGGTTTTGTGCCCGCGCAGGGCTAAGCCGGTACCAATGGCGGCGCTGGTGGTGGTTTTGCCCACGCCACCCTTGCCGGATGTAACTACGATGATCTTGGCCAAGGTGCTTCACCCCAAATGTCGATTAAACGGCAATTTTGCTCGCCAAAGTTGGCGGAATGCTTGCCGTGTGTCCCTGAAAACTGCGTTAAAAAGTGCCTTTGGCGACGCTATTTAAGCAGCTCTAAAATTGGCCGCAGTATCCGTCAAAGGCGGGTGATGTTCAACACGTCACCCGACAGACTGACCTGTACGGCCTCACTCCAAAGTGGGTCGCGGCGCAGGTCTTCAGCCACCTTGTATTGACCGGCAATCGACAGTAACTCGGCGCCAAGTTGTTGGCAGAATATGCGCGCCGTGCGGTCGCCTTTGATTCCAGCGAGCGCGCGGCCGCGCATGGGCCCGTACACATGGATATTGCCATCGGCCAGCAGCTCGGCACCGGCGCTGACTGGGGCCAGCACAATCAGATCGCCGCCTTGGGCGTACACCTGTTGGCCGCCGCGAATCGGCGTGGTGATGATTTTGCTCGGCTGTAACTGCGGTTCTGGCGGTTTTTCCGGTTCTTTGGCCGCAGGCGCGACGCCTAGTTCGAGTAGGCGTTCACGCGCGCCGGAAGGCGGTAATACGGCTAGCGCTATGGCTTGGGCGGCGGCAATGTCTTCGTCGCGGCTGGCGCGAATGGCCAAGGTGCTGAGGCCGTGCTGGCGACAAATGGCCATCAGTGCGCTGAGGTCGAGATTACCTTCGCCCTCGGGCAGTTTGTCCAATGCCAGTACCAGCGGGGTGTTGCTGAAGAAATTCGGCGCTTGGCTGACTTTACTGGCCAGTTGGCGGTCGAGGCGATCGAGGTCGTTGTGGGCCAACTCCAATACGGTAATGGCCAGCATGCTGCCCTTAAGCTGAAATACGGGGTCTTGATCGAGAAGGTCGGCTTGGCTCATGGTCTGCACTGGATGGCTCAGAAGGTCTAACTGAACGAGTTAAATAGGCGAGGACTTATAGCGATAACGCCGCTAGCCCGCAAGCGTGTCGCAACCAAGGTAGAATGCTCGCCTTTGTTGTGGCCTTGGATTTTGTCATGCAACGCTCTGCTTTTACTCGATCTTTGCTGCACCCACGGTTTTGGCCACTCTGGCTGGGATTGGGCCTGCTGTGGTTAGTGGTGCAGTTGCCCTATGCCTGGTTATTAGCGCTGGGGCGGCTGTTAGGTGCTTTGATGTACCGTTTTGCCAAGGAGCGGCGGCATATTATCGAAACCAATTTGCAGCTGTGTTTCCCCCAGAAGTCGGCCCTTGAGCGGCAACGTTTGCTGCACGCCAATTTTGCCTCGATGGGCATCGCCTTTTTTGAAATGGCCATGAGCTGGTGGTGGTACCAGCCGCGCTTGCGCCGCTTGGCCAAGGTTGAGGGTTTGCAGCATTTGCAGCAGGCCGCCGCCGAGGGCCAAGGGGTGATTTTAATGGCGGTGCATTTCACCACGCTGGAGATCGGCGCTAATTTACTCGGCCAGTTGCACACCATCGATGGCATGTATCGCCAGCACGGCAATGCGGTGTTCGATTTTGTTCAGCGTCGTGGTCGTGAGCGACACAACCTAGATGCTACGGCCATCGAGCGCGAAGACGTGCGCGCGATGATTAAAGTGCTACGTGCCGGTCGAGCCATTTGGTATGCGCCAGACCAAGATTACGGGCGCAAACAAAGCATCTTTTTACCGCTGTTTGGGATTCAAGCTGCCACCGTTACCGCGACCAGTAAATTTGCCCGCTTGGGTCGTGCGCGGGTGGTGCCCTTCACCCAGGAGCGACTTACTGATGGTTCGGGCTACAAGCTGGTGATTCATCCACCACTGGACAACTTCCCCGGCGAGAGCGAAGAAGCCGATTGTCTGCGAATTAATCAATGGGTCGAACAGTCGATTGTGGCCTGCCCAGAGCAATACTTGTGGGCGCATCGACGCTTTAAAACCCGCCCAGTGGGCGAGCCTCGATTGTATAAAAAACGTCGCCGGTAACTGTCTGCTCAACTACTTAAGTAATTTTATTGACGGTGCCGAGCTTTATAAGCAGCGCCACCGATTGACGGCTCCTATACTGGCAAAAAAAATGAGCAGTTTTTATGAGCCAAGCCGTTAATCCCAAAGCACCGGTCACCGGTTTAATCCTGTCTGGCGGTGGGGCGCGAGCGGCCTATCAAGTTGGGGTACTGGCAGCGATTGCTGATTTGCTGCCTGACCCTGCCAATAATCCCTTTCCGGTCATCGTCGGCACCTCGGCTGGGGCCATCAATGCGGTGGGTTTGGCCTGTGGGGCTTTGCATTTCAGTGAGGCGGTGCGGCGCTTAACCGCTGTTTGGCAGGGGTTTCATTGCCATCAGGTGTATCGCAGCGACTGGCCGGGGGTGCTGCGCCAAGCGTGGCGTTTTGTCGGAAATAGCATGTTCGGGCTTGGTGGCGATATGCCGGTGGCGCTGCTGGATAACTCGCCATTGCGTGAGTTATTGGGCCGCGAGCTAGATTTTTCCGGGATTCACGCCGCCGTTGCTCGGCGTAAGTTACGCGCCATTGCGGTTTCGGCGTTTGGTTATGAGACTGGCCAGTCGGTGAGCTTTTATCAGGGCCGCGCCACTGTTGATCCGTGGTTCCGCCATCGGCGGGTGGGGGTTCCAACCCGTTTGAATCTGGAGCATTTAATGGCCAGTACCGCGATTCCGCTGATTTTCCCTCCGGTAAAGGTCAATCGTGAGTATTTCGGTGATGGCGCGGTGCGCCAGTTAGCACCCATCAGCCCGGCGCTGCACCTAGGCGCCACTAAGGTGCTAGTGGTTGGCGTAAGCGGTAACCCGCAGGCCGGCGCTCCGCAGCCAGAAATACCACGCATTAAAAGCACGCGTTCGCCGAGCTTGGCGCAGATCAGCGGGCATATTCTCAACAGTACCTTTATCGACAGCTTAGAAGGCGATATCGAACTGCTTGAGCGCATCAATCATATGGGCCGGCTAATGCCGCCCGAGTTAAAAACCCGTGGTATGGGGTTGAAACCGGTTGAGGTGTTGGTGATTGCACCGAGTCAGCCATTGGATCAAATAGCCGCGCGCCATCGGCATGAGTTGCCGCAATCGTTACGCCTGTTTTTGCGTGGACCGGGTGCCACCAAGGCCAGTGGCGCAGGGGTGCTGAGCTATTTGTTGTTTGAGTCTGGCTATTGCAGTGAGTTGATCGAGTTAGGTTATCAAGACGCCATGGCGCAGAAACAAGCGTTGATGAGCTTTTTGGCCATTGAAAGTTTCAGTCCAACGGCGCAGGTGTTGGCGGAATAGTCCGCTGCGCACTGTTAGATAGGCTTTAGCAACAAAAATGCCCGCCTAATTAGGCGGGCATTTTTGTTGGCGTGACTGTTATTCGGCGATCTGTAGTTTGCGCATTTGGGTGTAGAGGTAACGCACCCGCGAGTATTCAAACGGGGTGTTTAGCTGACCGTATTTAAACGGGGTGGTGTAGCGCGTATCGACCGCGCGCAGTGCTGGTATGGCTAAGTTGCGGCTGCTTTCGGCGGCCACGTTGAGGTAGTTGGCGTCGCGCTCGGCCAGTGTGTCGACCAGCAAGCCGCTGGTGTCGCGCACGTTGGAGGGGCCGAACACTGGCAGTACTAAGTAAGCACCTGCAGGTACGCCGTAGTGGCCTAGGGTTTGCCCGAAATCTTCTTTTTCGCGCGGTAAACCCATGGCTGTGGCGGGGTCGAAAATGCCGCCAACCCCCAAGATGGTATTGAACATCAAGCGCGCCGTGGTGCGCATCGCTCGCTCGCCTTTGAGTTGCAGCACGCTGTTGGCCAAACTGGGTAGATCGCCAAGGTTGTTAAAGAAATTGCTCACCCCGGTACGCGCCAACTTTGGTGTGACATAGGTATAACCGCGCACGGTCGGCAGTAAGACCCACTGGTCGAGGTAGTAGTTGAACTGAAATACGCCCCGATTCCACGGCTCTAGCGGATCGAAGACATCCATGGCACCGTCCGCGGCGGCGACGAAATTATCCAGGCCGGGAGTGAATTTCAGCGTTTGTAGGGGCGCGCTGAAACCTTCGTCAGCGCCATCTTGGCTGGCTGTCGATTGGTCCGCATTGGCCAAGCTGCTTCCCAGCAATAAGGCGCTTAAGAGTAAGTGCTTAGCCACGGAAAAACTCCAGCATGGCGTCGGTGTTGACGCGGTAGTCGAGGTTGCCGCAATGGCCACCCAGCGGGTAGAGGGTCAGGCGTTCGCCAAAGGTGCGGCGCAAAAACGTTAAATCGCCTGGGCCGAGGATCAGGTCGTCGGCGTTGGTCATTACGGCGACTTTAGCGTTGGTTTTTAAATAGCTTTCCAGCGCGTAGAGGCTGGCCTGCTGATTCAGTTGCGCGAGGCTGCCGTGGTTATTGCTCTGCTGCCAAAGCGGCAGTAGTTGCTGCTCGGCGTAGCAGCGAAAGTTGCAGGTGGCGGCCTTTTTGAAATACGGCACCAACTCTGTGTTGTAGCCGACCTCCATATTGGCTGGGGTAATTAGCCCGCGCTTATTGATCAGGTCTGAGGTGTAGACAATATCGGCTACTGAGAAGCGGAATGCGGCGCCAATCAGCGAGGCCATTTGCGGCGAGGTGAGGCGTTCTTTGGAGTTTTGAAAATCAAACAGCAAGGCCTCATCCACTTCGATACGGCCTTTCTCTTTGAAGTAGCGGGCCAGCTTGTCAAACAACGGATCGAACGAGGGTGGCTTGCCCCGCAGGTTCAAATCGACCCGCGAGAGCCTGTCGAGGTTATCCACCGAGGTTAATAAATTTACCGGCGGATTGAGCAGTAACACGTGCTCAAAGTTGAAGCTGCGCTGAGTCTCGTCGATGTGACTGATAAAGGCGGCGTTTAACGCGCCCAGGCTATAACCGGTGAGGTTGTAACGGGTGACTTGCAGGTTGCTGTGCTTGGCCTTGATGGCCTGCATAACGCGATACAAATCCTCTGCGTCGGCCTTGGAAATGCCCGGTGTGGCGCTGGTTGAGGCGGCGGTAATAAAGTCAAAGCTGGTCGGCGAGGATAGTTGTACAACGTGATAACCGGCGGCGTAGAAGAGTTTTTTCAAGAATTCAGGTTTGCCGCTGGAGTACTGCGAACCGGTACCCGCAATGATGAAAATTAGCGGTGCTGGGCCATTTTGCTCGGCCAATCGATAAGATAGTTTCTCCACATTCCAGAAAATATCGGGGATTTTCTCGCCGCGCACCACGTCGAGATCGAGGCGGTAGTCGGCTTGCTCG
The DNA here is from genome assembly GCA_044354115.1 of Pseudomonas sp. GTDB lineage: Bacteria > Pseudomonadota > Gammaproteobacteria > Pseudomonadales > Pseudomonadaceae > Aquipseudomonas. The sequence goes on along the minus strand of JBILAR010000063.1, from coordinate 11,600 downwards.
ATATCTTCGTCGGCCAGCACTTTTGGCCGCAGCAGCGGTGGGGTGCCGGTGATGGTCGACTCGAAGGCGTTAGTGATCGGATAGCCGTAACTGGCGGTATCGATACTGGCGGCCTGCACAGGCAGTGCCAGAGGCAGGCCCGCGAGCAGCATGGCAAGGCTTAGAAGCCGGAACATGGGGCGTTCTCATGTGGGTTGAAGGGCGCTAGAGAATCACGTCGAGGCTTGCCACAGCAAGAGCCAAGCCAGTTGTAAGTGGATTTTTCAGTGTCGTTCGCAAGCGTCAGTCCGTACTGCGCAGATTTAGCCGCGCATTTACTTGCATCAGAATGCTTGGCGGTTATGCTTGCCGGCGTTTTTGCTTACCGGAGAGTCTTATGTCACGCCGTTTCCCGTGGTTGTTGTTGCTGTGTTTGGCCGTTTGGCTGGCGGCTTGTTATGGCGTGCGTTTTGCCTTTATGGAAGATGGCCAGTGGGTAGGCGTTTGCGCTGAGTCTGCCGGGATTTGGCAGTGCCAGTTGCGCAGCGCGCTGGGATTGATGATTCACTGGGGCGTGTTGGCGTGGTTGGCGTTAGTGCCGGCCGTGCTGGGTTTCTTTATACCGGGGCGTATCGGCCGGATTTTAGCGGCCATTGGGCTGTTTTTTGCCCTGCCGGCTTTGGTGCTCTATACCGCTAGCCTAGCGGTGTTTGCCTTGGTGATCGCGGCGCTACGGCTAGTGCGCGCACCGCGCGCGGGCATGTAAGCGGCAAGAAAAAAACTTTGTGCCAATTATAAACTGCAAGGGGCCAGCAACCCCTTGCAGGCATAGTTCTAGCTGAATGTGCTTTCAAAATTGATACTCGAACGCCGCTGCGGTTTTGTTTGAACGATGGGTTTCGCCTTTACGGCGAGTCACTTCTGGCAGTCGCCCCAGAAGTAACCAAGAAGGCTTGCCCCGTGCATCTGGCCCGTCTGCGACGGGTTCCCTCGCACAACCATTGCTCCGTGGGCACGCTGCGACGGACCATCCATGGCCCAACACAGCTCTCGCGGCATCCTGCCGCTCAACCCACTGCGCAATGATTGCACTCGGCCTCCTGAAAGGGGCGCTTGGCGTTGACCGAGAAATCGATGGTGGGTTAGCGAAAAACGCAGTGGTTTGAAGTGGGGAATTGAACAGCGCGCTCAATCGCTAACTCAGTCAAAGCCAATAAAAAAGGGATGATCACGGTCATCCCTTTTTTTGTTCTGCGGTTAACGTCGCTTAGTGGCGCGCTAAGCGCAGGCTGCGCCACAGGGCGCCGAGTAGCAGTGCGCTGGTGATGGCCCAGCCGATGGCTTGCAGGTTGCCGAGGGTTTCTTCGTAGAGTTGCGGGACAATCCCTGCGCCGATCAGTACCGCCAGTACGACGATTTCGCGGCGTGGGCCGGACACTGGGCGGCACAGGTAAAACAGCGCCGGCAGCAGCAAGGCGGCGCTGGGGAAGCTGCGATAGCGCGCATCAAACACCAGCCCCAGCATCATCACCGCGCCGGCAAAGCCGGCGGCCGCCAGCCACCAGCCGGCGCGCGCTTGTAACCACGCATACAACTGTGCGCGGCGGCCATTACGGGCCGACAAACTCAGTACGGCGTGCGCCAGTACCAGCAGGTTCAAAGCAATCAGCGTGGCAGCCCATAGCCACTCGGCCAGATAACGGCTGGTGACCAGCGCCAGTTCGGCCCACAAGCCAATGCACGCCGCGCCCACGGCCGCCAGCGGTGGCAATAGCAAGGCGGCGCGGGTTGAGGCTGGGCGTCCGGCCAGTAACAAACTCAGGGCCAGCAAACCAGCACTGAAGGCCAGCCACAAGGGCCAGTGCGGCAGGTTGGAGACGGGGCCGGCGAGTACGTTTTTGTCTTGCCGGTCGGCGTCAAATAAACCCCAATAGCCGCCCACTGCGCCTTCGCTGCTGCGCTTCCAGGGTTGGTCAAAGGCTTCGATCAGGTTGTAGTGCCAGCCATGTTGCTCGGCCAATTGCACGAAACCGCGCATAAATTTGGCTTCGTTAACCCGGCTGGGTAAGGCCGTTTCGCGCTGGCGACCTTCGCTCGGCCAGCCGGTTTCGCCAATTAAAATGTCTTTGGGGGCAAAGCGGCGGCCGAACTCTTGACGAATATCGGCGACGTGGGCGAGGGCTTTGTCGATCCCGGCCGGGTCATTTTCCCAGTAGGGCAGCAGGTGAATGGTCAAAAAATCCACGGCAGGAGCGACTTGTGGATATTGATCCCAGAACTCCCAGACATCGGCGTAGGTCACCGGCTGGGTCACCTCGGCCTGCACTTGGTTAATGAGTTTAACCAGTTGGTCGCCGGTCACTTCTTTGCGCAGTAGTGCTTCGTTGCCGACGATCACCGCTTTGACTACATCGGAATTGGCCTTCGCGGCTTTAATCAGCGCCTGAATTTCAATCTCGGTGTCCACTGGGTTGCTGCTGACCCACGCGCCCAGCATCAATTGCAGGCCATGTTTACGGGCCAGCTCGGGGATCGCCTCAAGGCCGGTCATCGAGTAGGTGCGTACACACTCGAAACGGGTGGCCAACAGGGCTAGATCGCCATCCATCTGCTCGGGACGCAGTACAAACGGCTGGTCAAACGGCGACTGGTCTTTGCCAAATGGGCTGTAGGAAACGCACTGCATCTTATGCGTGGCGCTGGCGGCATCGGCGAGCACGACCGGTTGGCCAATGGCGTACCAAAGCCCGCCCAGCGCGAACAGCGCCAGTAGGCTGGAGAAGAGGTAGGGCAGGGTGAAGCGGGAATTTACCGGCATGATCGGGCGCGCATCTGAGAGCAAAGGCGCGCATCTTAGCCGATTAGCTGGGTCGAGAGGAGGCTTGGCGGCGGATGATTAAGCGCCGCCAGCAGATGCTTGAGTGGCGACCCGCAAGCGCGGCGCGAATTACCGCTATAGTTGTTTACGTGTGGGTTAAGTGAGTGTCGGCTGATGGGTGGTTTTTTTGCTTTAACGGTGTTGCGGCTGGCTCAGCATGGCTGATGCAGGCCCGCGTGACCGGGTTAAAGTCACAGTCGAGCAACTGACCATCGGCATGTACGTGGTCGAGTTGGATCGCCCGTGGAGCGAGACGGCCTTTCTGTTTCAGGGCTTTCGCATCCGCCACGCTCAAGAAATTTTGCTATTGGGCGAGGTCTGTCAGTTTGTTTGGGTGGATGCACAACGCTCGTTCGGGGTTAAACAGCAGGTTGAAGACAACCTAATGAGTCTGGCCGCCGCGCAGTTGCAACCGCAAATTGCCAAGGTCGAGTTCAGCCAAGAAATGCAACACGCCGAGCCGTCGTTTCAGGCTGCGCGCGAGCAATCGCTGCGGATTCTCGAGGCCGTGCGCCTTGGGCAAGCGCTGGATGTGACACAGGTTAAATTGGTGGTTAAAGAGTGTGTGGAAAGCATGCTGCGTAATCCCGGCGCCATGTTGTGGCTGGCACGGATCAAACACAGTGATGAATACACCGCAGAACACAGTTTGCGCGTGGCTATTTTTTCGATTGCCTTGGGCCGTGAGCTGAACTTACGTCAAGGTGAGCTTGAGCACCTGGGCGTGTGCGGGATGCTGCACGATGTTGGTAAAATTAAGGTGCCGACGGAGATTCTCAATAAGCCCGGTGCCCTGACGCCGGCTGAAATGCTGATTATGCAAAGCCACGCCAGTGAAGGGCGCAAGTTGCTGATGAGTAATCAGCAGGTTACGGCGGCGGCCGTTGACGTGGCCTATTCGCACCATGAGCGCCTAGACGGTCGTGGTTATCCGCGCGGTTTGGATGCTGCGCGGATTCCTTACTTTGCCAAAATTGTCGCGGTGGTGGATGCCTACGATGCAATCAATAGCGATCGGGTCTACAGCAAGGGCCGTTCGAGCTTGGAGTCACTGCGAATTTTGTTCGAGGCGCGCGACAGTCATTTTGATGCGGAGTTGGTTGGTCTGTTTGTGCGCCGCATTGGCATCTATCCGCCGGGTGAAATTGTCGAGATGAGCAACGGTGAGGTAGGCATCATTGTCGCCTGCTCGCAGTTGAGTAAGCTCAAACCTCGGGTATTGCTGGTGCTGGATGGGCAAAAGCTGCCGGGGCCTGAGCGGGTGATCGACTTAGAACAGGCGGTGGTCGATCAGCAGCAACGCCCGTATCGCATTAAAGAGGTGTTCGCCACCGGCGCTTTCGGGATTGATATAGAAGCGTACCGGCGCAAAGGGCTGATTATTCCGCCCCATTTGTAAGCTGCAGAGGCGGCTTTCCCGGGGCTTAGACTTAGGTCCAATGGTGGTTGCTGAAACCAGCCCTGAAGATGTCCATTTCGAGCTATTCGAGGTGGTCAATGAGCACTGCAGACGCGTTCAGCCAGGCCGGCAAAACGGCAGTGCTGCAAAATATCCATGGCACCATGGTGTTTTTGCAAAAATTCCCGCCTTTCAACCAGATGGACACTGCGCACTTGGCGTATTTGGTGGAGAACTGCCAGCTGCGCTTTTACAGCGCGGGCGAGACCATCATCAAACCGAGCGATGGCCCGGTTGAACATTTTTTCATCGTTAAGCAAGGCCGGGTGCATGGCGAGCGCCCCGATACGGCGCCATCGGGCAGCGACAGCACCTTCGAAATTAGTACTGGCGAGTGCTTTCCCTTGGCGGCGCTGATTGGCGAGCGTGCCACCCGCACCGAGCATCTGGCCGGCGAAGATAGCTTCTGTCTGCTGCTTAATAAGCCTGCGTTTGTGCAACTGTTCGCTTGGTCTAATCCGCTGCGCGACTTCGCCTTGCGCGGGGTCAGCAGCCTGCTCGATCAGGTCAATCAGCAGGTGCAGATGCGCGCCGTGCAAACCCTCGGCGCGCAGTTTTCCCTGGACACCCGTTTGGCCGAGTTGGCCCTGCGCCAACCCATCTGTTGTGAGCCGGATATGTGTCTGCGCGCAGCGGTCAAGTTGATGCATGAGCAACAGGTGGGCAGCATCGTGATTGTTGATTCGGCGCATACCCCAGTGGGTATTTTTACCCTGCGCGACCTGCGCCGGGTGGTGGCCGATGGTGGCGCGCTGGAGCAGCCGATCAGCCAGCTTATGACCCCGTCACCCTTTTACCTGCCGCCGTCTGCCAGCGCCTTCGATGCGGCCATTGCCATGACCGAGCGGCATATCGCCCATGTCTGCTTGGTTGAGCAGGGACGGCTCTGTGGGGTGATCTCTGAACGCGATTTGTTCTCCCTGCAGCGCGTAGACCTAGTGCATCTGGCGCGCACCATTCGGCATGCTGGGCGGATCGACAGCTTGGTGGCGCTGCGCAGCGATATTCGCCAGTTGGTCGACAATATGCTGGCCCATGGTGCCAGTTCGACGCAGATCACCCAGTTGATCACCCAGCTAAACGATCACTGCGTGTGTCGGGTGATTGAGCTGACGCTGGAGGAGTTTGGCGATCCGGGCGTGGCCTTTACCTGGCTGTGCTTCGGCAGCGAGGGCCGTTGCGAGCAAACCCTGCACACCGATCAAGACAACGGCATCGTCTTTGCCGCCAGCGATGCAACCGAGGCGGCGGCTATTCGCCAGCGGCTGTTGCCCTTGGCGGTGGAGATCAATCAGCGCTTGGCGCAATGCGGTTTTAGCCTGTGCCAAGGCAATATCATGGCCGGTAACCCAGAACTGTGTTTGTCGCAGCATGAATGGGGCCTGCGCTTTGGCCAGTTAGTACGTGAAGCCACCCCGGAAAACCTGCTGGCCTCGAGTATTTATTTTGACCTGCGGGCGGTTTGGGGTGACCCGCAGGGCGTTGCGCAACTGCGCCAAGGGTTACTCGCGGCGGTGGCCGACAACCACCTGTTTCAGCGCATGTTGGCGCAAAATGCCTTGCGCCAGCGTCCGCCGCTTGGGTTGTTGCGCGACTTTGTGGTGGCCCGCAAAGGACGCGAGAAAGACACCCTCGACCTCAAGGTGCAAGGCCTCACGCCCTTTGTCGATGGCGCACGCTTGCTGGCCTTGGCCCACGGTATCGAAGCCTGCAATACCCTTGAGCGTTTGCGCGGCTTGATTGCCCTGGGGGTGATTGAGGCGCTGGATGGCGCAGCGTACGAGGAGGCTTATCACTACATTCAGCAGGCGCGTTTGCAGCAGCACCAATTACAGGCGCGCAATCAGCAGCCGTATTCCAATAGAGTCGACCCAGACAGCCTCAACCATCTGGACCGACGCATCTTGCGCGAGTCGTTTCGTCAAGCTCAGCGCCTGCAAAGCAGCCTAGCCTTGCGGTATCAGTTGTGAACTGGTTGAGCCGCTTAGTGGGCTGCCCAGTGCGGCTGTCGGCGGAGCACTTGCAGCGGCGAGCGGCGCTCAGCGAACCCTTAGCCGTGGATGATCGCCCGCTTAATCAGCAGCGTTGGGTAGTCTTGGATTTAGAAACCAGCGGTCTAGATTTGCGCCGCGATCAGTTGTTGTCGATTGGTGCGGTGGTGATCGAACAGGGCGCTATCGACTTCGCTCAGCAGTTTGAATGCACCTTGCACCGGGCCGATCACCGGGTCAGCGCCAGCGTACTGATCCACGGCATCGCGCCCAGCGAAATCGCCAATGGCGTGGAGCCTGCGCAAGCGTTGTTGGACTTTATGGAGTTTTTACAAGGCAGCTCAGTGCTGGCTTTTCACGCTGGGTTTGATCGGCACATGCTCGGCCGGGCGCTCAAAGAAACCCTCGGCTTGCGCTTGCAGCACCGTTTTTATGACGTGGCCCAGTGGGCCCCGGCGCTGTGCCCACAGGCCAATATTGCCAATGGCGGTTTGGATGACTGGACCGAGTATTTCGGCCTGCAGGTGCATCAGCGCCACCACGCCAGCGCCGATGCATTGGTCACCGCCGAGCTGGCGCTGATTCTCTTCAGCAAAGCCCGCCAGCAACAGCTCGACAACCTGCCGGCGCTTGAGCAGCGGCTTGCTCGGCTGCGTCGCCAACACGGCCACGGGTTGTAAAAAACCCGCACACTTGCTGGCGATGGCCAGATTAGTGGCTCTGCGACCTTAGTCTATGCGGCTGTTATCTACGACTAAGGTCGTCTGTTCTGTGTCTACCGGCGATTTACAGTGGAGTCACCTGTTAACCCGTGCGGCGAGGACAACAAAAATGAATGACAGCGTCTACGAACGGATTCTTGAGAATCCGAACTTCCATGAGTTAGTGGCCAAGCGCTCGCGTTTTGCTTGGCTGTTGGCAGCCGTGATGCTCGGCCTGTACCTGACCTTTATCTTGCTGATTGCCTTTGCCCCGCAAATGCTCGGCATGCGTATTAGCCCTGACTCGGTGACTACCTGGGGAATTCCGCTGGGGGTTGGTTTGATCCTGTCGGCGTTCGTCCTGACCGGCATTTATGTGCAGCGCGCTAACGGCGAGTTCGATCGCTTGAACAAAGCCATTCTTGATGAGGTGCAGAAATGATCCGTCGTCTATTGGCCAGTTTGGCGTTGTCGGTATTTGCCCCCTTGGTGTGGGCCGGTGAGGCGTTAACCGGTGAGGTGCAGCGCCAACCGATGAATATCTCGGCGATAGTGATGTTCGTGATGTTCGTTGGCGCGACCTTGTGCATCACCTACTGGGCGTCGAAAAAGAACAATTCGGCATCCGACTATTACGCGGCCGGCGGCAAAATTACTGGCTTTCAAAACGGTCTGGCGATTGCCGGTGACTACATGTCGGCCGCTTCGTTTCTGGGCATCTCCGCGCTGGTGTACACATCCGGATATGACGGTTTGATCTACTCGATCGGCTTTCTGGTCGGTTGGCCGGTGATTCTGTTTTTGATGGCCGAGCGCCTGCGTAACTTGGGTAAATACACCTTTGCCGACGTGGCCTCGTATCGCCTCAAGCAAATGCCGATTCGCACCGTGGCGGCCAGTGGCTCGTTGGTGGTGGTGGCGTTCTACTTGATCGCGCAGATGGTCGGTGCCGGTAAGTTGATCCAGTTGTTGTTCGGCTTGGAGTATTACGTGGCCGTGGTTCTGGTCGGCATTTTGATGATGCTCTACGTGTTGTTCGGCGGCATGCTGGCGACCACCTGGGTGCAAATCATCAAAGCCGTGCTGTTGCTGTCGGGCGCCAGTTTTATGGCCTTGATGGTGATGAAGCACGTCAACTTTGACTTCTCCCTGCTGTTCTCAGAAGCGGTCAAAGTGCATCCAAAAGGCGAGGCCATTATGAGCCCCGGCGGCTTGGTCAAAGACCCGGTGTCGGCCATTTCGCTTGGCTTGGCGCTGATGTTTGGTACTGCCGGCTTGCCGCACATTTTGATGCGCTTCTTCACCGTCAGCGATGCCAAAGAAGCGCGTAAAAGCGTGTTCTATGCCACCGGCTTTATCGGCTACTTCTACATCCTGACCTTTATCATTGGCTTTGGCGCGATCCTGTTGGTCAGCACCAACCCAGCCTTTAAAGATGCGGCGGGTGCCTTGCTCGGCGGCAACAACATGGCCGCGATTCACCTGGCCAATGCGGTCGGCGGCAGCTTGTTTTTGGGCTTTATCTCGGCGGTGGCCTTTGCCACCATCTTGGCGGTGGTGGCCGGCTTGACCTTGGCGGGCGCCACAGCGGTGTCCCATGACCTGTATGCCAGCGTGTACAAAAAAGGCAAGGCTAACGATAAAGATGAAATCCGCGTGTCGAAGATCACCACCATCGCGCTAGCGCTGTTGGCGATTGGTTTGGGCATCTTGTTCGAGAAACAAAACATCGCCTTTATGGTTGGCTTGGCCTTCTCGATTGCCGCCAGCTGTAACTTCCCAGTGCTGTTCTTGAGCATGTACTGGAAAAACCTCACCACCCGCGGTGCCATGATCGGTGGTTGGTTGGGTCTGGTAACGGCGGTGACCCTGATGATTCTTGGGCCAACCGTGTGGGTACAGGTATTGGGTAATGCCCAAGCCATCTTCCCGTACGAATACCCAGCACTGTTCTCGATGGCGATTGCCTTTAGCGGCATCTGGTTCTTCTCCATCACCGATAAGTCGGCGGCTGCGGCAGCCGAACGTGCGCGCTTTATGCCGCAGTTCGTACGCTCACAAACCGGCCTGGGTGCCAGCGGTGCGGTGGCCCACTAAAGCTTTACTCTGCGTGTGATTTTGGCGGCCTTCGGGCCGCCTTTTTTTTGCCCGAATGGTCAGGCGCTTTGCGCGGAGGCTACTGCGTCGTAAGCTAGGCTTTATCCTGCGTGCTGCCGAGCTAAGAATAATAATGATCAACCACCGGTGTTTCTGCTTGCTCAGGATTAGTCATGAATAATCAGCAAGACCCGCAGGCACAGGGCCTAGCCGTCAGTCAGTTGATGAGTCAATTGCAAGGCCGACGTTTGCGCCAGATCGCCACTGTGCTCAGTGTGACCTTAGCTATTGTGGCTATTCAGGCCGCGCTGCTGGCTACTTGGATACCAGCAGTGCTGGGTGTGCTGGCGCTGGTGTGCGTGCGCAGGAGTGCACAGTTGAGCCAGCGCGGTGAGTTGGATCGGGCTAATTTTGTGCTGCTCAGTACCCTGACCGCTACCGCTAGCGCTGCCATGTGGGATGCTCAAGGTTTGTATAACGGCACGCTGCTGACCTTTCCGGTGATCTTGATTTTGGCCGGGATGCTCGCGCGCCCACGGTTGTTTGTTGGCCTGTTGCTGGCGATGCTGGCAGTTATTGGCCTGATTACGGCGACTTCGCTGCTTGGCTGGCGAACCTTCAGCCCTGAGCCGTTGGCGCTCAAACGGTTTATCACGCTCAGTTGCATCTTGATGGTCTGCGCCTTTGCGATTTGGCGCTTGGCCAGCGATTTGCGCGATGCCATGCGCCATCTGCAGGAGGAGGTTGAGCGGGTTAAACGCTCGGAAACCAGTCTCAGTCATTTGGCTCAACATGATGTGTTGACCGGGCTGCCCAATCGGTTGTTGGTGCGTGATCGGCTGGAGCAGGCGGTGGTGCAGGCGCGGCGTTATCGCAAGCAGGTGGCGTTGCTGTATATCGACCTGGATAACTTCAAATTGATTAACGATTCGCTCGGCCACGCCGCCGGCGATGAACTGCTGCAAGCGGTGGCGGAGCGTTTGCAAGATTCGGTGCGTGAGGTCGATACCGTTAGCCGGCAAGGCGGCGATGAGTTTTTGTTAGTGCTCAGTGATGTTGCCGATCAGCAGGCCATCACTCAAGTGGCGCAGCATGTGTTGGCCAATTTAGCCCCGCCCTTTGTGTTGCAGGGCATGCCAGTGGTGAGTTCTTGTTCGATTGGGATCGCCACCTTCCCGGAAAATGGCGACAGTTTTGCGCAACTGTTACAGCAGGCCGACATGGCCATGTATCAAGCCAAGATGGCTGGGCGTAATACCTTTCGTTTCTTCGATCAGGGTATGAACGTCAGCTTGGTTGACCAATTGCAACTTGAGGCGGGCATGCGCCAAGCCCTGCAGCGCGATGAATTTGTGCTGTATTACCAGCCGATCGTGGATATCCACAGTGGGCGTCTGTTAGCCGCCGAGGCGCTGGTGCGTTGGCAGCACCCAGAGCGCGGCCTGATTACCCCAGAGCAATTTATTCCGTTGGCAGAGCGCTCGGGGTTGATCGTGGAGATCGGTGAGTGGGTGCTTAATCAGGCCTGCCAGCAGTTGGTCGCTTGGCAAACGGCGGGACTGACGGATTTAGTGGTGTCGGTGAACTTGTCGCCGGTGCAGTTTCGCCGTGGCGATTTAGACCAGCAGGTGCATGCCGCGTTAACGCGTTCCGGGTTGGCGCCAGCGGGGCTGGAACTGGAACTGACTGAGTCGATATTGCTGCAGGACTCGGAGAAATTTATCAGCTTGCTCATGCGGGTGAAGGCGCTGGGGGTCAGTTTGGCGATTGATGATTTTGGCACCGGGTACTCGAATCTGTCGTACTTGCAGCGTTTTCAGGTCGATAAGCTGAAAATCGATCAGTCTTTTGTGGGCAAGTTGCACGGCAATAGCCAAGGGCAGGCGATAGTCACGGCGATTATCCAAATGGCTAAGAGCCTACAACTGGTCACCACCGCCGAGGGCATTGAAGACGAGGCCACGCGGCAACTGCTGGCTAGCCTGGGTTGCGATCAGGCGCAAGGCTATTGGTTTGCCCGGCCTTTGCCGGCGGCCGACTTTGCTCTGTATGCGCAACACGCCGCCGGTGCGATACAAACGGCTTAATCGCCATTAGGGCGGCTTTAGGTCACTGCACGGCGACACTATTCAGGCGCTTTATAACGCGCCAAGTGGCGTTGGGCCTTGGTTACACTGATGGCAACTCCCTCCAGTAAAAAGGCCTAACGATGCAAAAGCGCATGATGATTACCGGTGCAGGCTCTGGTCTTGGCCGTGAAATTGCCTTGCGCTGGGCGCGCGAAGGTTGGCAGTTAGCGCTCTCGGACGTTAATGATGCAGGCCTGGCCGAAACCCTAGCGCTGGTGCGTGCCGCAGGCGGCGAAGGTTTTACCCTGCGCTGCGATGTGCGTGACTACAGCCAGCTCACCGCCTTGGCGCAGGCCTGCGAGGAGCGGCTTGGTGGTATCGACGTGATCGTCAATAACGCCGGGGTTGCCTCCGGTGGCTTTTTTA
>JBILAR010000071.1:0-17693 GCA_044354115.1 Pseudomonas sp. | reverse complement strand
CTGTCGCTGGAAGATTGGGACTGGCAAATTTCCATCAACCTGATGGGCGTGGTTAAGGGTTGCAAAGCCTTCTTGCCCCTGCTGGAACGCAGCCACGGCAAGATCGTCAATATTGCCTCCATGGCCGCCCTGATGCAGGGCCCGGCGATGAGCAATTACAACGTTGCCAAGGCGGGCGTGGTGGCGCTCTCGGAAAGTTTGCTGATTGAACTGCAAGAACAAGGCGTCGGCGTGCATGTGGTGTGTCCATCGTTCTTCCAAACCAACTTGATGGACTCTTTTCGTGGCCCAACACCGGCGATGAAGCAGCAGGTCGGCAAACTGCTGGAGAACTCACCGATCAGCGCCGCCGAGATTGCCGAGTACATCTATCAGGCCATCGAGCGGGGCGAGTTTATGATCTTGCCCCACGAGCAAGGCCGTATGGCTTGGGCTTTAAAGCAAAAAAATCCGCAACTGCTGTACAGCGAGATGGTCAGCATGGCCGGCAAAATGCGCAAAAAAGCGGCGGACGTCTGAATGCTAAATGCTCGGTGCGGTTACTGTGCCAGTGACTAGCGCTGTGCAGTTGATCACTGCGGGCTAATCCAGAGATGGTCGCTACGGGCTGCCTGTGTTAGAAGGCAGCACGGATTTTCTGGAGTGACAGTGTGGAGTCTGAGTCAATCGTCTACGGCTGCATTCGCGACTGGCCGTCTGACCGTTTAGAGCAGCGCATCTTGCGCCGCGAGACCAATAGCCGCGTACTGGCAAGCCTGCCCAGCGGTGAGGCGTGGCCGTTTCTTGGCCGTGAGATGTTTGCCAGCTGTGGCACCGAAGGCGAAGGCTTGTATCAAACCCAGGTGATTCATTTTGGCGCTAGCTATAAAGCGCTGGAGTACGAATGGCGCCTGTGGATTGAGCAATTCGAAGCGCTGCTGAAAAACCTCTACTGGGCCAGCGCGGTGGTCCATTTGGAAACCGAGTTAAACGGTTGCCATACCTTTCGCTGGGACTCCGACAGCGGCTTTCATAGCCCGCACGAGAGCGACATGCGCGTGCGGTGTATCTGGGAGCGTGAGGGCTTGCGCGGTTAAGCGCGCCAAAGGTTTGCCGCCGACTGTTTAGCCCAGCCACTCGCGCGGTACTTCGTGCTTGAGCAGCAACATGCATTGTTGGCTGTCGGGGTCGAAGGCAATCACCGCGCTGCCTTTATTGAGTGCTACGCGCACCCGGGCGATGCGGGTTTCTAGCGGGGTTTCATCGCCATTGTCGTTGCCGTCGCGGGTGACAAAGTCTTCAATTAGGCGGGTCAGGGTGTCGGCTTCCAGCATTTCTTGCGGTATTAACATGCAGAGCGCCTCCTCAGCGCCCGGCGATGGTAACAGCCCGCGTTGCTCGGCTAGCTATCCGGTGCTGCCTTGGGCTGCAAATAATGCTCGATGCGCTCAACCAGCAGTTGGCTGTCCAGCGGCTTACCGATGAAGTCATCCATGCCAGCGGCTAAACCGAGCTGCTGATATTGCTCAAATACGTGCGCGGTGAGGGCGATGATGGGAACGGCGGGCAGGTCTTGCAGTTGCTCAAATAAGCGGATTTGCCGGGTGGCTTCAAAGCCGTCCATTTCCGGCATTTCGCAATCCATCAGGATCAGTTTGATGGTGCTGGGTGAGCGGCGGTATTCGGCCACGGCAGCCGCGCCGTTGTTGACCACGCGGGGGTTATAGCCGCGCTTTTTCAGCAAGCCTTGGGCGACCAATTGGTTAACCGGGTTGTCCTCGGCAACCAGCACACAGGGGCCGGCGCTGGTTTGTGCCGTTGTTACCTGGCTGATGATTGGCGCGGCGGTCGGGGTTGCTTGGTACAGCTCGAGTAAGGTTTGCCGCAGTTGGGTCACGGTCAAGGGCTGTGGCAAGCTTTGGATGCGCAACTCTGGGTGATTGGGTTGCTGCGCGGTTTGCGCCGGTGGGCAGAGCAGTAAAATCGGTTGGCCCAACTGCAGATGCCCACGCAAGGGTTCTAGCCAGCCGGTAATGCTGCCGGGCCAGGGCGACATTAATACCAGCAAAGGCGGGGTGGTAAATTCGGCCAAACAACTGAGTAGGCGCTCGGGCGTCTGGCAGCGCTCGGTGCGCATGCCCCAGCGGTTGAGTAGCAGCCCAAGTGCGTCGAGGCCTTGGCCGTCGAGCGAGGTGAGCAGGGCCGTGCGCCCATTGAGCAGGGTGGTCAGTGGGTCAAGGCGGGCTGAATCATGTTGCAGCGGCAGATTAAAGGTAAACAAAGTACCTTCGCCGGCACTGCTTTGTACGCCGATTTGGCCGCCCATCATGGTCACCAGCTCTTTGCTGATGGCCAGTCCTAAGCCGCTGCCACCGTAGCGGCGGGTAGTGGTCGAGTCGCCTTGGGCAAAGGAGTCAAACAGCAGCGCTTGACCTTCGGCACTGATACCGATGCCGCTGTCGCGAATGCTAAAGAGTAATTGCGCCTGCCCTTGTGCATCGTTGCGCCGGCTGATGTTTACGGTGACATGGCCTTCGGCGGTGAACTTTAGGGCGTTGCTGAGCAGGTTCATGAGTACCTGTTTGGTGCGCGTCGGGTCGCCGATAATGTATTGCGGCACGCCACCTTCGAGGCTGACATACAGGCGCAGGCGTTTTTCCAGCGCTTGGGCGGTGAACAGGCTAATGGTTTCCGAGACCAGTTGCTCAAGGTCAAACTCAATATGCTCCAAGTTTAACTTGCCCGACTCGATGCGCGCGTAGTCGAGAATGTCGTTAATCACCGCTAGCAGCGATTTGCCCGAGCTGGCGATGGTGTCGACATAAAAGCGTTGGCTGCGGTCCAGTGGTGTGTCTTTGAGCAGTTGCAGCATGCCCAACACGCCGTTCATAGGAGTGCGGATTTCATGGCTCATGGTCGCCAAGAAGCGACCTTTGGCTTGATTGGCCAAGGTCGCTTGCTCGGCCACTTGGCGCGAGCTGGAGCCTTCATCCTTGAGCACGTTAATGCGGTCGGCCAAGCCAATCGACAGGGTGATCAGCTCGATGGTCACGCCAATTTTTACCACTGTGGCGCCGAACAAGCCGAACAGCTCGACCCCCAAAGAGGCGGCAGTGACTATCACAAAGGCAATCAGCAGCACGCTCCACGCTAGGGTGTAGTACGAGCCATAACGCACCCCTTTGCGCCAGGCGTAGACACCCACGGAAAACAACCCCAGGCAGGTGCTTAGCAGCGTCAAGCTGGCCAGAATGTTCCAGGTTTGTAGGTTCAGCACCAAGCCGGAAAGCAACAGAGTGAAGATCAGTAAGATGGCGATGCGCAGGCCGCGATCGAGGCGTGGGAAATACTGTTTAGTGTGCAGGAAGTAGCGACTGAACTGCGCCGCTGCTAAGCATTGCATGTACATCAAGATGTAGATGCTGACCGACTGAAAGGCCACGTGATTGGGCAGTAATTTAAACAACATGCCATCGAAGCAAGCGCCGAGCAGGCCGACGTTAAGGCCGTACACCACATACCAGAAGTACGCCGGCTCGCGCAGCGAGATAAATAAGAACAGGTTGTAGAACACCATGGCAAACAGCATGCCGTAGAAGGCGCCGTTCCAGCCCATCAAGGTTTCTTGGGCGGCTGCGCTGGCCGCGTAGGTGCTGAAGTACATCGGCACAAACACGGTACTGCTGGTCTCGATACGCAGGGTCAGTTGGCTACTGCCTTGGGCTAACTCCAGCGGGAACCAAAAATTGCGCACCTGCACGGGGCGGCTGGCGAAGGCAAAATGGTCACCGCTGCGTTGCCGCTGCACACTGCCGTCGGGGCTTTGCAGGTAAATCTGCAGGTCATCGAGCAGCGGGTAGTTAACTTCGAGAAAACCTAACAGGTTGTGCGGACGGTTATTGCGCAGGTCCACGCGAAACCACCACACGGATTTATTTTTGCCCAAGTTGGCGTGGTCGGCATTCACTGCGCGAAATTGCTCATCAGGCAGCGCTTGGACTTGCTCGAAGGTCAGCTTGCCAGCGATGTCTTCTAAATAGCCCGTATGCGGGCCCAGCGACAGGCGTAGATCGTCACGGTCAAGATTGGCCGGGGTCACTGCCCAAAGGCTGCTGCTGAATAAAAAACATAACAAAAACAGGCTAATACGAGGCATTAACGGCCCTCTTTTTTATAATATGCGCGCGCCTTACTGTGCCGATATGTACGTGCTTGTTCAAGTGCGTTATCCCTCTAGCTGGCGCATTTGAGCGAAATTACCGGCAAATTGATCGTTCATACCTCAGGCACTGCTTTTTTGCGCCTTGGCGGCTTTAGCAGCATAGCCTTTAGTCGCTGATTAGCGGTGTGGGGTTGAACTGTCGGGCTATTTACCTCGGGTCAGGCGGCGCACCGCGAAGCGGTTGGGGTGGCAGGCTTGCGCCACCGCGCGCGGTACGGGCAACGGCTCGTTATCTAACCACGCGGCGAGCAACTCGCCAGCCAGTGGCGCGCTAATCAAACCGCGTGAGCCGTGGCCGCTGTTGACGTACAAACCCGCCAACCAAGGGCAGGGCAGGTCGGTGCGCCACGTGGCGTTCTTGCTCAGTTTTGCGTATTGGGTGAGAAACTCCTCGTGGTCGGCCAGCGGACCCACAATGGGCAGGTAATCGGGGCTGGTGCAGCGAAAGGCCGCCCTTCCTTGCAGGTCATTCGGGTCGAGCTCGGCGCTGTGCAGGCGGGCGGCTAAGTCGGTGGATATTTCTGCCAGCAGTTGCAGATTACTCGCGTGTTCGCCGCTCGTGGTGCTCAGCTCAGTGCTGTTGAAGTCGAAACTGGCGCCCAAGGTGTGCTCGCCATTGCGCGCCGGTGCCACATAGCCTTCGGCGCACACCACCGTGCGTAACTGCGTGCTGGCGGCGGTTTGTGGCACGCGGGTAATTTGCCCGCGAATGCGTTTCAGCGGTAGCTCGGCTGCTTGACTGAAACGCTGAATGTCGGCCGCGCCAGCCAGCACCACCACCGGCGCGCTGGCTAAGGGCTGGCCTTGGCTGCTGGCCTGCCAGCCGTCTGGGTGTGGGCTGAGGTCGAGCACCTCGCTGTGGGTCAGCAGGCGAATTTGTGGGTGGCTGCTCAGCAACTTGCACAGCGCTGGTGGATGCACCCAGCCGCCGTCGGGATAAAACAGGCCGCCCGCCGGCAGACCAATGCCGGCCTGCTGCTCGGCCTGCGCTTGGCTCAGAGGCTGGAGCAAGTCGACGGGGAAGGCCTGGGCTAATTGCGCCTGCTTGCTCAGTTCTTTGTCGTTTAAGGCCAGTTGCAGTACGCCGCACGCCGCCCAATCATTACTGTGCAGTTGTTCTAATAAGCGTCGGGTGTAACCAAAACCGCTGACAATTAACCGTGATAACGCCGTGCCATGCGCCGAAAGCTTCAGATAAAGCACGCCCTGCGGGTTACCCGAGGCTTCTTGCGCCACGTCGTGGTGGCGCTCCAGTAAGGTCACTTGCCAGCCGCGGGCGGCCAAACTGGCGGCGCTGGCGCACCCGGCCAAGCCTGCGCCAATCACCAAAGCATGGCGCACCTTGGGGCTAAAGTCTGGGCGGTCAAACCACGGCGTGTCGCTGTGGCTGAGTGGGCCAATAAACTGGCCTTTCAGCACTTCCCATTTGCGCCCGATGCCGGGTACCCGCTTCATCTTAAAGCCGGCGGCGTTCAGCGCCCGGCGCACATCGCCGGCGCTGCAAAAGGTGCCGATGCTGGTGCCCGCATGGGACAGCCGCGCCAACTGGGCAAATAACTCCGGGCACCACATCTGCGGGTTGCGCTGCGGGGCAAAGCCGTCGAGAAACCAGGCGTCGATAGGTGCGTCGAGTTCGGGCAATTGCTCTAGGGCATCGCCAATTAATAAGGTCAGGCTAACGCGGCCGCCGGCCAAACTGAACCTTTGAAAACCCGGATGTACCGCCACGTACTGCGCCAGCAGGGCTTGCGCATACACGGCCAATTCTGGCCATAGCGCCAGCGCTCGCTGCAGATCGCTACGGGTCAGCGGGTATTTCTCGACGCTGACAAAGTGCAGGCGGCAATCATCGGCGGCGGTTTGCTCGAACAATTGCCAGGCGCAGAGAAAATTAAGCCCGGTACCAAAACCGGTTTCGCCGATGACCAACTGGCCGCCGGCGGGCAGGGCGGCAAAGCGTTCGGCTAGATTGTTTTGCTGCAAAAACACATGGCGGGTCTCGGCCAAACCGCCGTCGGTGGCAAAGTACACATCATCAAACAGGCTTGAGCGTGGTAGCCCGGCAGCGTCCCATGTGAGGCAGGCATGTTGACTGGCGGCAGACACGGGTTGATCGCTCATGGGCTGAACCTTGAAGATAAGGTCGATATTCTAGCCGATCTGCCTAGGGCTATGGCCCTGTACTGGCGTGTTGTGGACCAGACAAACGTGCGTCTGATCGGCTAGGCTTAAGTGATTGAGATCAGGGAGTTGACGATGTTTGAATCCGCCGAAATTGGCCATGCAATTGATAAAGAGGCCTATGACGCTGCCGTGCCAGCGCTGCGCGAAGCACTGCTGGAAGCGCAGTTTGAACTCAAGCAACAGTCGCGCTTCCCGGTGATTGTGTTGATTAACGGCGTTGAAGGCGCTGGTAAAGGGGAAACGGTCAAACTGCTCAATGAGTGGATGGACCCGCGCTTAATTCAAGTCAGCACCTTCGACCAGCAAACCGATGAAGAGCTCGCCCGTCCGCCGGCGTGGCGTTATTGGCGGCAACTACCGCCGAAAGGGCAAATCGGCGTGTTTTTTGGCAACTGGTACAGCCAGATGCTGCAAGGCCGGGTGCACGGCCGGATTAAAACTGCAGTGCTCGATCAGGCCATCGACGGCGCCCAACGCTTGGAGCAGATGCTTTGCGATGAGGGCGCGTTAATTTTTAAATTTTGGTTTCATCTGTCTAAACAACAGATGAAAGCGCGCCTTAACACCCTCAAAGATGACCCCTTGCACAGCTGGCGGATTAGCCCGTTGGATTGGCAGCAGTCGAAAACCTACGGCAAGTTTGTGCGTTTCGGTGAGCGAATTTTGCGCCGCAGCAGCCGCGACTATGCCCCTTGGTATGTGGTTGAGGGGGCTAATCAGTATTATCGCAGCCTTACGGTGGGGCATATTTTACTCGAGGGCTTGCAGGCCGCGCTGCAAAACCAAGAGCCCGCGCAGCGCAGCCCACATGCCGCGCCCTTAACAGCCAGCTTGGATAATCTGGGTTTGTTGGGCAGCTTGGATATGCTGCAAAGGCTCGATAAAGTCAGTTACGAAGAGCAAATGGTGCAAGAGCAGGCGCGCCTAGCTGGGCTGATGCGCGACAAGCGTTTTCGCAAGCATGCCTTGGTGGCCGTGTTTGAGGGTAACGATGCGGCCGGTAAAGGTGGCGCTATTCGTCGCGTGGCTGCCGCCCTCGACCCGCGCCAATATCGCATAGTGCCGATCGCAGCACCGACCGAGGAAGAACGAGCACAACCCTATTTGTGGCGTTTTTGGCGGCATATCCCCGCGCGCGGCAAGTTCACCCTGTTTGATCGCTCTTGGTACGGACGGGTGTTGGTTGAGCGGGTTGAGGGTTTTTGCCAGCCCGTCGATTGGTTGCGCGCCTATGGCGAGATCAACGATTTTGAAGAGCAGCTCACCCGCGCGGGTGTGGTGCTGGTGAAATTTTGGCTGGCGATTGATCAAGATACCCAGCTAAAACGCTTTGAAGAGCGCGAACAGATTCCCTTTAAGCGCTTTAAAATTACCGAAGATGACTGGCGTAATCGCGATAAATGGCCACAGTACTGCGATGCCGTCGGCGATATGGTCGATCGCACCAGCAGCGAAATTGCCCCTTGGACGCTGGTTGAGGCCAATGACAAACGCTTCGCCCGGGTCAAGGTGATACGCACCATCAACGACGCCCTAGAGTCGGCTTACGCCAACGACTAAGGCCTCTTGCCGCACACGCAGGGCGTGCGGCGCGTGGGCTTACGTCAACAGAGCCTAAAAGGCTCGGCTTTCAATAATGTCTTTGGCCTGCATCATGCGGCGGATGTAGCAGTAGATCTCCCGCTCTGCATCGACGCGGGTGAAATAGGGCCCTTCAAGGCTGCCCTCGCGGGTGGAGAAAAAATACTGACCGTTGACGGCACTGACCCTTTCGCAGCGGTAATGCGTACCGGCAGCGGGATCGACTTTGCGTTGACCGAACATGACGAGCACTCCAATACGAGCGGTTAAGTCTCAATACTAAGCAGCAAAAATAGCGCTTCGCCGTTTGCTGATAAACGGTCATAAATGCCGCGTATTACCGGTTTTTTAGTGAAATTGACGCCAATTTTGTGCCGTCATAGGTCTTGGATCAGTGACCAGTAGTACTCAACGCCTGTGCTGCTGGGTTTTTACGGCTAACGCGGGCAGGTATCGCAGTTGCGCCAACCTTTAAGCCGCTTGAGCCATGCCCATGCTTTGGCGCAGAATGGCCGCCGCTGGCGAGCGCCGCCAGGCCCATTATTTTTTCAAACAAGGACTCAAAATGACTCGTTTTCGCGCTATCTGTACGGCTGTCGTGTTTGTCTGTGCCAGTGGTCACGTGCTAGCGGATGCCAAAAGCCAAGCGGCGAATGCCGAGCAGTTTTTGCTGATGGCCCACGCCGACAAGCTGGCCACCCCGGTGTTTGCCCAAGTACAGCAAATGTTTGCCCAGCGCTTTGCTCAGGCCAATGGCGCTGAGTCGAAAAAAGCCTTGCTCGAGAGCTATCAAGCTAAAGCCAATGCCGTGCTGGAAAAAGCCGTGGGCTGGAACCAAGTTAAGCCCGATTTGATCAAGCTCTATGCCACCAGCTTTACTGAAGCCGAATTGAAAGAACTGATCGTTTTTTACCAATCGCCACTGGGTAAAAAACTCATGGATAAAATGCCCGCGCTCAGCGCGCAGTCCGCGCAGTTGACGCAAAAGCGCCTCGAAAGCGCCGTGCCAGAAGTGAACAAGCTGTTGGCCGATATGACCAAGCAGCTAGAGCCGGCCGCCGCGAAACCTGCTGCGAAGAAGCCTTAAATGAGCATGCGTGAGCAGTTACAAACCGCCTTGCAGGCTTTACAACCAGAGCACTTAACAGTGCTGGATGAAAGCCATATGCACAGCCGCGGCCTAGAAACGCACTTTAAGGTGGTGCTGGTTGCGCCGCTGTTTGCCGGCTTAGGTGCGGTGAAACGTCATCAGCGGGTGTACGCCTGCTTGGGCGAGTTGATGGGTCAGGTGCATGCGCTGGCCTTGCACACCTATACCGCTGAAGAGTGGGCCGCACAGGGCGCCGCTCCGGCGTCGCCGACCTGTAGTGGGGCGAGCAAACAGGCTTAACCGTGCGGCGGCTGGGCTGATTTTCAGCTAAGCGATCTGCTAAGATTGCCCCCGCTTTTCACAACGCCGGCTGACTGCCGGCGTTGTCGTTTTAGCACCAGTTACGTGTTGCGAACGTTGCTAACGGCAGAATGCAACCCT
Source organism: Pseudomonas sp. (assembly GCA_044354115.1). Classification (GTDB taxonomy): domain Bacteria; phylum Pseudomonadota; class Gammaproteobacteria; order Pseudomonadales; family Pseudomonadaceae; genus Aquipseudomonas. The sequence goes on along the minus strand of JBILAR010000071.1, from coordinate 8,196 downwards.
GTAGGAGCGAGCTTGCTCGCGATGCTTGTGCCGTAAGTCATGTCATTAGATGGCCTGATCGCCAGCAAGCTGGCTCCTACAACGGGGCGGCGTGCATCTACAACACATCGCTAGGGCATAACCTTTTTATAATCCGGTCCGTCCTTTACGTGGACGACCACCTGGAGATACACCCCATGACTAACACCCCAACGCCACCGGTGGTGGTGGCCGCGCTGTACAAATTCGTCAGCCTGCCGGACTACGTCGAGCTGCGCGAGCCGCTGCAACAAAGCCTGCTGGATAACGGCGTCAAGGGCACCTTGCTGATCGCCGCCGAAGGCATTAACGGCACCGTCGCAGGCCCGCGCGCCGGCATCGATGGCGTATTGAGCTGGCTGAAGGCGGATCCGCGCTTTGTCGATATCGACCATAAAGAATCCTACTGCGAAGAGCAGCCGTTCTATCGCAGCAAGGTCAAGCTGAAGAACGAAATCGTCACCCTCGGCGTGCCGGGCGTCGACCCTAATCAGTTGGTCGGCACCTATGTTGAGCCGCAAGATTGGAACGCCTTGATCGCCGACCCCGAGGTGCTGGTGATCGACACTCGCAACGATTATGAAGTGTCGATAGGCACCTTCGATCGCGCCATCGACCCGCAAACCAAGAGCTTTCGCGAGTTTCCCGAATATATTCAGGCCAACTTCGACCCGGCCAAGCACAAGAAAGTCGCGATGTTCTGCACTGGCGGCATCCGCTGTGAAAAAGCCTCCAGCTATATGCTCGGTGCCGGTTATGCCGAGGTGTTTCACCTAAAAGGCGGCATCCTTAAATACCTTGAAGAGGTGCCGCAAGCGCAAAGTTTGTGGAAGGGTGACTGCTTTGTGTTCGACAACCGGGTGACGGTGCGTCACGACTTGTCGCAAGGCGAGTACGACCAGTGCCACGCCTGCCGCACGCCGATCACCGCCGAGGATTGTCTGTCTGAGCACTATGTGGCCGGAGTCAGTTGCCCGCATTGCTGGGACAGCTTGAGCGAGAAAACCCGCGCCGGCGCCCGCGAGCGACAAAAGCAAATCGACCTAGCCAAGGCGCGTAACCAGCCGCATCCATTAGGCTTTAATCCACGGCTAAAAAAAGAGGCCTAAGGCATGCAGGCACGCCTGATCTATGTGATGGACCCGATGTGCTCCTGGTGCTGGGGCTTTGCCCCGGTGCTGGCGGCCTTGGCCGAGCAGGCGCAAGCCGTCGGTGTGCCGATGGATTTAGTGGTCGGCGGCTTGCGCCAAGAACAGGCAGCGTTGGAGCCAGCCGGTCGGGTGCGAATTTTGGCCCACTGGCAGGCGGTAAATGCCAGCACCGGGCAACTGTTTAACTTCAATGACGGCTTGCCCGAAGGCTTGGTGTATCACACCGAACCGGCTTGTCGCGCCTTGGTCACGGCGCGGCAACTGGATGCCACTAAGGTCTGGCTGTTACTTGAGCTAATCCAACAAGCCTTCTATTGCGAAGGCCGTGATGTAACTCGCGCCAGCGTGCTGCGTGAACTGGCCGAGGTGGCCGGTTTGCCGCGTGGTGAATTTGCCGAAGCCTTCGACAGCCCGCAGACGCAGGCCGCCACCCAAGGCGACTTTAACTGGGTGCAAGGCTTAGGCATTGCCGGTTTCCCAACCCTGCTGGCCGAGCGCAATGGCCAGTTGGCTTTGCTCACCAATGGCTATCAACCGCTTGAGCAATTGCAGCCGTTGCTGGCGCGCTGGTTAGAGCGCGCCAGTCATGCGTAGCCCCGATTCGGTTACTGACGAGCAGCTTGACCAGCTCAGTTGGCGGCAAATTCGCCAGTTGGCGTTGCAGCATAAAAAGCCGCTGATTATCGCCAATCTGGTGGCGCTGCTCACCACCCTGTGCAGCGTGCCGATTCCGTTATTGCTGCCGTTGTTGGTGGACGAAGTGCTGCTCGGCCATGGCCGTGCGGCGCTGCAAGTGATGGACCGGTTTTTGCCGGTGGCGGCCCAGCAAGCGGTTGGTTATATCGGCCTGATGTTGCTGGTGACGCTGCTGCTGCGCAGCGGCGCCTTGGTGTTTAACGTGGTGCAGGCACGGTTGTTTGCGCGGCTGTCGAAAGACATCGTGTACCGCATCCGTCTGCGCCTGATCGAGCGGCTTAAACGCATCGCCCTAAGCGAATACGAAGACCTCGGTTCCGGCACCGTGACCACCCATTTGGTCACCGACCTCGACACCCTAGACAAATTTGTCGGCGAAACCCTCAGCCGTTTGCTGATGGCGATTCTCACCCTGACCGGCACGGCGGCGATTTTACTGTGGATGCACTGGCAGTTGGCCGTGCTGATTTTGCTGTTCAACCCGCTGGTGGTGTACGCCACGGTGCAGTTGGGTAAGCGCGTTAAACACCTGAAAAAACTGGAAAACGACAGCACCGCGCGCTTTACCCAAACGCTGGCGGAAACCTTGGATGGCATTCAAGAAATCCGCGCCGGCAACCGCCAAGGGTTTTTCCTCGGCCGGCTCGGCCTGCGCGCGCAACAGGTGCGCGATTACGCGATCGCCTCGCACTGGAAAACCGATGCCTCGAGCCGGGCCAGCGGTTTGTTGTTTCAGTTTGGCATTGACCTGTTTCGCGCCGCCGCCATGCTCACCGTGCTGTTCTCTGACCTGTCGATCGGCCAGATGCTGGCGGTGTTCAGCTACCTGTGGTTTATGATCGGCCCGGTCGAGCAATTGCTCAGTTTGCAGTACGCCTACTACGCCGCCGGCGGCGCGCTGACGCGGATCAATCAACTGTTAGCGCGGGCCGACGAGCCGCAGTACCCAAGTATTGTTGACCCCTTCCAAGGCCAAACCAGTGTTGCTATTGAGGTGCGTGGCCTGAGCTTTGCGTATAACGATGAGCCGGTGCTGGATGGCTTGAATATGAGCATTCGCGCCGGTGAAAAAGTCGCCATAGTCGGCACCAGTGGCGGCGGTAAAAGCACCTTGGTGCAACTGCTGATAGGCCTCTATAGCCCGCAAGCCGGTAGCATCAGCTTTGGCGGTGCCAGCCAAGAACAAATCGGCCTAGAGACCGTGCGTGAAAACGTCGCCGTGGTGCTGCAGCATCCGGCGCTGTTCAACGATACGGTGCGGGCCAACCTGACCATGGGCCGCGATCGCAGCGATGCAGCCTGCTGGCAGGCGCTGCAAATCGCCCAGTTGGACGCCACCATTAGCGCGCTACCGCAGGGCTTGGACAGTATTGTCGGGCGCTCCGGGGTGCGTTTGTCGGGCGGTCAGCGCCAGCGTTTGGCGATTGCCCGGATGGTGCTGGCCGAGCCGAAAGTGGTGATTCTCGATGAGGCCACCTCGGCGCTGGACGCCGCTACCGAATACGCCCTGCATCAGGCGTTGAGCCGCTTCTTGCAGGGCCGCACCACGCTGATCATCGCCCATCGCCTGTCGGCGGTGAAGCAGGCCGATAGAGTCTTGGTGTTCGATGGCGGGCGCATCGCCGAGCAAGGCGAACACCACCAGCTAATCGCCGATGGCGGCCTGTACGCCACGCTGTATGGGCATTTGCAGCACTGAATACCTAGGGTCTGTTGCCGTTTCATTGTGAATCGCGAATGACACGGCAGCAGACCCTAGATAACAGCCAGTGAGTCGCGTAGCAGTTGCAGCTACTACGCGGGCCCTCAAGCCATGGATGAGCGTTTTGAGCATGCCAAAAAAACATGGCCAAGCGGCCGGTGAGGGTAATAACTATGTTTAGTGCTGACATAACTAAGCATAAATAAAACTGAATTTATCCACCGTTAGCCGCGTGTGACTCTACGCGCCATGCACAGTTCATGGCGTTTTCTGTTTATCCAACGACTATCCAACGTTCTCGCTGTTGCGCGATTACTTGCCCTGCGCGAGCGCGGCAACAGCGTTGTTGTAACGGATCGCCGGAGCTTGCCTCGTTGAGCCGCATTCAGCCGCTCAGGCGTGCGTTTTGGGCCTTATGGCATTGCCGTCACGCCCGGCCGCCAGACGTATGGGCTGCGCACGGCTGGCGTTAACAGTTGCCCAGCCCTTTATTAATAGCGGCTCCGACACGGGCGCCGGATGACTTAAATGCCAATTTTGCCGTTTATCTGACAGCAAAATGGCCGCCTCAGGATTGCCCAACATGAGCAGCCAACGCTGTAACTCCTACTACACCGCCAGCCTTAACGAAGAAACCGATTACCCGCGTCTCGAAGGCGAGCAACGGGTCGATGTTGTGATCATTGGCGGCGGTTTTACCGGCGTGGCCACGGCGGTCGAACTGGCCGAGCGCGGTTTTAAAGTGGCGATCGTCGAAGCCAAAAAAATCGGCTGGGGTGCCACCGGCCGTAACGGTGGGCAGGTGACCGGCAGTCTGTCGGGCGATGCCAATATGCGCAAACAAATGGCCGGTAAACTCGGCGATCAGGTGGATGACTTCATCTGGCACCTGCGCTGGCGCGGGCATGAAATCATCAAAAATCGAGTGGCTAAGTACGGCATCCAGTGCGACCTCAAACACGGTCACCTGCACGCCGCCTACAAACCTAGCCATATGGACGGCTTGCAGGCCGACTACGACGAAGCCGTGCGCCGCGGCATGGGCGACGATGTGCAGATGATCAGTGCCGGCGACATGCCCAACTACCTAGCCAGCGACATCTACCACGGCGCCCTGCACAACAAGCGCAACATGCACCTGCACTCGTTGAACCTGTGCATTGGTGAGGCCAAGGCGGCCGCTAGCCTCGGTGCGCTGATTTTCGAGAACTCGCCGGTAGTCGAAATCATCCACAACGACCTGCCAGTGGTGGTCACCGAGCACGGCCGGATTACCGGTAACTCGGTAATTCTTGCCGGCAATGCTTATCACAAGCTTGAGCAAGGCAAGATGGGCGGCATGCTATTCCCGGCCTCCGGCGGCATAGTCACCACTAAACCGCTGGGGGCCGAGTTAGCCGCCAGCATTAACCCGCATGATCTGGCCGTGTACGATTGCCGCTTCGTACTCGACTACTACCGCATGACTGCCGACAAACGCCTGCTGTTTGGTGGTGGCACCAACTACTCGGGCCGCGACTCACGCGACATCGCCGCAGAATTACGCCCGGCGATCGAACACACCTTCCCGCAACTCAAGGGCGTGGAGATCGAGTACCAGTGGAGCGGCATGATGGGCATCGTCATCAACCGCATTCCGCAGTTGGGCAAGCTGTCGAAAAACGTCTGGTACGCCCAAGGCTATTCGGGCCATGGCGTGGCCACCACCCACATCGTCGGCGAGATCATGGCGAATGCTGTGACCGGCGCCATGGAGAAGTTCGACACCTTCGCCGGCGTTAGCCATATCCGCTTGCCGGTAGGCGCCTGGTTGGGCAATCAGATGATGGCCGTTGGTATGTGGTACTACCAGATGCTTGAACGCTTGCGTTAAGCCTAGGCGGGTTTTTACCGGCGCAGGTTTTGCCGGCTGGGCGACTCAGAACACGGCGCTGGCATATCTGCCTTTGCGTGAGCGAGCCGCTCGGTAAGCCTTTATCGCCAGCAGATGCCCCGATGGCATGACAAAAGCCTCGCGGCTGGTTACCATGCCATCCGCAAATCCCTCGCGCAGTCTCCCTGCGCTGGCGTATGTCTCAGTAGCTCAATTGGATAGAGCATCCCCCTCCTAAGGGGAAGGTTGGTGGTTCGACCCCACTCTGGGACACCATATAAATCAAGTGGTTGCTATTTTTTGGTGGTTTGATTTTTCTGCGGGCTATCGCCGGGCTAGCAGTAGAAAATTTACTGAAAGACTTCTGAGCTTGACTGGCGCGGTTACAGTTCGGCGTGCCTAAAGACGACTAAGCGCAGAGGCCAGACCCCAAGCCCGAGTTTTCCTGTTCGCAAACCCGCCCAATGACGGGTTCTTGCACCTTGGCTAGGCGCTGCGAGAGGCGGTATCAAGCAATTAGCAGTGGGTAAGTGGTTGCTGTCTTCAAAGAAAGCAATCTGTTGTGCCTTTCAGGCCATGCCAGTCCAATTCGTAGCTATTTCCTACCACCGTTGCTTAGGTATGAAACACGGTGCGGCGCTCTATGAACTCCGCAATATCGCTAACACGATAGCGAACAAGGCGCCCAGCTTTCACATACCGGAGGTCGTACCGTCCAGTGGAACGCCATACCGACAAAGTGCTGGCTTTTACGCCCAGTGCTTGCGCCGTTTCTGCTTCGTTTAGTTGCATGGGGGCGCACTTAGGGTCATAGCCCACAGAGCTCACAATTTCATTTTTCAGTTCTTCAGTGCTCATGCTCGGAATCTCATAGTTTTGGGTCTGGTTTAAGTGGCGATTGGAGTTGAGCCACTTGCGTCGTGTACCTGCAACCCAGTATTGAATGAGTTCAATCATGAAAAGGGCCGAGTTTGCCCCTAAACTTGGACTAGTTATCCATACAGTACTTTTGCTACTTGCAGAATCGTCCTGTGAGCTGATTACCGAGATGACCGATAGAGCTTTGCATTGCAGTGATTGCAGGCGTGAATACGACGTTGATCATTGCGCAATACTAAGCCGAAATTACGGATGCTGCCGGAACCGCAGTAGCAGCAAATGCTGCCGTTTCGGCGGTTTTCAGCGAGAGGGTTTCGTTGGTTGTATTTGTCGGCAGCGGGTAGCCCTAACCAGCCACGATGGACTCGCTCCCGCTCTTGCCGCTTCAGTTTTTCAGACCACAACACCAAACCAGCGGCTGCAATTATGAGTGCAATTAACAGAATCATATCGTTCGCTCCTGCGGCCTTAGGGGTGAGTGGTGTGAGAACGGGAGATTGCTTGCGCTGCACGTTTGGCGTTGTCTTCAGCCTCCCATTGCAGCTGGATGCGCTGACGGGCGGCTACTTGTGCCGGGAGTAGAGGGCGATAGCCATTGGCGATGGCCGCAGGTGCAGTTTCCTGTCCGGCTGTTTCCAAGTAGTGGGTTGGGGCGGTCAGGAATTTCCGGAGCGAAATAGCGAGCAGCTCCTCGATGTGTGCCTTGAAGTAAATATCTGTCCACGCATGGGTATTTGCAGGTTGGATGCGATAGTGCGGAAGTGGTTTTGAATTTTTCATTGACTGGCTCCGTTGGGGTACGGATTCCAGTTTCCTTGGTTTTTTAAAAGTGCAAGTCATCTACTCTGGGCTTTCTGGATGCGCAGCGTTATTGCCTATCGTGCTTTCCTGACATTCGACTGCGACGAATTGAATGCTCTTCTATGCCCTGATGTGGGAAGCCCGAAGATACTTCTCTAGATGGTCTGAGGTATGCAGCCGGCTCGGAAAAAGGCAGTCCTCGCTGCGGAGCTGGGTTTGATGTATCCAGGTCGCGAGAGCAGACCGTGTTTGCTCCGTGATCTCGAACTGCACTGGCCGCTGCGTTTTCTGCTGCATAACCATGGCTCGCGATGACACGTGCTCACCATGAGCAACGTCGCGCACACGGAGCTTGGTTAAGTCGCAGGCTCTAAGCTTGCTGTCGATGGCCAGATTGAAGAGAGCCAGATCCCGGGTTCTTTCTGCAATTTGAAGCCTTACTCGGATGGCCTAGATATCTCTCAGTCGGAGCGGGGTTTTCTGCCCAACCAATTTCCCTTTGTTCCAGGGCTGACAGCTGCAGGTAGCGATGTTGTTCTTGGCAAGTCCTCCACTTGTGGGAAGGCAAGGATTGCTAGCCAGAGCAGTGGTCGCTAATCGGCCAGGAGCTGCCTGTCGTAACTGGCCGAATCGCCCCAAAGCTGCCCTCCAGCATCGGCACAACCGGCTAAAAGTGATCTTTCCAAACAAATAACGGCGATTCGACTCAACTACGCCAGATTCGCGGATGACAGGTCTTAACTGTAGGAGTGTAGGTTGATTGCTCGTCGAGATGCTGCTCATGTAGGGGCAAATGATTCCAGACATATTTATCTGATGCGCATGCCCCCGAGCACTCAGTTGACACTCGAAGGCAATTCCAAAATAGTGGCACACCAAGGATAGCCATGAAGAAACCCATAAGTTTGGGTATTCTGCAACTACGTGGACTTACCGCAAACTGCGGCAGGGAATTTTGCGGAAGTGACCCGGCGGCGGCTTGAGGTGTGGTTGGGAAAGTCAGTGCGACATCTACCATCGGTATCACAGCGTTGGCCAAATGGGCTGCTGAATTGACGTGTGACCTGCCAAAAGAA
>JBILAR010000187.1:0-3322 GCA_044354115.1 Pseudomonas sp. | reverse complement strand
TCGAACATCACCCTGCTGCGCTGGATGATCGGCGAAGGCTACGGCGATGCCCGCACCCTAGAACGTCGTGCACAAGCGATGGAAGCATGGATCGCCGATCAGCAATTGCTGAGCGCTGATGCTGATGCCGAATACGCGGAAATTATCGAAATCGATCTGAACGACATCAAAGAGCCAATCCTTTGCGCGCCAAACGACCCAGACGACGCTCGTCTGTTGTCCAGCGTGCAAGGCGAGAAGATCGACGAAGTGTTCATCGGTTCGTGCATGACCAACATCGGCCACTTCCGCGCTGCCGGTAAGTTGCTGGAGAAGGTTGAAGGCGCATTGCCAACTCGTCTGTGGCTGTCGCCGCCGACCAAGATGGATGCCCATCAGCTGACCGAAGAAGGCTACTACGGCATCTTCGGCAAAGCCGGCGCACGCCTGGAAATGCCCGGCTGCTCGCTGTGCATGGGTAACCAGGCACGGGTAGAAACAGGTTCGACCGTGGTTTCCACCTCGACCCGTAACTTCCCGAACCGTCTGGGCGATGCCACCAACGTGTATCTGTCCTCGGCCGAACTGGCGGCTGTTGCGGCCATCACCGGCAAACTGCCGACGGTTGCCGAGTACATGGTCTACGCGGCCGACATCGACAGCATGGCTGCCGACGTTTACCGCTACCTGAGCTTCGACCAAATCGCCGAGTTCCGTGAAGCAGCGGCCAACGCGACCATCCCAGTCGTGCAAGCGTAAGCTGCACCCGCGGTAAAAAAGCCCTGCCTCGCGGCGGGGCTTTTTTTGCTTTAACGATTGGCAACTCGGCGCTAACTCGATAGCGTAGGGGCAGTTACAACAGAGCCATCACTCAGGGATATACCATGAAAAAAATGCTTCTCGCCGCCTGCTGCCTGCTCAGCCTGACCGGCTGCTCCAGCGAATACATCATTGCCACCACCGATGGTCAGTTGATCAGCACCGATGGCAAGCCGCGTTTGGACGAAGATACCGGCATGTATCGCTTTGAAGACAGCCAAGGCCGCGATCAACAGATTCAAAAAGAAACCGTTAAGCAGATTCTCGAACGCTAAGGAACGCTGCTCCACCCCACAAACCCCACCTCGCGTGGGGTTTTGTGTTTATTCGAAGCGTCAAAAGCGCGGCTGGCATATCGCTTGCAGTGTCATTGTTTATTCATCCCTGCCAACGGCGGCAGGCACAAATCAGACAATGGCGTCGCTTAAAGGCTGGGAGCACTCTCGGCCGGACAGTGATTTTTTGTGCTTAAACGGAAAACTGTAATGACCGATTTTCACCCGCACAGCCGCACCGACAGCCTCGCCTGGGTGGCAGGCTCTGACGCTCCAGAAAAGAGCGTGATAAACCTAGGCTTTATGGCTCTGACCGACTCGGCCTCGCTGATAGTCGCGGCCACCCAAGGCTTTGCCCAACCTTATGGCTTAACCCTCAACCTGCAACGCCAAGCCTCTTGGGCCACCCTGCGCGATAAACTTATCAGCGGTGAGCTGGACGCAGCCCAAGGTTTGTACGGCTTGTTATATGCCGTGCATCTGGGCATCGGCGGCACCCCGCCAGTGGACATGGCGGTGCTGATGGGGCTGGCGCAAAACGGTCAGAGCATTCATTTATCCAAACCGCTGCAAGCGATCGGTGTGACCAGCGCTGAGGCATTGCGCGCACACGCGCATCAAAACAGTGCAAAGCTGACCTTCGCGCAAACCTTCCCGACCGGCACCCATGCCATGTGGCTGAATTATTGGCTGGCCAGCCAAGGAATTCACCCAATCAACGACGTCAACTCAGTGGTGCTGCCGCCATCGCAAATGGTTACCCACTTAAAGGCCGGACGCATCGACGGCTTTTGCGCCGGCGAGCCGTGGGGCGCGCACGCCATCGAAGAGCAGCAAGGCTTTAGCTTGGCCACCAGCCAGTCGATTTGGCCCAATCACCCGGAGAAAGTCCTGGGTTGCACCCGCGCCTTTGTCGAACAGTACCCCAACACCGCTCGCGCACTGGTGATGGTGGTATTGGAGGCCAGCCGCTTTATTGATGCCAACGATGAAAACAAGCGCAGCAGCGCCCAGTTAATTTGCGGCAGCGACTATGTCGACAGCCCGCTCAACAGCATCTTGCCGCGCTTTTTAGGTCAGTACGAAGACGGCAATGGCCACGCGTGGCGCGACCAACAACCGCTGCGGTTCTTTGCCGATGGCGAGGTCAACATGCCCTATCTGTCGGACGGTCTGTGGTTTATGACCCAGTTCCGCCGCTGGGGTTTGCTGCGCAGCGACCCGGACTACCAAGGCGTAGCCCAGCAAGTGCAACAATTAAGCCTGTACCGCGAAGCGGCTAGTCACCTGGGCATCAAAATCCCAGCAACCGCTATGCGCAGTTCGACCTTAATTGATGGCAAAATATGGGATGGCAGCGACCCTGCCGGCTACGCCCGCAGCTTTGCCCTGCACGCGTTGAGTGATGCTAATCAAGCCTAGTTCGGCTCAACAGTTTTCAGATTTTGCCCGGCACGCGCTCAGCGAGGCCAGCCAAACTCACGCTTTGTGCTAAGGAATTGTGATGGACACTTCGTTAACCAACTCATCGACCATGGACCCATCGGTCATGGGTATCGCCGCCAAGATGCTGCGTATTTTACTGATCAATGACACCCCGAAGAAAGTTGGCCGCCTGCGCGCCGCGCTGATCGAAGCTGGCTTTGAGGTAATCGACGAATCGGGGCTGGTCATCGACCTGCCGGCCCGGGTCGAAGCGGTGCGCCCGGACGTGATTTTAATCGACAGCGACTCCCCCGGCCGCGACGTGATGGAGCAAGTGTGTCTGGTGACCCGCGATCAGCCACGGCCGATTGTGATGTTTACCGACGAGCAAAATCCCGAGGTCATGCGCCAAGCCATTCAGTCCGGCGTCAGCGCTTATATAGTCGAAGGCATTCAGTCGCAGCGTCTGAAACCCATCCTCGACGTTGCCATGGTGCGCTTTGAAAGCGACCAAGCCCTGCGCGCCCAATTGAACGCCCGCGACCAGCAAATGGCCGAGCGCAAACGCGTGGAACTGGCCAAGGGCATGCTGATGCAGATGAAAAACTGCAACGAAGAAGAGGCTTACACCTTGATGCGCCGCCAAGCCATGAGCCGCCAACAAAAGCTGATTCAAGTGGCCGAACAAATCATCGCCATGAACGACCTGCTCGGTCAGTAAGCCCCGAACCTGTTTGCTGCAGGCAGTTGTAGGGTGGGCTTCAGGGGCCCCCCCCCCCCCCCCCCGGGGCACACCCGCCCCCCCCCGCCCGCCGCCCCGCCCC
>JBILAR010000122.1:0-9055 GCA_044354115.1 Pseudomonas sp. | reverse complement strand
GGGCTTCAGCCCACCCTACCCACCCCCCGCGTTCAATCCGCGCACCTCGACAACGGCTACGCAGCCACGTATGGTTGCCGCTGGCCAGTGCACTGGCCAACGTCGCTCGGACGGTTCCGGGCGCTTACGTCTTCGAGGTACACATGGCCGAACATCGTTCGCCGCGCCGCTTTGCGCGCATTGATCGTCTCCCCCCTTACGTTTTTAATATCACTGCCGAACTGAAAATGGCCGCCCGCCGACGTGGCGAGGACATTATCGACTTCAGCATGGGCAATCCCGACGGCCCGACACCGCCACATATTGTCGAGAAAATGGTGCAAGTCGCCCAGCGCGAAGACACCCACGGCTACTCCACCTCCCGCGGCATTCCGCGCCTGCGCCGGGCCATCTCGCGCTGGTATAAAGATCGCTACGCGGTGGAGATCGACCCGGACAGCGAGGCCATAGTCACCATCGGTTCCAAAGAGGGCTTGGCGCATTTGATGCTGGCCACCCTCGACCATGGCGACACCGTATTGGTGCCCAATCCCAGCTACCCGATTCATATCTACGGCGCGGTAATTGCCGGCGCGCAGGTGCGCTCGGTGCCGTTGATTCCTGGCGTGGACTTTTTTCTCGAGTTGGAAAAAGCCATCCGCGAAACCATCCCCAAACCGAAGATGATGATCTTAGGCTTCCCCTCCAACCCTACCGCCCAGTGCGTGGAGTTGGAGTTCTTCGAGCGAGTTGTGGCGCTGGCCAAGCAGTACGACATTCTCGTGGTGCATGACCTGGCCTATGCCGACATCGTCTTCGATGGCTGGAAGGCACCGTCGATCATGCAGGTGCCCGGTGCCAAGGACATCGCCGTGGAGTTTTTCACCCTGTCCAAGAGCTACAACATGGCCGGCTGGCGGATCGGCTTTATGGTCGGTAATCCCGAGTTGGTGAATGCCCTGGCACGGATCAAGAGCTACCACGACTACGGCACCTTCACCCCGCTGCAAGTGGCCGCCATCGCAGCGCTTGAGGGCGATCAGACCTGCGTGGCAGAAATTGCCGAGCAATATAAACAGCGCCGCGACGTAATGGTGCGCGGCCTGCACGAAGCCGGCTGGATGGTCGAAAACCCCAAGGCGGCGATGTATATCTGGGCGAAAATCCCCGAGCCTTACACCCATCTCGGTTCGCTTGAGTTCGCCAAAAAGCTGCTGAGCGACGCCAAGGTCTGCGTATCGCCCGGCATTGGCTTTGGCGACTATGGCGACGATCACGTGCGCTTCGCTCTGATCGAAAACCAAGACCGCATCCGCCAAGCCCTGCGCGGCATCAAAGCGATGTTCCGCCACGACGGCTTGCTCAAACCGGCCGCACAAAAAGCCGCCGACCTCGGCGACAACACAGCCTTATAACGGCAACCTTGTAGGATGGGCTTCAGCCCATCGACAGCCCTCTAGGCTCTGGTGGGCTAAAGCCCACCCTACATCGTGTCACCCCTACCAAACTCCCCGCAAAACCTCACTACGCAACGCACCATCGCCTTGCATGCAGGCCCAAACCCTGCACCAAGGCAACCCAGCGCCCTGCCCCTACAGCGTCCTGCCAGACAACTAAATACGCCCACAACAGACTTATAACTTATTGTTTTTAAACAGCATTAAAAATAGTTTTAAGACTTGGCAAGGGCTTTGCAATTGCTCCATTACCACGTCTTAGGATCGCCAATGGCGGTGATCGGGACGAACTGACAAAGACGTCAACGGTAGCCACCTCTGCTTGCAGAGGGCATACCCGCGACGTTTTTTTTGCTTCTGACCGTGAGGATTAACCATGCGTAGTACTCGTAATCGCCGCAGCTTTATCAAGTCCGCTTTGGCCAGCCTAGGTTGCGCCGCCCTGTTCAGCCTGAGCCCTTTGGCCAGCAGCTTTGCCCAAGCCGCCGATCCAGAAAAAGCCGAACTCAAGCTCGGTTTTATCAAGCTGACCGACATGGCCCCGCTGGCCATTGCCTATGAGAAAGGCTATTTCGAAGAGGAAGGCCTGTACGTCACCCTTGAGGCACAAGCCAACTGGAAGGTCTTGCTCGACCGGGTGATCAGCGGCGAACTGGACGGCGCGCACATGCTCGCCGGTCAACCTTTGGGCGCGGCAATCGGCTTCGGTACCCAAGCCAAAATCGTCACCGCATTTTCCATGGACCTGAACGGCAAAGGCATTACCGTCTCCAACGATGTTTGGAAGGAGATGAAAAAACATGTGCCATTAATGGCTGATGGCAAGCCGGTCCACCCGATCAAGGCCGATGCCTTAAAGCCGGTGCTTGAGCAATTCAAGGCCGCTGGTAAGCCCTTCAACATGGCCATGGTGTTCCCGGTTTCCACCCACAACTACATGCTGCGCTACTGGCTAGCCGCCGGCGGCATTAACCCCGGCCTGTACGCGCCAGCCAAAGGCGACACCAGCGGCAATCTGAATGCGGACGTACTGCTCTCGGTTACCCCACCACCGCAAATGCCCGCCACCATGGAAGCCGGCACCATCAGCGGGTACTCCGTGGGCGAGCCGTGGAACCAACAAGCCGTCACTAAAGGGGTGGGCGTGCCGATTGTGGCTGACTCGCAAATTTGGAAGAACAACCCCGATAAGGTCTTTGGCGTAACCCAAAACTGGGCCGAAGAAAACCCAGAAACCCATAAGCGCCTAGTCAAGGCGCTGATCCGCGCGGCCATGTGGCTGGACGCCGATAACAACGCCAATCGCATGGAAGCGGTCAATATCATCTCGCGGCCTGAATACGTCGGTGCCGACGCTAAGGTCATAGCCAACTCGATGACCGGCACCTTTGAGTACGAAAAAGGCGATAAGCGCGCCGAGCCCGACTTCAACGTGTTCTTCCGCCACAACGCCACCTACCCGTTCTACTCCGACGCCATCTGGTACCTCACACAAATGCGCCGCTGGGGCCAAATTGGTGAAGCCAAGCCAGACAACTGGTACTTGGAAACCGCCAAAAAGGCCTACAAGCCTGAGGTGTATCAGCAAGCAGCTGCTGAACTGGTCAGCGAAGGCAAGGCTAAAGCCAGCGATTTTGTGGCGGCTAACGAAGAAGGCTTCCGCGCCCCAAGCAGTGACTTTATCGACGGCCTGACCTACGACGCGCGCAAGCCTAATGCCTACATCGAGCAATTTAAGATCGGCTTAAAAGGCAATGAAGCACCGTAACCCGTCAGCGAGTTAATAGCTCTGCCGTAGAAAACTGCTGAACCTGTGGCAGCCGGAACCCCGGCTGCCCTTTCCAGAGAGGACAAGACGATGAGCAACCCAGCCGTCGCCGAAACAATTAAAACCACCTTGAAAGCTGCTCGGCATGCCCGCCTTAAGCGCGTGCTGCCGGGCATCATTATGCCGCTAGTGGGGATTTTGGCCTTCTTGCTGTTTTGGCAACTGGTCGCCAGTAACATTCACACCAGCCTCGGCCAGTTCCCAGGACCTGCCCAAGTAGCCAGCCAATTTAACGGCTTGATCGATGCGCACGTGGCCGAGAAGCAGAAAGCCGTGATCTTCAAAGAGCGCCAAGCCGCACGCAATGAAGCGCTACTGGCCAAAGACCCAAGCGCAACAATCAGCCGGGCCGCCTACACCGGCAAGCCAACCTTCTTTAAACAAATCTTCACCAGCCTCTACACGGTGATGAGCGGTTTTCTGTTGGCCTCGTTAATCGCCGTGCCATTGGGGATTGTCTGCGGCTTGAGCAAAACCATTTACACCGCTATTAACCCGTTGATTCAGATTTTCAAACCCATCTCGCCGCTGGCCTGGCTGCCGCTGGTGACCATCGTGGTCAGCGCCGTGTACACCAGCCAAGACCCACTACTGGCCAAGTCTTTCATTATCTCGGCGCTCACCGTGGCGCTGTGCTGCCTGTGGCCAACGCTGATCAACACCACCGTCGGCGTCGCCAACCTGGATAAAGACCTACAAAACGTCAGCCGCGTGCTGCGCCTGTCGCCCATTAGCCATGTTCGCCGCATCGTCATTCCGGCGGCCATACCGATGATTTTTACCGGCCTGCGCTTGTCTCTGGCCACTGGCTGGATGGTGCTGATCGCTGCCGAAATGCTGGCGCAAAACCCAGGCCTGGGTAAGTTCATCTGGGATGAATTCCAAAACGGCAGCTCCGACTCGCTGGGCCGGATCATGGTCGCTGTGATTGTTATTGGTCTGATCGGCTTTGCCCTCGACCGCCTGATGCTTGAACTCCAGCGGTATGTTAGCTGGGATAAGAATGCCGACCTGCGCTAAGAACCTGTTCACTATCTGCTGCGCTCGGTGATGCTGCGTTGGAAATGCCTTCGGAATGCTCATTTACAGCTTGTAAACTCCGCTTCCTCAGCCATTTCCGCCTTGCCTCGCCTTCGCTTGCGACGATATTGAACAGGCTCTAATTACTAAAATTAAGGAGCCTGCCATGAGCACTGCTACCCACCTTGAACTGTCCAACGTCGGCATTAGTTTTCCCACCGACAAAGGCCTGTACTGCGCTTTGCAGGACGTCAATTTAAAGATCGCCAAGGGCGAGTTTGTCTCGCTCATCGGCCACTCCGGCTGTGGTAAATCCACGGTTCTCAACATTGTCGCTGGGCTTTACCAAGCCAGCACCGGCGGGGTTATTCTCGATGGCCGCGAGGTTAACGAGCCCGGTCCAGAGCGCGCCGTGGTGTTTCAAAACCACAGTTTATTGCCGTGGCTGAGCTGCTACGAGAACGTCGAACTGGCGGTGCGCCAAGTGTTCAAAGGCCGCAAGAGCCGCCGTGAAATGCGTGAATGGATCGAACACAACCTCGAACTGGTGCACATGATGCACGCCAAAGACAAACGCCCCAGCGAGATCTCCGGTGGCATGAAGCAGCGCATCGGCATCGCCCGCGCGCTGGCCATGCAACCCAAGGTACTGCTGATGGATGAACCCTTCGGCGCCCTCGACGCTCTCACCCGCGCGCACCTGCAAGACTCGGTCATGGAGATTCACGCAAGGCTGGGCAATACCGTGATCATGATTACCCATGACGTGGATGAAGCCGTGTTGCTCTCGGACCGCATCGTGATGATGAGCAACGGCCCCTCGGCCAGTGTTGGCGATATTCTGACCGTCGACCTGCCGCGCCCGCGTAACCGCATGGCACTGGCCAACGACCCGCGCTATCACCACTACCGCGCTGCAGTGCTGGAGTTTCTGTATCAGCGCCAGCACCGCCCTGCTGCCTAAACCCAAGCGCTTTAGCTGTGCATTCGATCAGAAAAAACACAGCTAAAGCGCCCTGACACCCAGCCAAGCTGGGTAAGCCTTGGC
This sequence comes from Pseudomonas sp., assembly GCA_044354115.1. Taxonomy (GTDB): domain Bacteria; phylum Pseudomonadota; class Gammaproteobacteria; order Pseudomonadales; family Pseudomonadaceae; genus Aquipseudomonas. The sequence continues at coordinate 3,723 of JBILAR010000122.1, read as the reverse complement.
AGAGCTGGTAAACTCAGCGCATCTGAGTCTTGCCGAGAATTACCGCGTGGAACTGTTTAAAGAATTCACCTTCGAATCCGCCCACCGCCTGCCCCATGTACCGGCCGGACACAAATGTGGTCGTCTGCACGGCCACTCGTTTCGGGTGGCGGTTTATATCGAAGGCGAGGTGAATCCGCACACCGGTTGGATCCGCGATTTCGCCGAGATCAAAGCCATCTTCAAGCCGCTCTACGAGATACTCGATCATAACTATTTGAACGATATTCCCGGCTTGGAAAACCCCACCAGCGAGATCATGGCCAAGTGGATCTGGCAACAACTCAAGCCACTATTGCCTGAGCTGTCACGCATCCGCATCCACGAAACCTGCACCAGCGGCTGCGAGTATCGCGGCGACTAAACGCTCCACAGCAGCTAAAATAAAGCCACCTACGGGTGGCTTTATTGTTTGTCTCGCGCCACCCACTATCGACCGAGGCTCAGCATGCACGAGTGGATGCAACACGGCGCTTATCACTTGGACTGGCAAGGCGATGTACTGATCGCCCAGTATGTCGGCGCTTGGAACGAAATTGCCGCCAAGAAAATGCACCAAGACGCCAAGCAACTGTGGTCGATACGTAACGGCAAGCCGTGGGCCTTACTCAGTGACGCTCGTTCCTGGGAGGGTGGGACTGCGGAAACATTCGAGGCTTGGTGGGCCTTTTTCGCCGATGCCGCGGCCAATGGTTTGGTCTGTGTGACCGATATTTTACCCAGCCACTTTCACAGCCTAATCGTTAAAGACTTAGCCGACCGCTCCTCGCAACTGGCCACCTATAAAACCAGTAAAACCTTGCCGGAAGCACTCGACTGGCTGGCACTTCAAGGCTTTTCAACGGTTTGAAAAGCGCGGCAACAGAACCGCGAACAGCGCTGAGCGATGGCTAGCCGGACGGCAACGCGCCATCGCCGCGCGCCGTAGCTTGTCACCAAAGCAAAAGCCACCTTCGGGTGGCTTTTGCATGTCTGTATCGCGCTTATCCGTTGCCGCTAGGCCGCTGAATGCGCTTTAGCGCAGCGTAATCCGCAAGCCATAGACGGCGAGAATTTACGCTTTCTTTACGCCGCCTTAACCCTCTGACAATCGAACCTTTACAGCACTTGCTCGGAAAATAACTGCACGCGCTATTCAGCGTCATTCGGAGCAGATAACAGATGAGCATTCTCGACGGGTTGTCCTTGGGCTTGGCCGCAGGGCTTTTTATCTATTTGTTGGTTGCGCTGCTGCGCGCCGATCGTAGCTAGGAGGCGCCATGCAAGCTCAAGATTATTGGCTATTACTGGCCTTTTTCGTGTTGGTGCTGGCGCCTGCACCCTTGCTCGGGCGTTACCTGTACCGGGTGATGGAGGGACAGAAGACCCTGCTCACGCCGCTGCTGCAGCCGGTCGAGCGGCTCTGTTATCGCCTCTCGGGGGTGGATGAGCGCGCCGAGCAAAACTGGCAAACCTATGCCCTGGCCTTGTTGGCCTTTACCGCCGTTAGCCTGCTGACGTTATTTGCCATCCTCATGTTGCAGGGGTTTTTGCCGCTTAATCCGCAGCATTTACCGGGCATGGAGTGGACGCTGGCGTTTAATACCGCAGTGAGTTTTGTCGCCAATACCAACTGGCAGGCTTATAGCGGTGAGGCATCGCTGAGTTACTTCAGCCAGATGGTCGGTTTGGGCGTGCAAAACTTCGTCAGCCCGGCGGTTGGCCTGGCCGTGCTGGTGGTGTTCTGCCGGGGTATCACCCGCAAATCGACTAACAATCTCGGCAATTTCTGGCTCGATTTGACCCGCGCCACTCTCTACGGTTTGTTGCCGTTTTGCCTGATTCTGGCGCTGTTGCTGGTGTGGCAGGGTGTGCCGCAAACCTTTATGGATTATGCCCACGCCCTGACGCTGCAAGGCGCAGACCAGACTATTCCGCTCGGTCCGGCCGCCAGCCAGATCGCCATCAAGCAACTGGGCACCAACGGTGGCGGCTTCTTCGGCGTCAACTCGGCGCACCCGTTCGAGAACCCAACCGCGTGGAGCAATCTGTTCGAGGTAGCCTCGATCATCCTGATTCCGGTGGCCTTGTTGTTCACCTTCGGTCACTACGTCAAGGACCTGCGCCAGAGCCGCGCGCTGCTGGCCAGCATGCTGATTCTGTTTGTGCTCGGCCTGGGTGTGACCACTTATTCCGAACTGCAGCCCAATCCGGCCCTGAGCGCCGCCTCGATTGAGCAAGTGGGTTCGCTGGAAGGTAAAGAAAGCCGCTTCGGCACCGTTGCTTCGAGCCTCTGGGCGGTGACCACCACGGCCGCCTCCAACGGTTCGGTGAATGCCATGCACGACAGCTTCAGCCCGTTGGGCGGCATGGTGCCGATGTTCAATATGATGCTCGGCGAGGTGATCTTCGGCGGCGTTGGTGCCGGGCTGTACGGCATGTTGCTGTTCGTGCTGATTGCGGTGTTCCTCGCCGGCCTGATGATTGGCCGCACCCCGGAATACCTCGGCAAGAAGCTCGAAGCCCGAGAAGTGCGCTTGTTGGTAGCGACCTTGCTGGTGATGCCGGTCGGCGTCTTGGTGCTGGGCGCACTGGCCGCCAGTTTGCCGGTGGCAGCGGCCTCGGTAAGCAACCCCGGTGCTCACGGGTTTAGCCAAATTCTCTACGCCTATACCTCAGGCACCGCCAATAACGGCTCGGCCTTCGCTGGTTTTGGCGCCAACACGCCGTACCACAACCTGATGCTGGGTCTGGCGATGCTGATTGGCCGCTTCGGTTACATCCTGCCGATTTTGGCGATTGCCGGCAGCCTAGCGGCAAAAACGCGCGCACCGATTGGCAGCAATAGCTTCCCCACCCACGGCCCGCTGTTCGTCACCTTGCTAACCCTAACCATTTTGCTGATCGGCGGTTTGACCTTCCTGCCGGCACTGGCTCTGGGCCCTGTCGCCGAACACCTTGGCTCGTTGGCTCAATAAGGACATGCACATGAATGCGCAGACGCAACTGAAAAGCCCGGCGCCGAACAGCGCCAAGCAAGATTCCCAACAGGCTAAAACCAGCCTCGCGGCGCTGTGGCAACCGGCGCTGAAACAGGCCTTTGTAAAGCTCGACCCACGTCAATTAGTGCGTTCGCCGGTGATGCTGGTGGTCGAGCTAACGGCGGTGGTCACCACACTATTGTGTTTTGTTCCCAACCCACAGGTATCCACTGGCCTAGCGGTGCAAATCGCCCTGTGGCTGTGGTTCACCGTGCTGTTTGCCAACTTCGCCGAAGCCCTGGCCGAGGGCCGTGGCAAGGCCCGCGCCGACAGCCTCAAGGCCGGCAGCCAAGGCCTGAGCGCTCGCAAGCTAATCAGTCCGGGCAACTACCAGACCGTCACAGCCAGCAGCTTGCGCCGTGGCGACATCGTGCGGGTGGAGTGTGGCGAGCAGATTCCCGGTGACGGTGAGGTGATCGAGGGCATCGCGGCGGTCAATGAAGCGGCGATTACCGGTGAATCGGCGCCAGTGATTCGCGAGTCCGGTGGTGACCGCTCGGCCGTGACCGGCAACACCGGAGTCGTTTCGGACTGGTTGCTGGTGCAGATCACCGCCAACCCCGGCGAGTCGACCCTGGACCGGATGATCGCCCTGGTGGAAGGCGCCAAACGGCAGAAAACCCCCAATGAAGTGGCGCTGGATATCCTCCTCATTGGCCTGACG
>JBILAR010000035.1:0-30200 GCA_044354115.1 Pseudomonas sp. | reverse complement strand
AGAATCCTGAGATCGGCGGTTTGCTGACCTTTGGTATTCCTGAGTTCAAGCTGGAAAAAACCGTACTGAGCAATCGCCGTGAAGTGTTCACCGGCATGGGTATCGAGTTCCGCCTGAACACCGAAGTCGGCAAGGACGTGACCGTTGAGCAATTGCTCGCCGAGTACGATGCCGTCTTTATGGGCATGGGCACCTACACCTATATGAAGGGCGGCTTCCCCGGTGAAGACTTGCCGGGCGTCCACGATGCGCTCGATTACCTGATCGCCAACGTTAATCGCAATCTCGGCTTCGAGAAGTCGGCGGCTGACTTTGTCGACATGAAGGGCAAGAAAATTGTCGTGCTCGGTGGTGGTGATACCGCCATGGACTGCAATCGCACGGCCATTCGTCAGGGCGCTAAGGCGGTTACCTGCGCCTATCGCCGCGACGAAGAGAACATGCCTGGCTCGCGTAAAGAGGTTAAGAACGCCAAAGAAGAAGGCGTTAAGTTCCTCTACAACCGCCAGCCGATCGCCATCGTTGGCGAAGACAAAGTTGAAGGCGTGAAGGTGGTTGAGACGCGTCTAGGCCAGCCGGATGCCCGTGGCCGTCGCAGCCCTGAGCCGATTCCAGGTTCCGAGCAAATTATCCCGGCCGACGCTGTGGTGATTGCCTTCGGTTTCCGACCAAGCCCAGCACCATGGTTTGAGCAGTTTGCAATCCAGACCGACAGCCAAGGCCGAGTAATTGCGCCTGAGCAGGGTCAGTTCAAGCATCAAACCAGCAATCCGAAAATCTTCGCCGGTGGCGATATGGTGCGCGGCTCAGATTTGGTGGTGACGGCGATTTTCGAAGGTAGGCAGGCTGCTGAAGGCATCCTCGACTACCTAGAAATCTAAGCTGCTGTGCTCGGTGATGCTACGTTAAAAACAGGCTCGGAATGCTCATTGACTACAGTCAACTCCGCCTCCTCGTCTGTTTTTGCCTTGCCTGACCTTCGCTCGCGACGCTTAGCGCACGGCTCGACTTCAGGCGCTGATGGGGATAGCTTCACTCAACTCACCCTGCGGCTGACCTGAGTCAACTCGATAGATAAAAGGCACGGCACTCGCCGTGCCTTTTGTTTTGCGCTTTGCGACAATGGCGCAGCTTTTTTGCGTGGAGCCAGTCGCTCGCGCATAAACCCCAGAATCTTAAACCCGGATGCCGTTATGACTGTGCTGAAGAACGACCGTTTCCTGCGTGCCTTGCTCAAGCAGCCTGTGGATGTCACCCCGGTGTGGATGATGCGCCAGGCCGGTCGTTACTTGCCCGAGTACCGCGCCAGCCGTGCCAAGGCTGGCAACTTTATGGGGTTGATGCAGAACCCCGAGTTTGCCTGCGAAGTCACCCTGCAGCCGCTGGATCGCTATCCGCAGCTGGACGCTGCGATTCTGTTCTCCGATATTCTGACCATCCCGGATGCCATGGGCCAGGGTCTGTATTTTGAAACCGGTGAAGGGCCGCGCTTCAAGAAGGTCATCAGCACTCTGGCCGATGTCGAAGCGCTGCCGATTCCCGATCCCGAGCAGGATTTGGGTTATGTGATGAACGCTGTGCGTACCATCCGCAGCGCGCTTAATGGTCGGGTGCCGTTGATTGGTTTCTCCGGCAGCCCCTGGACCTTGGCCACCTATATGGTCGAAGGCGGTTCCTCGAAAGACTTCCGCAAAACCAAGGCGATGCTCTACGACGAGCCGCAGACCATGCACCTGCTGCTCGACAAACTGGCGCAGTCGGTGACTAGCTACCTCAACGGGCAGATTCTGGCCGGCGCGCAAGCGGTGCAGATTTTCGATACTTGGGGCGGCAACTTGTCGGCGGCGGCTTACCAAGAGTTTTCACTGGCCTACATGAACAAGATCGTCAGTGGCCTGATCCGCGAGCATGAGGGGCGTAAGGTACCGGTGATCTTGTTCACTAAAAATGGCGGCCTGTGGCTCGAATCCATCGCCGACAGCGGCGCCGATGCCTTGGGTCTGGATTGGAGCTGCGATCTGGGCGAGGCCCGTCGTCGGGTGGGCAGCCGCGTCGCGCTGCAAGGCAACATGGACCCTACCGTGCTTTACGCTAAGCCCTCGGCCATTCGCGCCGAAGTAGCGCGCATCCTCGCCAGCTACGGCAACGGCAGCGGCCATGTATTCAACCTCGGCCACGGCATTACTCCAGAAGTTGATCCGGCGCATGCCGGTGCCTTTATGGAAGCGGTGCACGAGTACTCGGCGCAGTACCACCTAGAGTCCTGATAGGTCTCGGCCGCTACGGTATTAAGGCGCGGCAGCCGACTTAATACCTCGCCCTTGCTGCGCGCATTGCTTAGAATCGGCCTCTACTCGAAGGATCAGGGAGATATGGCATGCGGCGCGTGGTGTTTAATCAGAAAGGTGGCGTGGGAAAGTCCAGTATTGCCTGTAACCTCGCGGCGGTCAGCGCCTCGCAGGGTTATCGCACGCTGCTGATCGACCTCGATGCACAGGCCAACTCCACCCATTACCTCACCGGTCTAACCGGTGATGACGTGCCAATGGGTATCGCCGAGTTCTTTAAACAGACCCTGAACTCCGGGATGCTGTCGAAGAAGGGCCGGGTGGATATCTATGAAACTCCGTTTGCAAACCTGCATGTGGTGACCGCCTCGGCGGAGCTGGCCGACTTGCAGCCCAAACTTGAGTCCAAGCACAAGATCAACAAGCTGCGTAAGTTGCTCGATGATTTGTCTGAGGATTACGATCGAATCTATCTCGATACCCCGCCGGCGCTGAATTTCTACACCGTCTCGGCGATGATCGCTGCCGACCGTTGCTTGATTCCCTTCGATTGCGACAGCTTCTCGCGACAAGCGCTGTACAGCCTGCTGCGTGAAATCGAAGAGATCAAAGACGATCACAATGAAGACTTGGAGGTCGAGGGCATAGTCGTCAACCAGTTCCAGCCGCGTGCCAGTTTGCCGCAGCAGTTGCTCGACGAGTTGCTCGCCGAGGATTTACCGGTGTTGCCGGTGTATCTGACCAGCTCGGTGAAGATGCGCGAATCCCATCAGGCTTGCACCCCGCTGATCTTCCTTGAGCCTAAGCACAAGCTCACGCAACAGTTTGTTGAGTTGTATCACTTGCTCGAAGGCAGCGAGGCGTAACCAGCCGGGTAAAGCGACTGCACTCGGGGCTTTTAGTCAGCCTAACGAGTGCCGGCTCGATTAGCGCACCAGCAGTACGTCGCAGGGCGCTTTGTTCAGGTAGTGCTGAGCCAAGCTGCCCAGTAAGGCTTGGGCAAAAACGCCACGGTTATGCCGACCAAGCGCCAGTAATTGAGGCTGCCGTTTGGCAATAACATCATCCAAAGTGCCCGATAAGGTGCCTGCAATTACCTCGTGCTCCAGTGTTGGGCCATCTTTGGGCAGGCGGCTGGACTCATCGACCATCAACTGGCCAATCAGTAAACCCTGCATCTCCAAGCGGTCTTCGCGGTCGCGTTTTGCCAGGCGACTGCTGGTGGCGAAAATGTTCAGCGCCAGCAGCTTGGCGTTGCTTGGCAGCAGTTGGTAGGCGTGGTGCAGGGCATTACAGGCGCACAAAGAAAAATCTATCGCCACGACGCCTTGCTGGTACGGCGCGCCATCTTCGTTAACCGCTAGCAATACCGGCACCGTGCTTAAGCGCGCAAGGCGGTCGAGGTTGGTGCCGGTGAAGAGTTCGGGGCGAGTCTTGTGGTGGGCGCCGAGCACCAGTAAGTCGACGTCTTCATTGGCGAGCAGTTTTAAGATGATCTCGTTAGGTTTGCCTTGCTCAAGGTGCACCACAGCTTCGCAATGGTTGAAGCTGGCCAAGCGTCCGAGGACTTGCTGGGCACTGCTGCGCAGATTGGCCATCTCGCTTTCTGAGTGGGCGGTTTCAACCACGTGCAGTAAGGTCAGCCGGGCTTTGTGTTGGTTAGCTAATTGCGCGGCGCGGCGCAATGCTACGTCGGCTTGATGGCTGAGGTCGTGAGCAATCAGGATGTGCTTGAACAAGGTACTTTCCTCCGTGAGTCCGTGCAGTTTGGCTGAAGTTACGCACGCCGCCTTGATCCAAGGCAACCCCCATTAGTGTGGACGTGTTGCTGTCTCGGCTGCGGGTGAGTAATCACCCACAAAAGTGCGCGATTATTGCGCCGGTAGAGGCTAGCGCACCACCAATACATCGCAGGGTGCCTTGTGCAGATAATGCTGCGCCAAGCTGCCCAGCAGCGCTTGCGACAGCGCGCCACGACCATGGCAGCCGAGCACCAGTAACTGCGGCTGCTGGCTATTGAGGGCAGCTTGTAGCGCGCCAGGCATGTTGCCCGGTTGCACCGAGTGGCTGATGGTCGGGCCGCTGGCCGGTAGATTGCGGGTTTCGTCGAGCAGCAGTTGCTCGAATAACAAGCGCTGAGTCTGCAGTAACTCTTCAACTTCAGCGGCGCTGCCGCGCGGTGTTTCCAGTATATGCAGGGCGTGCAACGAGGCGTCTGCAGGTAATAGTGCATAAGCCTGACTGAAGGCTGCGCAGGCACACAGCGAGAAGTTCAGCCCGGCCAGTGCGCGCTGGTACGGCTGGTTGTCGTCGATGGAGGCCAGCAGCAGCGGAATACGACAGCCTTGGGCGATACGGTCGAGGGTGGTGCCGCTGAATAAGTCGTGGCGTTGCTGGTGTGCGCCGAGTACCAGCAAGTCGGCCTGTAGCTCGTCGATCTGGCTGAGGATGACCTCGGCGGCGCGTCCTTGCACTAAGCGCAATTGGCTGCCTGCTGGGGCGAAGTGGCTGAGGCTGTTATCGAGCAGTTGTTCGTCGCGTTCTCGTTCTGCGTTTGTTTGCGTCACTGCGCTGACATGCAGCAGGGTCAGTTTGGCGTTGTGTTGCTTGGCCAGTTGAGCGGCGCGGCGCAGGGCGAGGTCGGCGGTGCTGCGTAAATCATGGGCGACTAAAATGTGCTGGATGGCCATGGCGGTGCTCCCGGGTGCGCATTACCTACGGTGTTAGGCGATGTTTTGTCGCTGGCGGATTACTCGCGGTGGCCGCGCTATTGATACCAGACGCAGCACCGCCGACCAAGCAAACCCAGCCTAACCTATACCCAATAGTCGGCATTTGCCCACCAAGCAAGGTCATTCGTCAGTGCCTGCGTAATTGATACAGACCGCGACTTAGAGCCACCACTTCGCCATCGGCGGCGGTGAGTTGTAGCTCCAGCCAATACTCCGCTTTGCCGTGGCAGTCGGCCTCGGTTTGCAAACGCTCGATCTCATCGGGGGCTAGACGCGCCTCAACCCAGATGTCGCCCTTGGCGGGGCGGCGAAAGCGCAGGTTCATTTCTTTGACGATCGGATAAAAACGCGTCACATCGAAGCTGGTCATAAACAGCGCGCCACCGGGGATTTCCGCGAGGGTGAACAGTGCGCCGGCATACATGGTACCGATGTGGTTTTGATTGCCTGCCAGGGGCATGCGCAAACGCACGAAGCCCGGCTCGAGCACTTCGGCCTTGAGGTTGCTGCGTTTGACGAAGGCGATTTGCTCTTCGGTCAGTTGTCGGGTGACTTCTGCGGACAATGGCATGCGCGGCTCCTGTGCTGGCGTCCCTCCAGCCTAGTCGCGGGCGTTGGCGGCGCAATGACCAAGCTGCTCGCAGGTGCTGACACTAATGCTCAAATGCCTTGCTGTTGCAGCCACTGGATTAATTGCGGCAAGCCCATAGCGCCACTTTGGCGTGTTAGCTCTTGGCCATTTTTAAACAGAATCAAACTGGGAATGGAGCGAATACCCAGCTGGGCCGCGAGTTGCTGATGCGCCTCGCTGTCCAGTTTGGCCAGTCGGCAGCGCCCGACTAAGGCGCTGGCCGCTTGCTTAAAAATTGGCGCAAAGGCTTGGCAAGGCCCACACCAACTGGCCCACACATCCACCAGCAAGGGCAGGTCGCCCTTAATCTGACTGGCGTAGTTGGCTTGGCTTAACTCGAAAGGTTGGCTGAGCAACAGCGGCTTTTTACAGCGGCCACAACTGGGCGCATCGCCCAAACGCTCGTTGGGGATGCGATTGAGGCCGTTGCAGTGTGGGCAGGGGATAGTCAGTGAAGTGGGCATGGATGACTCCAGATAGGCGTAAGGACTATCTGGAGTCTTCGTGGCAGATATCAAGTCAGGACGTAGGGTGGATTGCGGAGCGCAGCGAACAATCCACCGATGAGCGCCAACCCAGCGCCGCAAGCCGCCCACCAGCCAGTGGCGCACGGCCTGCGGCGAGTATCGCTATCGCCCTAGGCAAGGCCCAGCGTGCCGGCTTCAGCCCTTAGCGGCGACCAGTGATTGGGCAAGATCGGCGAGGATGTCGTCGATATGCTCGATACCGATCGACAGGCGGATCATGTCCTGACTGACGCCGGCCTTGGCCAGTTCTGCTTCATTCAACTGGCGGTGGGTGGTGGAGGCCGGGTGGCAGGCCAGCGACTTGGCGTCGCCGATATTCACCAAGCGCACCACCAGTTGCAAGGCGTCGATAAAGCGTGCGCCGGCTTCTATGCCGCCCTTAATACCGAACGTCAGGATGCCGGCCGGCGCGCCGCTGGTGAAACGCTGGGCCAGTTCATGTTCGGGGTGATCGGCCAAACCGGCGTATTTGACCCAAGCCACTTGCGGGTGGTTTTGCAGGTAGGTGGCTACCTTGAGGGCGTTCTCGCAGTGCCGTTCCATGCGCAGGGCTAGGGTCTCCAGACCTTGCAGAATTAAGAAGGCGTTAAACGGCGACAGTGCGGCGCCCATGTTGCGCAGTGGCACTACCCGGCAGCGACCGATAAAGGCCGCCGGACCAAAGGCTTCGGTGTAGGTGACGCCGTGGTAGGACGGGTCTGGAGTATTCAGCAGCGGGAAGCGTTCTTTATGCTCGGCCCACGGGAAGGCGCCCGAGTCGACCACTATGCCGCCGATGCTGGTGCCGTGGCCGCCCATGTATTTGGTCAGCGAGTGCACCACTATGTCGGCACCGTGCTCGAACGGCCGGCACAGAATCGGTGTGGCGACGGTGTTGTCGACGATCAGCGGCACGCCATGCCGGTGGGCGGCCTCGGCCAGGGCCTTGAGGTCGACAATATTGCCTGCTGGGTTGCCGATCGACTCGCAGAACACCGCCTTAGTGCGGTCGTCGATCAGCGCTTCGAGGCCGGCGATGTCGTCGTGACTGGCGAAACGTACCTCGATGCCCGAGCGCGGCAAGGTGTGGGCGAACAGGTTGTAGGTGCCGCCATACAGCTTGGCCACCGAGACGATGTTGTCACCGACTTCGGCGATGGTCTGAATGGCGTAAGTGATGGCGGCCATGCCACTGGCCACCGCCAGCGCGCCGACCCCACCTTCCAGCGCCGCCACGCGTTTTTCCAGCACGTCGTTGGTGGGGTTCATGATTCGCGAATAGATGTTGCCCGGCACCTTGAGGTCGAACAGATCGGCGCCGTGCTGGGTGCTGTCGAAGGCGAACGAGCTGGTCTGATAAATCGGCACAGCGACTGCCTTGGTGGTCGGGTCGGGGCTGTAGCCAGCGTGGATGGCTAGGGTTTCCAGTTTCATCGGGGCGTTCCTTCAATCGACAGGGAGGTTCACCAGCATCGATAAAACTGCCTTGGTGGTCAATCTAATTGCGCGCAGCATGAGCTGCTGTCTGAGCGATATAGGTGCGCTGCAGTTTTTTAACGCCAGTCACTAAGGCCGTAGCGAGCGAGTATTTTTTTGAGCTCGCCAGTGTTTCTGAGCGCGATCATGGTCTCGGCAAGTTTTTTCGCGCGAGCGTTTGAATCTGGGCTGTTCGGCGCAAAACCGACATAAAAATCCAAGTGGCCAGGATAACAGCCGGCATTGCCGATAAGCTGCTTGAGCTCAGAGGTTTGCAGTAGGTAGGTCGCGACCATTGAGTCTTCGGCGGTGGCCTGGGTTCGCCCGAGCTCAATCATCTGGAAAATCCGCAGCAGGGCTTTATTGCCAGAAATATACTCGACTTGCTGATCTTTCTGCGGGTGCTGCAGGTAACTGTTAAGCGGTTCGCCGAACAGGTAACCGCTGATCAAGGTGAGGCGCACTTGCGCCAATGACTCTGCGCCGGTGTAGCGCCAAGGTGAGTTGTGCTGGGCGTAGAAACAACCTTGTGAGCGACCTTGCTCAATGCTCGGGTAAAGCAGATCTGGCGCATCTTGGGGCGTAGTTAGCACGATGGCGTCGAGCTTGCCATCGGTCACCTCGCGTATCGAGCGCTTCCATGGCAAGAAGTGATAGTTGATGTCGTCAGGGCCGCCGCCAAAGGCGTGTTGCAAAATTTCGATAACAAACCCGGGCGGCTCGGCCAAGCGCTCTTCGCCGGGGCTGTCGGCTTTGCAGTAGTACGGACAGTAGTCGTCCAGTGCAACCTGTAAGGGGGCCGCCTGCGCGAGGGTGGCGCTAAGCACGCTGCAAATTGCGCCGTAACATATCTGAGCAAGCCTGCGTCGGCCTGCATTGATGAGGCGTGCAGTTGTTTGCGGTGAGTTAGCGTTAGGGTGCATCTGCCTGCCTCCAATCACTGAGACCGTAACGAGCCAGTATTTTCTTCAGCTCACCACTGCTTCTGAGTGTCGCCATCGTCTCGGAAAGTCGCTTAGCGCGGGCGTTTGATTCGGCGACGGTCGGCGCAAAGCCGACATAAAAATCCAAGTGACCGGGGGCGCATCCTGCCGTTTTAATCTTTTCCGTAAGGCCAGAGCTGCGTAGCAGGTGCGTGGCAACAAGTGAGTCTTCACTGGTTACATCGGTTCTTGCGCGGTCAATCATCTGCAGAATTCGTAACGAGGCGTGATTGCCAGAAATGTAGCTAATCTGCTGTTCGGCGTCGGGCGTTTGCTGATAACTGTCCAGAGGTTCACCGTAGTAATACTCGCTGATAAGCGTTAATCGTTGCTGCTTAAGGCTTGCAGGGCCGGTGTAGCGCCAAGGATTGTTGATTTTGTTGTAGTAGCAGCCCTGAGAGCGACCTTGTTCAATGCTGGGGTAAATAAGTTCGGGCTGCTCTTTGGGCGTCACCATGACAATGGCGTCGAGCCGGCCTTGAGTCAGTTCAAGTATCGAGCGCTTCCATGGCAAGAAGTGATAGTTGATGTCGTCAGGGCCGGCGCCAAAGGCGTGTTGCAAAATTTCGATAACAAACCCGGGCTGATCGGCCAAGCGCTCTTCGCCGGGGATGTCGGCTTTGCAGTAGTACGGACAGTAGTCGTCTACGGCAACCTGCAGAGGCGTCGCCGCGTGGCTCGTTGCGGCCCAGAGCACGCTGAGAATTCCCCACCCGGTAATGCGCATACTTAACTCCGGCGTCTAGACATCAAATAATGACTATAGACGCTCGCAGGAGCGGCCGGTCACCTCGTGGCTTCATTGATTGCGGCGCATCGGAAAACAGCGGCATAGCTGTTCAGCGCTGTTTGCGCTTGCGCTTATCCGCGCTGCGCTAGCCATTCCAGCAGTTGCTCCAGCGGCATAGGTTTAGCGTACAAATAGCCTTGCGCCTCACTGCAGCCAAGGCCGCGCAGGAAGCCCGCCTGTTCGGCTGTTTCGACGCCTTCGGCGACGGTGCTGACGCCGAGTTTTTGCGCGAAGGCGACGATGGTTTCGGCAAACATGCCGCCCTTGCCATCGTGTATTTCACTGATAAAACAACGATCGATTTTTAGGCAGTCGATCGGTAAATCGCGTAGGTGGCTGAGCGAGGAGTAACCGGTGCCAAAGTCGTCCACGGCCAAACGCACGCCTAATCCTTTGAGTGCTTCGAGGCCGCGGCGGATCACCTTGGGTTCGTCCATGGCGATGCTTTCGGTAATTTCCAACTCAAGGGTGGCAGGGTTAATCCCATGTCGGCCGATCGCCTGTGCGACCTTGCCGATGAAGCCGGCCTGGCGCAGTTGCGGCATGCTGACGTTTACCGCGACTCGGCGCACCGGTTTGGCCGCCTGGGTGAGTTGATTGAGTGCTTGGCAGGCTTGATCGAGCGCCCACTCACCGAGATCGAGAATTAAACCTGAGTATTCGGCCAGCGGGATAAAGGTGGTCGGCGGTTGCACAAAGCCACCTTGGCCGTCGGGCCAGCGCATCAGGGCTTCGACGCCGAGCACCTGGCCATTGGCTAAATTGATCTGTGGCTGATACCACATCGCCAACTTGCCGGCTTCGAAGTCTTGGCGCAGTTGATGGATAACCTCAAGACGCCAGCGGGTGTTGTCCTCCATGTCGGGGATAAAATATTCGTGGCTGGTTTGCAGGCTTTTTTTCGCTCGGTTGAGGGCGATGTTGGCCCGTTTAAGAATGACCAGCGGATTTTCATCGCCCTGCAAGAGCCGGCAAAAACCCAGCGCCGCCTGCAAGGGCAAGTGCGTTTCACCCACACTCAGTGGCTCATCAAGCATGCCTTGCAGGGTTTCGGGATTAACCTGTTGCTGGTCGCCGAGAATACCGAACACGTCGGCGCTGATCCGCGCCAAACGGCACCGCTGCCCTAGGCGCTGCTGCATGCGCGCGGCCATGGCGCAGAGTGTTAGGTTGCCAAAGTCATGACCGAGCCCATCATTGAGGTCGGCAAAGTGGGCGATGTCGAGCAGGGCAATGGTTTGCTGTTGCAGTTGCTCGAGCTGTTCGATGTCCACCAGAAAACCAGCGCGGTTGTGCAGGCCGGTGAGGGGGTCATGGTAGGCGAGGTATTCGAGTTGCTCGACCAGCCGTACATTGCCAAAGCAGGCCGACAAGTTGGCGGCGAACACTTCCAACAATTGCCGGTCGAGGGGGTTCAGTTGTACCGGGCCGGCGAGATAGACCACTGCTTCGTGCTTGCCGCTGTGCAGGTATAAACAGCTGTGCTGGCTGTCGAATAGATGCCGACGTTGCTGCATGCAGTGGTGGATCTGGGTACAGATACCGGCTTCAGTCACTTGCTCAAGCGACTGGGCAATGCAACTGGCCAGCCGTCCTGCGGCGCCCACCACAAACAGGCCGTTAGGGTCTTCGTTACCCAAGGGTGAGCCGCGTTGCACGCACACCACGCCCTCGAGGGGTAAGCCTAAGAGTGCGGTGATCTGGGTCAGCAGCCCTTCGGCAAAGGCATTTAGGGCGTGGCGTTCCATCAGTTCGGCCGAGGCGTGCACAATCAGCTCAAGACCGCGGCGGTTTTCCGCAATGATATGGATCTGTTCGTAGGCGCGCAGGGCGGTACACAGCGATGTCAGCAAGCGCGTGCGATTGAGCTCGGCTTTGGTTCGGTAGTCGTTGATGTCGTAGTGGGCGAAGACTTCCAGCTCGGGGGCATAACCGGGCTGGCCGGTGCGCAGAATAATCCGCAGTTGATCGAGTTGCAGTTCACCACGAATTTTGCCCACCAGTTGTAGGCCGCTGTCTTCTGTCTCCATGACCACGTCGAGCAAGATCACCGCAAAGTCGCGGTCTACGCGCAGCAGTGCCAAGGCCTCGGCGCCGGAGTTGGCATAACTGAGGTGCATGCGTCGGCCTAGCAGTTGCACGCCTTCGAGGGCGAAGCGGGTGGCCTCGTGGACTTCTTGGTCATCATCGACCACCAGAATCCGCCACATGGGTTGCAGGCCCTCGGCGTCGGCCGCGACGTCTTCGAGGATTTCCATGAATTCTTCGCTCATCTCCGGTCTCGCTTTAGGGCAGTGTTAGCAGTGCGCGCATGTCGTCGTTGAGCTCGCTGCGGGGTAGATAGGCAATTACGCTGGGGTCTGTTTGCAGGGCTTGGCGGACGGCCTCTAGCGGGTAGGCGCGCGGTGGTTTGCCCTTGCCGGTAAACACCATGCGTGACCAATAGGCGCGTAGCTGGTTGCGTGAACGATTGACTAAGTAACTGTAGAAGCTGTCACGCGCGCTGCCATCTTCAAGATCCAGGGGCCGCAACCGATGGGCGGTTTCGTTGCTGCCAAGGGTGCCAAGATAGAGGGCGCTGATGTCGGCGCGGCTGAGTTGCTGCACCGGACTGTTGGCGTTGACCACCACCACTATGTTGTCTTCGCCGTGGGCCTGCGTCTGTGCGAGCAGTAGGCTGGCGAGTAACGCGAGGGCGAGGGCGCGCATCAGAAGGCCCAATCCAGCACTAGGCTGGTGACCGTGAAGTGATCACGCCCGGCGGGTAGCTGCGCGCCTTGCAGGCCGACCGACGGTTGCTCTTGGTAGACCTGATCGACCTGCGCTTTGAGCGCCATGCCGGCGCTGAAGTCCCAACGCACCCCTGCCGAGTAAGTGTGTTGGTCGGTGTTGCTGTTTGCCAGCAGCGCATTAGTCGCGGCGGCGGCGCGCCCGGTTAGGCGATCTTCTCGCAGGCTGCTCAATACATCTTGGCGTGCGTAGGTGACATACGGCGTCCAGTCGCCAAAGACGTGGCCAACGGTGAGGTAATAGGCTTGTTTATCGGGCAGCGAGCGGGTGTTTAGCCAGAGCCGTACGTACTCGCTCATCACCAACCAGTCGCCATCTTCATAGCGCAAACCGAGGTTGGCGTAGTTTTGCCTGGGGATATCGTCCACCGCGTAGTCGTCGGCCACCTGCGGGTTTTGTTGGTAAATTAACGCCTGAAGACCTTGCAGCCCAGGCGCATCCAGCTGTACGTGAGCTTGTAACACGGAGGCGCGCAGGGTCAGATTAGCGTCGCTGAGGCTGACCGCCACGCCGGTGCTGTACGTATTTTTTACGCTGTAATAGGGGTCGCGGTCGAGGCTGAATTGACCATAGTGACTATCGATGCTGAAGGTGTAATCGCCCAAAGGCATGCGATAGCGTAATTGGCCACCATCAACCCAGGTCGACTCGCCGGCCAATCCGTACAGCTCCACGGGCGGTCGTACCCACGGCCAGGCGTAGCCCACGTCGAACTCTTCGGTGATCAAAAATAACGGTTGGCGGATGCGTCCGAGCCGGGTTTCCCAGTGTTCGTTTGGCCGCCAGCGCAGGTAGGCCCAGGTGGTTTGCGGTGCGACTTGATCTTCGCCATTACGGCGGATCAGCGACTGCAAGATAAACGACAGGTCGGGGTTGAAGTTCAGCGTCATCTGCGCGCCGACCCGGTTGTCGAGTAGGCCGCTCCAACTGTCGCCGATGCCGTAACGATTGTTCGAGGCGGTGCGGTATTGCGGGCTGTCGAGGCTGCTGCGGGCCATGCCGAGGGTGCCGTAAGCATTCAGTTCGAGCGTATCGCCGAACAACTCAACGGCCCCGGCAGGCCTGGCGGTAAGCGCCAAGAGCACTAACAGGGCGCGCACTAAGCGGCGTTCAAACATTGTCGCTCTCCGGATGCGTGGGCGCCTGCAGCGGTATGCGCAGGGTGAATACAGTGCCGACCTCGACTTCACTGTCGACCCGAATACTGCCGCCCAACGGGCCGCTGATTAAGTTATAGACAATGTTTAAACCTAGGCCACTGCCGCCATGGCCGAGTTGCGTGGTGAAGAACGGGTCGAAGATCCGCTTGAGATTTTCCACCGCAATGCCGCCGCCGTTGTCACTGAAGGTCAGTTCTAGGTGCTCGCTATCGGGTAGGCGAGCACGCAGGCGGATCAGGCCGTGATCGCGCCCGGCAAAGGCATGGGCGATGGCGTTGTTGACTAGGTTGCTGATGATTTGCCCAAGTGCGCCGGGGTAGCTGTCGAGTTGAATGCCGCTGGGGATTTCGCACTCGATTAGATAGGGCAGTTGTTTCAGGGTCGGGCGCAGGGTCAGCAGGGTTTCCTCGATCACGCTGGCCAGTGCAAAGCGGCGCCTCTGGCAACTGGTGCGATCAACCGCCACCGCCTTGAAGCTGCGTACCAACTCGGCGGCGCGCTCGAGGTTGCGCATCAGCATCTCGGCGCCTTGCTTATTTTGTTGTAAAAAATCATCTAGCACGGAGCGGCGCAGCCCTTGGCTGATGCTCTGGTTGAACGCGTCGTGGTGCTGCTGCAGGGTGCTGGCCACGGTCAGAGCATTGCCAATGGGAGTGTTTAGTTCATGGGCCACGGCCGCGACTATGCTGCCCAAGCTGGCGAGTTTGTCGGCTTGCACCAGTTGCTCCTGCATTTGCTGCAGGTTGGCGAGGGCGTTGGCCAGCTCTTGATTACGCCCGGCTAACTCATGGGTGCGCGCGCTGATGCGCTGCTCCAAGCTGTTGTTGAGTTGGCGTAACTGGTCTTGGCTGTCGCGCAGGGCGCTGATATTGGTCAGGGTGATAATTTGATAGCGCGCTTGCGGCAGTTCGAACTCACGGGTACTGAGTAAGAATGGCCGAGGAATGCCATCGAGTTCGGGCAGGCTGATTTCCTCTGCGCCGCTGACGTGCTCAGGGTTTGCTTGGGTTAACGCCCGCTGGACACTCTGCCAGGCGGTACTGGGTTGTTCTAGAAGGTTTTCCGCGAGCACGCCAAAGCTACTTTGGGCGGCCGAGTTGCTTTGCACCAAGCGCCACTGTTGTTGCTCTTGGCGCAGCACCAGCATCGGTAGGGGCGCCGCATTAAATACGCTGGAGAATTTCTTTTCGCGAATACTGACGGCCTCGGCCATCCGATTGAAATTATTCGCCAGTCGCGTTAACTGGTCATGCCCCAGTTCAGTTACACGGCTTTGGTAGTCGCCAGCGGCTAGAGCATCAGTGGCGCGCATCAACTTGTTCAGGCGCTTGCCCAGGCGCCGGCTAAATAGGCTAATGGCTCCACTCGCCAGCACCAGCGCGGCCAGGTTGAGCAGCAGCACGAGGCGAATCATGTTGCGCAATACCTCAAGCAAACCGTTGGTGGCTAAACCAAATTGCAGCGCCCCCACCTGATTGCCGGCCAGTAGTACGGCTTGGCGTTGATGCAAAATGCCGCGTTCTAACGCTGCCTGGACATCGCTGTCGGCGCTGGGCAGGGTTCCGCTGGGTACTTTGCCTGCGCTCAATAGCCGCTGACCCTGTTCGTTGTCGATCAGTAAATAGGCCAAGCCGTTAGTCGACTCGCCGATCAGCTCTTGGAAAAAATCTTGCAGTTCATGCACCCGGCCGTCAGCCGCGTAAGGCGCGGCGGCCAGGTTTATGATCTCGGCGGTTTGCCTTGCGAGCACCTGCAGGTTACTGGCCATGCCTGTGCGCAACACGTTGCTGGTCAGCAGGAAATAGCCACCTAACAGGGCAACCTGCAGGAGTAATCCAACCAGCAGCAATTGCGCGCTCAGTGAGCGCAGATGAGGTAAGCGCACGGACTCTTCCTGCAACCTGTGACATCGGCTAAAGCCTAGTTCAGGTTGCGGATTTGGCCGGTTGAATTAGCCGCACCGACTGCTGGCGTTACCCGGCGTTAGTCCTCAGACACGGCTAAGGCGCTGCTGGCGCGCGGCTCTGCGCTATTGCACGGCTTGCGAGGCGGGTTTAGCTCAGGCTGGTGTAGACGTTGTAAGCGCTGATAAAGGTGATCAAACAGCCAACAATGGTCATCAGCATTTTGGCCGGTATTTTTTTGCACAGCAGGGCGGCGAAGGGTGCGGCGAACAAACCGCCGAGCACTAGGCCGGCGACCATGGTCCAAGTGCTCGGTTGGCCGGCGAGCAGGATGAATGAGGTGGCGCTGGCGATGGTCAAAAAGAACTCGGCAAAGTTCACCGAGCCGATGGTGGTACGCGGGTCGCTGCCTGAGCCAATCAGGGTGGTGGTGACCACAGGGCCCCAACCGCCGCCGCCGGCCGCATCCACGAAACCGCCGAACAGGGCTAATTTAGCCACATGCTTGGGCGCTTTCGGCGCGGCCATATGGCGGTAGGCTTTGCGCAGAATGTACAGGCCCATCAGCAACAAATAAGCCGAAATAAAGGGTTTCAGTAGATCGCCATCGAACTGGGTGATGACCACCGCGCCGAGCACCGCGCCGATGATCCCCGGCAGCAGCAAACGTAGAAAGAGTGATTTGTTGACGTTGCCCAGTTTGGCGTGGGAGATCCCGGACAGGCCAGTGGTGAACACTTCGGCGATGTGCACGCTGGCGCTGGCGGCGGCCGGTGAGGCGCCGCTGCTGAGTAAGAAGGTGGTGGCGGTGATGCCATAAGCCATGCCCAGCGCACCGTCGATGGCTTGGGCGAGAAAACCGACCGCCAGTGCGCTCCAGAATATCGGGTTGTTTAAGGTTCGCTCGATGATCTCTAGGCCGCTGCTGCCGTGGTTGCCAAAGAACAGCCGCCATGCCAGTAACAGCAGCAAACCAATCAGCGTCAGGCTGGCAATCCACACGGCGGCGCGCAGCACCGGGTGATTGGCCGGGTGTGACACGAAGTCATCCACCGGTGGCAGGCCGAGTGCTTGGTGCTCGGCATTTAAGGGGCTTGGGCTGAGGTCGAGATCGCGAATTTTCATTGAGTGGCCTGATAGCTAAAGGTGCTGCGGCCCAAGCGAGCCGTGTTGGCCAATATAAAAGTCATTCCTTATGGCGTAAAAGAATAGTTAGTTAGCAATTGCGTTGTTTTGGTTATATACAGGTGGTTTTTTTCAAGACGAGCAGCTGATCTCTAAATGCTTGCCCCATTGCGGTGGCCGCTCGGCGTAGGCCTGCATACCGGCTTGTTCGGTGAAGGGCTGGCTGAGCACTCGATGCAGTTCGCGCACAGGCGCGTAGTCGCCTTGCTCGGCGGCGGCAATGGCTTGTTGGGCCAGATAATTGCGCAGCACGTACAGTGGGTTGACCGCGTGCATGCGCGCCCGCCGCTCCGCTTGGCTGTCGGCTTGACTGTCGGCGGGGTTGGCGGCGCGGGCGCAGTAGTCGGCGGCCCACTGGTCGAAACCGGCCAGATCGACAAAGTCGTCACGCAAACTGGCCAGCGCCACTTCGGCTGTTTGTTCGCCTAGGCGGCGAAAGAATAAGTGATAGTCCACCGCGCTGCCTTGCATCAGTTGCAGTAGGCGCTCAACCAAGCTTTGGTCGCCCGCATCGGCGTCCAGCAGGCCCAAGCGCTGGCGCATTAGGCTGAGGTAATGCGCTTGGTACAGCGGCAAGAACAGCCCAAGGCTGGCCCGCAGCGCCTCAACCTCGACCAGTGGGGTTAAGGCTTGCGCCAGGGCGCTGAGATTCCAGTGGGCGATGGGCACCTGATTGCTAAAACTGTAGCGGCCCGTGTCATCGGAGTGGTTGCAGATGTGTTGGGCGTCAAAGTCGTCGAGAAAGGCAAAGGGACCAAAGTCGAAGCTGATGCCGAGAATCGACATATTGTCGCTGTTCATTACCCCGTGACAAAAGCCATAGGCTTGCCAGTGGGCGATCAGCTCGGCATTGCGCTCGACTATCTGGCCGAACATGGCCGCGTAAGGCTCGGCTTCGGTGCTGCACTCGGGGAAATGACAGGCCAGCACATGGGCGGCCAACTCAGTGAGTTGCGGCGTTTGTTTGGTGTAATAAAAGTACTCAAAGCTGCCGAAACGCACATGGCTGGGGGCCAGACGCAGGAGCATAGCGGCGGTCTCTTGCTGCTCGCGCCAGACCGGGGTGCTGGAACTGGTTACGCACAGCGCGCGGGAAGTAGGAGTGCCCAGCGCATGCAGGGCTTCGCTGGCGAGAAACTCGCGAATCGATGAGCGCAGCACCGCCCGGCCGTCGCCTGAGCGCGAATAGGGCGTGGGGCCGGCGCCTTTGAGGTGTAAATCCCAGTGCTCACCGGCGCCGTTGAATACCTCGCCCAGCAGCAGGCCGCGGCCATCGCCCAAGCGTGGGCTGTAGCCGCCAAATTGATGGCCGGAGTAGACCATCGCCCGCGGCTCGGCCGTGGCCCAGAGCTTATGGCCGGCAAATAACTGGGTGAATTCCTCGGTTTCGGCGGCGGCCAGCGGCAGATCCAAGAGCGCCAAGGCTGCCGCGCTGACCAGCACCAATTGCGGCTCGGCAATCGGCTCGGGCAGCACGGCCGTAGAGAAGGCATCGCCCAAGCGGGCGAAACGGTTGTTGAAGGTTAGATCGGTAAGGGACTTCACAATGGCTCTCCGGTAATCCCGACTAAAATAATCGGAATTACCGCCTGACGTCCAGACTCAGGCCTCGTCGCCCACCTCGTTGGTTTTGGCTTTCTGCGCGGGCAGTGGGATAGGTTGCTGAGTGCTGTCCAGCTGGGCTTCTTGGCCGTGCATGTTTTTCACGAAGATATCCATCTGGTTAAAGGCCATCTCCACCTTGTGCTCGCGAAAGCTCATGACAATTTTGCTCAGCAGTTCGTCGCTGGCGAGCAGGCGATCGCCCAGTTCACGTACGTGAAAGCGCAGGTCAAAGTTGAAGGTGCTGGCGCCGATATTCATAAAGAATAACTGTGGCTCTGGCTCGCGGAGCACCCGCACGTTGCCTTCTACGGCTTGCAAGATGAGCCTGCGCGCCAGCTCTATATCGGTCTCGTAGGCCAGACCTATGCTGATCACCACGCGGGTCACGGTGTCGGTCAGCGACCAGTTAATCAGTTGGTCGGTGACGAAGGTTTTGTTCGGTACGATGATTTCTTTGCGGTCGAAATCGGTGATGGTGGTGGCGCGGATTTGGATGCGGCTGACGGTGCCGGACAGTGCGCCGATAGTCACCGTATCGCCAATGCGCACCGGGCGCTCGAACAGGATGATCAGGCCGGAGATAAAGTTGGCGAAGATCTCCTGCATGCCAAAACCAATACCCAGCGACAGCGCGGCCACCAGCCATTGCAGCTTGTCCCAGCTGACCCCGAGGGTCGACAAAGTGGCGACAAAGCCAATCGCGGCAATGCTGTACGACAACAGGGTGGTGGTGGCGTAAGCACTGCCTTGGGCGAGGTTCAGGCGTGACAACACCAACACCTCAAGTAAGCCGGGCAGGTTACGCGCCAAGGCCGTGGCCACGAAGATGATGACGATAGCGCCGAGCAGGTCGCTGAGGCTGATCGGCACCATGCTGGTGCTATCACCGCTGCCGCCGCTGTATTCATACAGGGTGACGTTATCGAGGTAGGCGAACACGCTAATCAGGTCGGCCCACACCCAGTACAGCCCGGCCAGCAGCAGGCCAAACAGCGCCAGGCTAATCAAGCGCATGGATTGTTCGTTGACTTGGTCGATATGCAGCGCCGGCTCTTCGCTCAGGTCGGCGCTCTCAGCACCGTCTTTGGCTTGCGCCATGCGCTTGGCTTGCGCCCGTTGATAGGCTAAACGCCGCGCCGCTACGGCCAAACCACGCACGAAGGTGGCCTCAACAATTAACCAAATAATCAGTAAGTACAGGGTTTCGATCAGCCGATCGCTGAGTTTCAGTGCGGTGTAAAAATAGCCCAGCCCGGCGGCCACACTGAGGCCCAATGGCAGGGCGATAAAGCCGATGCCAATCACCTGGCGTAACGGTGAGGCGTGTTCGCGGATCGACTCGCTGAAGACCAATTTAGCCAGCATCCACGCCATGCTCAGGAAACAGGTAAATACGATGGCAATGCCAATCACGTCTTTATCCAGTACATCTTGTTGATGCTGGGCCACGGTGCTAACCGCCACCAAGGCCATCACCAGGATGCCTAACTTGCGTACCTGCGCGTGTAAAAAGGTTAATTGTGGGCGGTTCCAGCGGAAATGCAGCTCGGCGACACCGCCGGGGCTAAGAATCCGGTAAGTGGTGTAAAACAGCAGCCAAGCCCCCGCCATCTTGATCATGGCCATGCCGAAACTGGTGTTCAAGGTGTGCGCGTCGGCTTGCAAAATATAGCCGCACAGGCTCAAGAACATCGCCACTGGCAGCGCCAAGAGCAGGTTCAACAACAGGGCCAAGGGTGTATGCAGTTGGCTGTCGCGCTTGAAGTGGCCGATGTCTTGATGCAGTTCATCGAGCTTCTGGTACAGGTAGCTGCGTTTGTACAACAGCGTGCCAATCAATAGCAGCAAGGGTAAAAAAAACAGCGGTTGGTCGATTAAGCTGACCCACAACTGGGTTAGCGCGGCGCCCCAAGGCACGGCAGCCAGCTCCTTCTTAAACTGGGTCGGGGCTTGTAGCAGCCAAGCCACGTCGAGCGGTCGGTTACTCGGAATCCAGAACAGCTGCTCATCGAGCGTTGCGCGCAGTGCTTGAGCGGTGCTTTGTAATTGCTTTTGGTTTAACTGCAGGGTAATCGACTGGTTTAGTCGCTCATTCAGTTCGTGATTTAGGTCATCCATCAGCGCGGCCCGGGTGACCACCAAGTCCAGCAGCGTTTTGCGTAACTCTGGGGTCACTTCACTGCTGGGCTGGCTGGCTAAGAGTGAGTCGACGTAGGCGGCGGGGTTGCTGATTTTTTCGCGCTGCTGACCGAGCTCGAACTGACCGAGGCGAATGTCGGCAATTTCATCCGGCAGGCCTTTTTCGACAATAATTTTGGGCAGCGACTGCTTTTGTTGATTGAGAATTTTCGCCAGCAGCAGGCTGCCACTGAGCACCTCAATCTGCTCGTCCAGAGCCTGAGTGCTCTGGTCGATGCTGTTCTGCAATTGGCTGGTTTTAAGATTTTGCTCGGTCAGTTGATTTAATCGCGTGGTTGAGCTGAGCAAAAAGTCGGAGACTTTCAGATTGGCGGCGGTTTCCTTGGCCAGCAAGCTAACACTGCCGACCTTCTCCACCTCGGCCGACAATTGCGCCACGGTTTTTTCCGACTGCGCCTGGCGCTTATCGTTAATCAGGCTTTGCAGGTCGCGGGTTTTCTGTTCGGCGCGCGCAATTTTCTCAACCAATAAGTCACGCTGGCTGCTGCCGATGTCTTGCAGCAGGCTGTTGTTGGCCAGTTCGCTGCGCAGCAAGAGCAATTGCGCATTCAGTGCGGCTTGCTCGCTGAGCAATAGGCCGCGCTGTTCGGGGCTGATCAGTTTGTCTTTGCTGGCTTTCAATAAATTGCTGATCGCCTGCAAGCGGGTCTGGCTGCTGCTGATCTCTGTTTGAGAGCGTTCGGGGCGCGTTTGCGCAGTAATGATCTGACTATTGGCCTCGCTGAGCGCGCTTTGCCAGAGCGCCAACTGGCTGCTGAGCTCGCTGAGTACCTGCTCAAGCTGACTGGTTTCGGCGTTGGCGTAACGCTGCGTGATGGGTTTTACGCTAGCGGCTTTTAAGCGGGCTAGGTCGCTTTTGGCTTTGCTGATTTGCTCTGGCGCACCGGCTAACTGGGCTTTTAATTTCAGCAGGGCCTTATCGCTGAGGCTGGCTTGCTGCAAAAATCCCAGCGTCTGCTCAAGCGCACCTTGCAAGGCTTTTTGTTCGGCCTCTGGCAGTTTGCGCTCGGCGAGCGTATCTAGGCTTTGTTGCACCTGTGCGCTGGTCGGGGCGTCGGCGGCCAACACAGGTTGGCCGGCCAGTGAGAAACCGAGCAGCGTGGCGAGCAATAACGAGCGGAAAAAAGGCATAGGAATCATTCGTCACGTCTTAAAAAGCAGCAGATTAAAGGCCACGGCCGGGATGCTGAAACGGCACCTCGGCCTTCTCGAAGTTGTATTAATGGTCGCGCAGTTTAAAGGAACAACGCAGGACCTGGGCGTCCACCTTCGGGGAACTTGACCCCGACTTTGCGGATTTTGTTCCCGTCCATCAGTGCCACGGTCCAGGTTAAGCCATTCCATTCGACCTGATCGCCGATCACCGGTTGCCCGCCAATCTGATGGGCGATAAAGCGGCCGAGAAACAGCTGGCCTTCGGCGCCCTGGAGTTTTAGCCCATACAAGGCCGCCACCGCGCCCAGTTGCGCGTCGCCTTCGAGGATAAAATCGCCGAAAAAGCGCAAGTCTTGGCCGCGTTTAGGCGCTTGAATAAAGAGTTTGCCCAGTGATGGCAGGTCATGTTCATGGCCGACCACGCAGAGTACATCGCCGGCTTCCAGCTTGGTCGAGCCCGAGGTATGCAGCAGTTCGCTGCCGCGAAACAGCGCCGCAATCCGCGTGCCTTCGGGCATTTTCAGCTCGCGCAGCGGCGCGCCTATGCACCATTTTTCCGCACCCAAACGATAGACAAACAGTTCCCACTCGCTGGTCGGATGAATCTCTAGCCCGGCGCGGGAAATTGGCGCTGGGTCTGGCGGCACTGTCACCCGCAGTAACTTGGCCACCCACGGCAAGCTGCTGCCTTGCAACAGCAACGACACCAGCACAATAAAAAACGCCACGTTAAAAAACAGCTGGGCATTGGCCAGCCCCGCCATTAACGGGAATACCGCGAGAATAATCGGCACCGCACCGCGCAGGCCGACCCAGGCGATAAAGGCTTTCTCGCGGTCGTGGAAGGCGCGAAACGGCATTAAGCCAATAAACACCGAGAGTGGCCGCGCGAACAGAATCATCCACAGCGCAAGGGCCAGTGCTGGCAGGGCAATCGGCAGCAAGTCGTGGGGCGTGACCAGCAGCCCAAGGACCAAGAACATGGCGATTTGCGCCAGCCAGGTAAGGCCGTCGAGCATGTGCAAAATGCCGTGCCGCGAGCGAATCGGCTGATTGCCCAGCAACAGGCCGCACAGGTAAATCGCCAAAATACCGCTGCCGCCGACTGCGTTGGTGCTGGCAAAAATCACCAGCCCGCCGCTGACCACCAGCAAGGGATAGAGGCCGTTGGCCAGATGCAGGCGGTTGATAATTTGCAGCAGCAACCAGCCGCCGCCGAGGCCAAACACAGCGCCTATGGAGAAGTCACGAATCAGGTGCAGGCCTAGTTGCCAGCTGAGGGCATGATCGACGCTGGCCAGCACCTCGATCAGGGTCACGGTGAGAAACACCGCCATCGGGTCATTGCTGCCCGACTCGATCTCCAGGGTGGCGGTGACCCGCTGGTTTAAGCCGCGACCGCCGAGCAAGCTGAACACCGCCGCCGCATCGGTGGAACCGACGATGGCACCGATCAACATGCCTTCCATGATGCTCAGGTTAAACAGCCAAGCGGCGGCAACCCCGGTTAGGCCGGCGGTAATCAATACGCCGACGGTGGCCATCGACAGTGATGGCCACAGGGCCACGCGAAAACTCTCGACCCGGGTGCGCATGCCGCCGTCGAGCAAAATAATCGCCAGCGCTAAGTTGCCGACCAAATAGGCAGTGGAAAAATCGGCAAACTCAATGCCGCCGACGCCGTCGTTGCCGGCGAACATGCCGACCCCGAGAAAGATCACCAATATCGGGATGCCAAACCGCGAGCCGAAGGCGCTGACCAAAATACTGGCAGCCACCAGCAACGCGCCGATCAAAAACAGGCTGTTGATGGCAGTGGCGGTCACGGGCGTACTCCGGGCAAAAGGCGAGGCCAGCTCAAATGCTGAGGGCTTGGCCGATTCTAACCCGTGGGTTTGCACGGTAGGCAAAAAAACCCGCAACTTACCCGTCAGGGCACTTGTGGCGTCTCGTACCAGTCGCGTGAGGGAGTGGCAATGCGCATTTTTTTTCGGATAAGGGTCGCGTTGTGCGCACTGCTTAATTGTTCCAGCAAGAGTAAAGCGACCTCAACAGCCGTGCCTGGGCCACTTGAGGTAATGATTTGGCCGTCGAGCACCAGAGGACGATCGAGAAAGCGGGCGCCACTTGCGAGCAGTTGGTTTTTCCGTTGTCCGCCTTCTTGGTGATACGTCGTAGCATTTCGGTCTTGCAGCACACCTGCCGCACCAAGGCAGATGGACGATACACAAACACTGGCCACGGGCTTGTTGGCGGCGACAAAGTGGCGAATGCAGGCCAAAAATGCCTCACTCAAGGCTTCCTCGTAAAAACCCGCAGGTTCAAAACCGCCGGGTACTGCCAAGGCATCGAAGCTATTGAGGTCTAATTCGCTGAGCAAAAAACGCGGCTGCAAGGAGAGCCCAAAGGTTGTCGTGAGCGATGTTCTAAGCCCGGCTTCAATCACCTCCAATGGCTGTTCGCCGACTAGGTTGGCCCAACCGAGCACATCGGTAAATGCGGCCATTTCCATGGGTTCGACACCATTAGCCAATAACATCAGCACGCGTTTCATCGAGTAGGTTCTCCATCGGGCGGCGGACGCCACGGAAATAGGGGTTGCCTATCCTCGGCGCCTAGCGGCCACTAGAGAATGCCCAAAAATAACAATCCACTGTTGCATCGTCTGCAATAGCTGCCGAGCGGAATGCCTAGGCTAGAACCACTCACCCTGCATGCCCAGGCAGGTATCGTCGCGGGCTTCGAGCAGGGCCAAGTCGTGCTGGCAGCCGGGCACTTCCCAGGTCAGGAAGTAACGGGCGGCTTGCAGCTTGCCTTGGTAGAAGTCGAGATCTGCCGGGTTGCCTTGGCCGTTGCCGATCAGTGCTAGGCCATCTTCTGCGTGAATCGCCTGCTCCAGCCAGCGCCAGCCGATGACCATATGGCCGAACACCTTGAGGTACAGCGCCGAGTTGGCCAAGGTAGGCGTGATCTTGCCGCTCATCAGGTCGCCGAGCAGCGCTAGGGTGACGCTCGACAGGCGCGCCAGCAGGTGCTCCAGTGGCTGGCGCAGGTTGTTCAGGCTGTCGTACTGGCCGGCGCGTTGGCAGCACGCTTGAATCAGTTTGAGCAGCTGCTTGAGCGCCGCGCCGTTGTTCATCGCCACCTTGCGCCCCAGCAGGTCAAGCGACTGGATGCCGTGGGTGCCTTCATGGATGGGATTGAGGCGGTTGTCGCGGTAGTACTGCTCCACCGGGTATTCGCGGGTGTAGCCGTGGCCGCCGAGGATTTGGATGGCCAGTTCGTTGGCCTTTAAGCAAAACTCCGAGGGCCAGGATTTAACGATCGGCGTGAGCAGGTCGAGCAACTCTAGCGCGGTGCTGCGCTCGGCCTCGGTCGGCAGGGTTTGGGTGTCGTCAAATAAGCGTGCGGCGTACAGGCCGAGATCGAAGGCCCCCTCCACATAGGCCTTTTGCGCCAATAACATGCGCCGCACATCGGCGTGCTCGATGATTGGCACCTGCGGGCTGCTCGGGTCTTTGCCATCCGGTTGCCGGCCTTGCGGACGGTTGCGCGCGTAGTCCAGCGAGTACAGGTAGCCGGCGTAACCGAGCATGGTGGCGCCCATGCCGACGCCAATGCGCGCCTCGTTCATCATCTGGAACATGTAGCTCAAGCCGGCGTGCGGCTGGCCGAGCAAATAGCCGACGCAGCCGTCGTTATTGTTCCCTGCATTATCACCAAAATTCAGCGCGGTGGAGGTGGTGCCGCGCCAGCCCATCTTGTGAAACAGCCCGGCAAGGATTACGTCGTTGCGCGCGCCCAAGCTGCCGTCGGCATTGACCAAGAATTTCGGCACGATAAACAGCGAGATGCCCTTCACCCCGGCCGGTGCATCCGGCAGGCGCGCCAGCACCATGTGAATGATGTTTTCACCGAGGGCGTGATCGCCGCCGGAGATGAAGATTTTGTTGCCCTTGATCCGGTAGCTGCCGTCGCCGGCCGGGGTGGCCTTGCTGCGTAAGTCCGACAGCGATGAGCCAGCGTGCGGTTCGGTCAGGGCCATGGTGCCGAAAAAACGCCCGTCGATAATCGGTTGCAGGAATAGACGTTGTTGCTCCGGGCTGCCGAAGCTCTCGAGCAAATTAGCCACGCCCATGCTCAGCATCGCGTAAGACGACGTGGCGATATTGGCCGCTTGAAAATGCGCGAAACAGGCCTGCGACAGCAGATTGGGTAATTGCATGCCGCCCGCCTCGAACTCGCGTGTGGCATTTAAAAAGCCGGCCTGCAAAAACGCCTCAATGGCCGGCTTAACCTCGGGAATCAGCACAGCCGCGCCATCCACATACTGCGGCTCGTGCTCGTCGCCTTTGCGGTTGTGCGGGGCGAACAGTTGCTCGGCGATGCTGCGGGCGGTGCCAATGGCGGCGTCGAAGGTTTCCCGGCTGTGCTCGGCAAAGCGCGGGCGCGCGGTTAAGGCTTGAGCGTCGAGCACTTCATAGAGTTCGAAGGCCAGATTGCGGGCGCTGAGCAGAGTCTCGGACATTGGGCGTGCCTTTGTGCATACGGGAATACGGGCCATGCGAGGCTTGGCGGATAAGCCTGAGTTTAGGCCGGCCGGCGGGGGCCGCCTAGCATCATCCAAGCGGTTGATAACGGCCTAAAGGGCTGCGCCAGTTTCAATCCCGCTGCGCGCCGCTTGGGCTGTTAAACTGTGCGGCTTTACGCTGCAGGCGTCATGCCTGCGCGCTGCTACACGAGGAATTGATTGCCATGAACTATCGCCACGCCTTTCATGCCGGCAACCACGCCGACGTATTCAAGCACCTGACCCTGTCGCGCATGATCGCCATGCTCAGCCGCAAAGAGGCGCCCTTTGCCTATTTGGACAGCCATGCCGGCGTGGGCCTGTATGACCTGCAAGGCGATCAGGCCAACCGTACCGGCGAGTGGCTGGAAGGTATCGCCCGGGTTTGGGCGGCGAAGAAAGTCCCGGCGCTGGCCGACGATTACCTCAAGGTGATTCGCGAACTCAACCCCGATGGCGTGCTGCGTTATTACCCCGGCTCCCCGGAGTTGGCGCGGCAGTTGTGCCGCGAGCAAGACCGCCTGCACCTGAACGAAAAACACCCGGAAGACGGCCGCCTGCTCAAAGACAATATGAAGCGCGACCGGCGTGTGGCCGTGCATTTGGGTGAGGGTTGGCATATTCCCCGGGCCTTGCTGCCGGTGGCCGAGAAACGCGCCCTGATGCTGATCGATCCGCCGTTTGAGCAGGAGGATGAGCTGGAGCGTTGCGCCATCGCCCTGAAAGAAACCATCCAGCGCATGCGCCAAGCGGTGGTGGCGATTTGGTACCCGATTAAAGAGCAGCGCACCCTGCGTCGGTTCTACCAAGACCTGGAAAAATCCGGCGCGCCTAAGTTGCTGCGGGTCGAGCTGTATGTGCATCCGGCCGATGATGCCCAGCGCTTGAATGGCTCGGGGCTAATCATCGCCAATCCACCTTGGGGTTTGGAGGAGGAACTCAATCAATTGCTGCCTTGGCTGACCAATACCCTAGGCCAGACCCAAGGCGGCTGGCGCTGTGATTGGTTGATCGAGGAAAACTCCGGCGCTTAAGTTTGGCTGTGTATCAGTTACGTGTCGAAGGCCAGATTGTAGGGTGGACTCAGGAGCGCAGCGAACAGTCCATCAATCCTCGACTGTTCGCTAGGTGCGGCGTACTGCCTTCGGCGAGTACAGCCTCCGTAAAGCCGGCAGCGCATTCATCGCGAGCTAAGCGGGTGATTCAACGAACAACAATCCGGTGCAGCAGGTAACTTGGGCGCCGTTGAATGTCACTGGTTGTCGAGAATATGTTGCGCGAGGTGGCGGGCCAGCAGCGGCAAAAATAGCTCGGCTTGCTCCTCTAACTGTGCGAGTAACTGGCCGGCGTTGGCGAGGTTTTCTGCTTTGCCCAGTTGCTCCAGTTCGGCGGCTAAATCCTGCGCCGGGGTTAGCTCAAAACTGGCCAGCAGTGATTTTAGCGAGTGGGCGGTGAGCAGCAGGTTTTGACTGTCGCCCAGTTGCAGCGCCAACTGCATTTTGTTCAGGTACTCGCGTTGGCAGCTGGCCAGAAAGGGTGCACCTATGGCCTGCACGATAAAGGGGTCAACCCGTTGCAGTGCGGCGGCGTAATCGAACCCTTGGGCGGCTTCGACAGTGTTGGCGTGACTGCTCAGCTCGCAGTGAGCACCGACCAAGACCCGCGCCATCTCGGCATACAGTTGTTGGCGATTGATCGGCTTGCTGACATAGCCGTCCATGCCAGCACTCAGGCAGGCGTCGCGGTCGCTGGCCATGGCATTGGCGGTCATGGCAATTATTGGCAGATGCTGGTCGCTGTTGGCCTCGTTGGCGCGAATCAACTGGGTGGCTTCGAGGCCGCCCATTTCGGGCATAAACATATCCATAAACACCAAGTCGAATGCCTGCTGGGTGATCAGTTCGATGGCCTGCTTGCCGTTATCGGCCAGTACCAACTGATGCTGATGGCGTTCGAGCAGTTTGCTGGCGAGAATGGCGTTTATCGGGTTGTCTTCCACCAGCAAAATACGCAGCGGCGGCAACTGCTGTTCGGTGCGCTGCGGGGTGGGCGCCAGCACAATTTCGCTGGAGCTAAGACCGCTGGCCTGGAGCAGGCATTGCAGCAACTCTGGCTTGGCCAGTGGCAGGCTTAGCGCCGGTAGGCCCAACTGTTGGCAGCGCGGATGGCCGAGGCCTTGTTGGCCAGCGCTAAGCAACATGACGCTGCGTTGGCGCAGTGCTTCGGGCAGGTGCGCGAGCAAACTGTAGCCGTCACCATCGCTTAGCTGCGCGTTAATCAGGGCCAAACCGAAGGCGGATGGATTGCTTGCCAGCAACGCCTGCGCCTGCGCAGCAGTGCTGGCGCTGATGGGCTGCAGGTGCCAGGCGCGCAGGCAGTCTTCGAGCAATTGCCGTAGTTCGGGCTGGCTCGCCACCAGCAATACCCGCTGGCCGCTGAACTGTTCGCTTTGCGCCGGGGTCGGGCACGGCTGCACCCGCTGCTCGGCATCGACCAACGGCAGGGTTAAATTGAAATGAAAGGTCGAACCGACGCCGAGGCTGCTCTCCAACCACAGTCGGCCGTGCATCAATTCGAGCATGCGTATGACGATCGACAAGCCCAAGCCGGTGCCGCCAAATTTGCGTGAGATCGAGCTGTCCGCCTGCCCGAAGGCCTCAAATACTGAGGCTTGCGCCTCGGGGGCGATGCCGATGCCCGTGTCGATCACCTGGCCGTGCAGTTGGCAACTGTGCGCATCCAGCGCACTGACGTGCAGGCACAAACGCACGCTGCCGTGGCTGGTGAACTTGATCGCGTTGCCGAGCAAGTTGATAAATACCTGCCGCAGCCGGCCGGCATCGCCGAGCAGTAGTTGTGGCAGCGCGGGGTCGATGTCGAGGATTAGCGCCAGGCCTTTTTCTTCGGCGCGCACCGCCAGCAGTTGCATGGCTTCCCAGCTGCAGGCAGCGAGGTCGAAGGGTTCTGCGCACAGTTCCAGCTTGCCGGCCTCGACCTTAGAAAAATCCAGAATGTCATTGATGATGCCCAGCAAGGCGTCGGCGGAAAACTTGGCCATTCCCAAATAGCGCTGCTGCTCGGCGCTCAGTGGGCTGTCGAGGGTTAAGTCGAGCATGCCCAGAATGCCGTTCATCGGGGTGCGAATTTCGTGGCTCATCACCGCCAAGAAGGTGCTCTTGGCTCGGTTGGCCGCCTCGGCTTCGGCAATCGCCTGTTGCAGTTCGGCTTCTTTGAGTTTGCGCAGGGTTACGTCGCGAAAGCTAAACACCTGACCCTGCAGTTGCCGGTTGATATACAGCGGAATGCGGTGGCGCTCGAAGTAGCGGCCGTCTTGCAGGCTGAGGGTGTCGAACTGATTGGGGTCGTCGCTGGCGTGTTGCTTGAGTTCAGTGAGCGCGCTCTGGCCGGGTGCTAGCTGACTGTCGAGATAGGTCAAAATAGCGCCATCATTACCGGCGGTTAGCAGGGCGTCGGGAATGTGCCACATGCGCGC
Source organism: Pseudomonas sp. (assembly GCA_044354115.1). Taxonomy (GTDB): domain Bacteria; phylum Pseudomonadota; class Gammaproteobacteria; order Pseudomonadales; family Pseudomonadaceae; genus Aquipseudomonas. The sequence continues at coordinate 733 of JBILAR010000035.1, read as the reverse complement.
GAAATGGCGATTCATGTTGTTAATGCCGCCGTCCATATTGCTCACCAAAATGCCGTCGGCGGTGGCCTCCAAGGTCGCTGAGAGCAGTGAGGTGGAGTGTTCCAGCGCTTGGCTGACGGCTTTTTGCGGGGTGGCATCTTGGAAGCTCAGGAGCAGCAGGTTGCGCTCGCCGGCACTGATTTGCCGCAGCGATTTGGTCACGCTAAACAGCGATTCATCGCGGCGTTTGTACTCGCCATCCACTGCCGACAGGTCGCTGATTTGCCCGTCGCGCACGTCATCCCAGAAGAACATGTCCTGAATCGAACTTTCGACTTCGGTAATCGGCAATTGCAGCAGTTCGTCGCGGCTATAGCCCAGCGCGTGGCAAGCCGGCGGATTGGCCTCGACAATCATCAGGCTCAGCGGGTCGACCACCAGCAACGCTTGCTCGTAATGGCTGAGCAGCGCTTGGGCAATGGTGGCGGGCGAGGGCTGGTTCATCTAGGCGCCTGCCGCTTGTGGGTCGAAGTAGTAGGTCACGTGTTGGCGCGGGCTCAGGTAGTTGTAGATGTCTTGCGGCAATTGGCCGGGCCGCAGGCTCTTGCTGATATTCAGCTCGGTTTCGCGCTCCAGATCGAGAATGATCGCCTCGTCTTTGGGCACCTCAGGGTCGTAGACGATCACCGTTGGGCGCAGGGGTTTATTCGGATTAACCGCCAGCACCAGGCCAATCATCTCGTTGGACAGTTGC